>CAYSSY010000077.1:0-2556 GCA_964434055.1 uncultured Gammaproteobacteria bacterium | reverse complement strand
ACAAAAGACAATTAACAACTAACAAACAACAAAACCATCTGTCATTCTGAATTTATTTCAGAATCTAATTAGATCCTGAAACGAGCCTACCTGTCGGCAGACAGGTTCAGGATGACAAAGATTTGAAAATTAAATAAAAAAGCCCCCGGTGGTCCGAGAGAGCTGTGGTGTAAAAATTATTCGACAATACAGTCAGCTGGAAGCGAGAAACCGCGCAGGCCTTGAGCCTTGTGTTTACCGGCAAAAAGACTGTTAGCCGGCAGTTCGTATTCTTTTTGATTAAATTTTGCCCATACCTGTTTGGTATATGGAGCTATGGCAAACGAGATGCACAAAATTCGTGTGCCCTCTTCTTCAAGAGCGGCACTGAGTTCTTTTGGATTGCAGTACAGTTCCATATTTTTCTCCTTATCGCTGAGTGATAATGTCTTCCATGGGTTTAATGACAAACACCAGAACTTCTTGATCGGTGCCAGACTGTTTTTGTGAAATGGTGTTAATGACAGTCAGGTCATCCCGAGCAACCAGTTCTTGCTGATACTGTTGATAGGGCATGTTAGTGGCAACTAATTCAGTCGCGCGGCCTTTTGCTACAGCTGTCAGCCCAGCTGGGTCAACGTAAATTTTTTTTGACATAAAATCTCCCAATTCAAAAAAATGAATAATTTATTAGTAAAAAGAACATGAATTAGAATTAAATATTTATAGCATTTAATAGAAATAGTGTCAAGTTTGTTACAACTAACAGAACACAAATAACAACCAACAAATAACAAGTAACAAAACACAGTTAACAATTAACAGAATGTAAACAACAGGACTCAAAAAATAAGAATAATAATTTAAACCGTCATCCTAAACTGACATAAAATGTCATCATCCAGCAAGCGTCATCCTGAATTTATTTCAGGATCTCTCGGACTTAGGAACTGAATCTTAAGAGATGCCGAAACCCTCCACTTTTGCGGGCAAGCAAGTTCGGCATGACGATAAGATTTTAAGAAAATAGGCATTGAAAATTACCAGCTCTGCTGGTATCCCGCAGGCCTGCGGGATGATTGCGGAGCAATCAAATTAAAAATTGAAAATTGTATATAAATATGTCCCAATCAATTAAATTCCAAATCAATAATAAAACCTATCACGCTTCAAAAGGCGAGACGATTTTGGACGTGGCTTTGAGAGAGGGGTTAGCGATTCCGCATTTGTGCAAGCACCCAGATTTATCAATTAAAGCCAATTGCCGGGTGTGTCTGGTTGAGGTTGAAGGTCTGGGATTAGTTACTTCTTGTTCCACCGAAGTTGAACCGGGGATGAAAGTTAAACTTGATACTGCCGAGGTAAAGCGCGCGCGCCAAGTTAATTTAGAGTTGATTTATGCCGAGCATATTGAAAAATGTGCCACATGTTTATATGAAGATAATTGCCGTTTAAAAAATTATGCTGCCAAATTCGGTTTGAAATTAGCGCGTTATGACGAACGGAAAAATGAGTATCCAGTCTGGCAGTTTGGCGAAGCCATCCGTTTTGATTCTTCAAAATGCATTGAGTGCCGCAATTGCGTGGAAGTCTGTGAAAAACAAGCCTGCAATTTTTATGAAATTACTGAGAAAGGGGTGGCGACACATGTTAAACCAAAAGGGGAAATAAAAAATGACAAAGCTCAAATGTCAAATGTCAAAAATAATGTTGACCTTTTAAAGAATGATGCCGATAAGTTTGATTGCACTTATTGCGGACAATGCGTGGTGCATTGTCCGGTCGGCGCTATTTCTGGCGTGCCGCATTTAGACGACGTTGAGGCTATGCTGAAAAATCGCGGTTCAAAGGTGGTGGTGGCTCAAATTGCGCCGTCAATCAGGGTTTCGATCGGCGAAGAATTCGGTTTGCCAGTCGGCTCAATTGTGACAGGACAGCTGGCCACGTCCATGAAGGTTTTAGGTTTTGATTACGCTTTTGACGTCAATACTGGCGCTGACTTTACAACCTATGAAGAAGCGCGTGAGCTGGTGGAATGGTTATTAAAGAAAAAAGATCGGCCGATGTTTACCTCCTGCTGCCCAGCCTGGGTTAAGTTTGTGGAATTTTATTATCCGGAATTTATTTCTCATCTCACGACCAGTAATTCGCCTCACATGTGTTCTGGACCGGTGATTAAGACTTTTTTTGCCGATTGGTTGAAACGGGATCCGCGCGATATCGTGGTTGTTTCAATTATGCCCTGCACTTCCAAGAAACATGAAATTGCTCTTCAAAGCCATACCATTGACCTTGGTTGGTGTTTGGAAAGATTGGAGCTTGATAATATCAAAGCTCACTGCGCGCTTAATAGGAAAAAATTAACAGGCGAGAAAGTGCCGGCGGTTGATTATGTTTTAACCACCAGAGAATACGCCCATTTGCTCCATAAAAATAAAATTGATTTGCCAAAACTTAAAGTCGGACATTTGGACAATCCTTTGGAAGTCTATTCCGGCGCCGGCGCCATCTATGGCGCTTCTGGCGGGGTGATGGAGTCAGCTTTAAGGAGCGCTGATTATTTCTTAAGGGTTTATG
>CAYSSY010000076.1:0-2581 GCA_964434055.1 uncultured Gammaproteobacteria bacterium | reverse complement strand
AATATATTTTGGGACTGGCTGATCGCGGCAATCAGCGATCAGATTAGTGCGGTTATGGAGGTGCGGGAGCGCGCCAAGGTTGAAGTAATAACCTTGCCAGCACACACCAAGGCAGGTGTGCCGTCCCGTCTGTGCCTGGTATGTCAGGTCCCCAAGGCGACTGCGGTGCAGTCTGCCAAAGGAGCGCGGTTTGAACTCAATCGCCGGCCGGACGGGGACAACCAGCAGGTGGTTGATGTGGAACGGCACGACGGCTCGTTCCAAATCACCATCAATACCTCAAGGGCGACACCGCTTGTTAGTTTGCGCATGCCGGCGGCTTATGTCAGGGCTGGCGAAATAGTCAGGAAAAAACTTCGCGTCAGTGTTGATTTTGAGACACTGATCAGCGCGGGGATAATTCCTGAAGTGCCGGCGATTTACGTTGACTGGCGCAAACAGCGAGGAGCTCATTCACCCCAATGCGTCATGATCCTCAACCGGCCAGGTTCAAATCCAAGGCAACCACTGCCTCTGGTCGGCCCGGAAGAGCGGTTCGAGCTGGTCAAACGCGCGCTTGAGTTCAAGCCACCGCGCGTGGAGTGCGACCAGACCGGTTGTACTCGCGGATCGTGTCCGTACTACCAGTTTGGTCTGCCAGCTTGCTACCGCCGGCAAGGACGACAATTTCCCAAAAAGGTCAATGGTAACAATGAATAGTATTTTATAGGAGGTAACACATACATCAGAATCCGTCAGAGGTTTTCACAACTTCTGGCGGATTTTTTATTTGACAGATGACAGACGACTATCGACTATCGACTAACAACCATCGACTGACGACTGACAACAGTCGATAGGTCGTCTGTCGTTCGTCGTTTGTCGTTAGTTACGCTAGTCCTTGACGCTTCTTGACAGGTAGTGTATAATGACCAACAGCGTTTTTATCTCAAAAAACAAAACTCAGTCAACAAATAGCAAAATTTATTTTTATGTCTTCCAACAATAATAAAATTGTCATTCGCGGCGCTCGCGTTCATAATTTAAAGAATATATCATTAGATATTCCCCGAGATAAGCTTGTGGTTATTACCGGGCTTTCTGGTTCTGGCAAATCATCACTCGCTTTTGACACAATCTATGCTGAAGGCCAAAGGCGCTATGTGGAATCACTCTCGTCTTATGCCCGGCAGTTTTTGAGTTTGCAAGAAAAACCAGATGTTGACCAAATTGAGGGCTTGTCACCGGCAATTTCCATTGATCAGCGCTCGGTTTCACATAATCCGCGCTCAACTGTGGGCACGGTCACGGAAATTTATGATTATCTGCGCTTGCTTTATGCGCGCATCGGCCACCCGCATTGCCCGAAATGCGGTTTGGAGATCAGCAAACAGACTAAAGAACAAATTATCGGGCGGATTTTAAAGATGCCAACTGGTACCAAAATTTTAATTTTAGCGCCAGTAATTCGCGATCAGAAAGGCGAGCACAAAAATATTTTAACTCAGGTTCAGAAAACCGGTTATGCCCGCGTGCGTTTTGATAATCTGACTTATCCGATTGAGGAAATTCTTGATATGAATATTGATAAAAATAAGAAACACACAGTTGAAGTCGTGGTTGACCGCTTAGAAGTGCCTGATGGCAAAAGTATTAATCTCAAGGAAAAGCTGGCTGAAAAGAGCCACAAATTTGATGAATATTCGCGTCTTTTTCAATCATTAGAAACGGCTTTAGAATTAGGCAACGGCTTAGTGATTATCCACGAAGTTGATTTAGCTAAGGATAATATTTTTTCTCAGCATTTTGCCTGTCCGAAATGTGATTTTAACATGCCGGAACTTGAACCGCGGTTATTTTCTTTTAACTCGCCGCACGGCGCTTGCCAGGAATGTACAGGTTTAGGCACTAAGCAGGAAGTTGATCCGGATTTAGTTATTCCCAATAAAAGACTGTCTATTTCTCAGGGAGCAATTCGCGCGTGGACCAGAACTGGCTCCAATGCCCAGGGCTGGTATTACAGTTTGTTGGAAGACGCCGTGAATAAGCATGATTTTTCAGTTAACACGCCGGTTAAGGATTTAACCAAAGAACAATTAAAAGTTGTTCTTTATGGCGATGATGGAAAAAAAGATGATGATGGGCATTGGCGCGGTTTTGAAGGCGTGGTGCCAAATTTGATGAGGCGCTATAAGGAAACCGAATCTGATTATATTAGACGAGAAATTGAAAAATATATGCGGATTTTGCCATGCCCAAGTTGTCAAGGCAAAAGATTGCGTGAAGAAATATTAGCGGTGACCATTGCTGATAAAGATATCATCTCAGTCAGTGACTTCACGATCTTGGAGGCTAAAAGTTTTATGGAAGATTTGGCTGGTACTGTGGGCAAGAAAAAAACAACCGCGCTTTTAAGCGCTAAGGAACAGGTTGTGGCCAAGCAGATTTTGAAAGAAATTATTGCTCGTTTGGAGTTTTTGCACAATGTTGGTCTTGATTATCTGACACTTTCCCGTTCGGCGCATACATTATCTGGTGGTGAAGCGCAAAGAATCCGGTTGGCAACACAGATCGGTTCGTCGTTGACAGGCGTGCTCTATGT
>CAYSSY010000075.1:0-2787 GCA_964434055.1 uncultured Gammaproteobacteria bacterium | reverse complement strand
CCTTTTCGCCCGCCTGATTGGACGGCCAGAATTTTTTGCGAACGGACGGCGGGACATCAAAATGAACTGTAAATTATTAAGGTTTTAAATTTTTACTTCTCTCTACAAATTATAATAAAAAATGAAGATTTTTTCAAGGTTTTTGCTGGTAAATTTAAAAATATATTTACTGCCTTAAAGCTAATTTAAATCTATACAAACTCAATCCATTCAAAACAACAATTAGAGTAACGCCGACATCGGCAAAAATAGCCAAAGATAGATTACTTAAACCAAATACGGCCAAAATTAGGAATATAAACTTAGTACCCAGCGCAAAATAAGTATTAAATTTTATCTTAGCTACGGTTTTTCGGCTTAATTCAATTAAATAAGGTATGAGTTTAAGATCGTCATTCATTAGAGCTACATCTGCACTTTCAATAGCGACATCGGATCCAAGCGACCCCATAGCTATGCCTACACTGGCTCCCGCCAAGGACGGTGCATCATTAACGCCGTCGCCAACCATTGCCACTTTAATATTTTGTTTGGATTTGTCGGTTATGATATTAACTTTATCTTCGGGCATTTTTTCCGAATATATTTCAGATATGCCCAACGCTTGGGAAACATATTTAGCCGATCCGTCATTGTCGCCAGTCACCATGTAACATTTTATCTTTAATTTTTTCAGCTTATCAATCGTTGGTCTTGAGTCATTTCTTATTTCATCAGATAAGGCAATTATTCCTTTTACTGTTTTTTCTCCGCCCAAGAATATAACCGTCTTACCTTCTTCTTCCAGTCTATTTTTTTCGCTCTTCATCTGTTTACTGATTTCAGTATTGTTAAATTGACTTTCAACCAATCCAATTTTTCCCAGGCAGTGTCTGGTATCAGTGCAGACTGTACAATCACCTAAAACACCTTCTCCTTGCATTGATTTAAAATTATTAAATTGATGAATCTCTACCTCTTGCGAAACCGCTTTTTCAACTACGCCTTGTGATAATGGGTGTTCGGAAAATTTACCAAGACCAGCAGAACAGCTCAATACTTCTTCTTTAGTAAACCCATTAAAAGGTATGATATCGGTCACTTCGGGTTTCCCCACAGTCAATGTCTTTGTTTTATCAAAACCGATTTCTGTTATTTGAGATAAATCCTCAATAATCTTACCGCCTTTGATCAAAGCTCCTTTTTGACTGGCATTGCCGAGCGCTGAAAATACTGAAATTGGTGTTGATATTACCAAGGCGCATGGGCAGGCAATAAGCAGAATTGTCAGCGATTGCACCAGCCAAAATTGCATTGAGCCATTAAGAACAAAGACAGGAACGATAAATAATGCAACAGCAAAAATAGTTACGGCCGGCGTATAATAGCGTGCAAATTTTTCAATAAATTTTTGTGACTCTGCTTTTTTCTTTACTGCTTCGCCGGTCATTTGAACAATTTTATTCAAGGTTGAGTCTTTTGCCTCTTTTTCGATTTTAATTTCCAAATAACCGCCATTATTTACTGATCCGGCATATACCTTGTCGCCAATCATTTTACTTTTTGGTAATGGTTCACCTGTGATTGTCGATTCATCGACCAGGCTGTCACCAAAAACAATCTCTCCATCAAGACCAATTTTGTCTCCGGGCTTAATTATAATAATTTCTCCAATCCCGACCTCTTCAATTCTTACACTCTTGCCGGATTTAAGTTCAGCCGTTTTCGGAGAGCTGTTTATTAATTTTTCTAAAGCTAAACGACTTCGCTGAATGCCGTATTCCTCTAAGGCTTCACCCAGACCAAATAAAATTACAATGATTGAGGCTTCTTCAAATTTCTGAAGGAATATCGCCCCGATAATTGCAACAGCCATCAAGAGATTGATATCCGAGAAATTAAATTTGAATAAATTTTTGAATCCGCTGAGAAATATTTTTCTGCCAAAAATTAAAATCACGGCAATAAAAAACGGTAATCGAATCCACGGGCTAAGATCAATCGAGAGAAACGAGAGCACTTCCAGCGGAACAATAAAAAATAGTGCGCCTACTAGCCACCTGATTTTGCTATGTGATGGTTTTATTTTATTTTTTTGTTCTTTAGAACAATTTTCGCAATCATCCATAAATTTAAAATATAATGAATTTATTGAGCACACTTTTGTATACCCTATAAGGTTTCGGTCCGACAAATGCTTTGCCATTGATAAATACGGTGGGTGTTCCGTATAGATGTGTTTTTCTTAATTGATTGACCTGATTAGTCACCGCTTCTTTTGTTGCAGAGTCGTTAACGCAATCAGTTATTTTTCTGATATCAAAATCAAAATTTTTCAATATCGTATTAATGTATTCTGGCTGATAGATTGCAACTTTATCAACCGTGAATAAATAATCATTGAAAGCCCAAAATCTATCTCCGTATTCCTTATAAACGCAATAACCGACTTCGGATAGAAAATTGGTATTTTCTTTGGCTGGGTAATGAGCGAAAATATAATCGGTCTTTTTTTCTCGTACTAACTTTTGAATATCCGGATAAGCCTTTCTTGTGTAGTCACATTCATAACAGCCGACCAAAACTATCGCATCCTTAGAGCCGACTTGCTTAGTCGGAAAGGACGATAAGTCAACGCCGTCCAATGATACATTTTTCTCTGATTTTTCTTCAATTCCGCAAGAAGCATTTATTTCAGTCACTTTGTTGTTTTCTCCCTTTGGATCAAAAGCACAAAATCCGCTTTGATTTAATCCATTACAACTACCATAAAGATAATAGTTATAACCTCCCTTAACAACATAGAAT
>CAYSSY010000074.1:0-2917 GCA_964434055.1 uncultured Gammaproteobacteria bacterium | reverse complement strand
AAAGGTTTTTTGCAGTCAATGCCCTGTCATCTTAATGTCGCCGGCATCGACAGTTGTCATCCACAAGGTGTGGCAATGCTCAATAGCGATGTCACCGTCTGGTTCGCCAACAATACCGCTGGTGACCAGACGTGGCGGATGGTGACCAAGAAGCACTGTTTACCAGGAGCCGTTGCCGGGCAGGTTTTAACACTGCCAGTTGATTTTGACTACCAGTCGGCTACGGTTGAGAATCCTGTGCTTGAACCGGAAAAAAAGCGCGTTTTTTTTGAGGCGCGCGTTTATGATGTCTCTGCGGATGCTGACCGTGTGTGTCTGGTGGTTTTGGATAACTGGACCGAGGATGGCCGGACCCTGGATATTGTTATTGAAGAACTTGGCTGGACATTAAAAGATCCGGTCAAAAATTCGTATTTGAATATCACCGGCCATCCAGTCGGCGATATCAAGAAGACAACGCTCGGCATGGCTATGAGAATTGACTCGACCGCTTTCTGGACCGTGCAATTCTATGCCCATGGTGCTCTGCAGCACGGCAATTCTGCCTCGCCGGCCATGCTTAAAGGCGTCGTCTATGGTGATGTTTCCAGTGGGGTCATCTTGGATTGCCCCGAACCGGGTCAGTATAACTTTCAGTCAGGAGTGAAGTTCAACAAAATTTCGGCTGATTGGCAGCGGTTCTGTGGGTTCTTTGACAACGCTCAAAAGGGTGTAGATTCACTTTGTTCGCGCATTAGGATTTTGCGCGTTGGTCCGCGCTTGATGTCTGGTGTCGCGAATGAGAGGGTACCAGCCACTTTCCATCTCTCCCAGAACTATCCCAATCCCTTCAACCCCACGACGACTATCGGTTACGCCTTGACCCGTCCTGGTCAGGTTAAACTGAGTGTCTTCGATATGTTAGGGCATGAGGTAGCGATGCTCGTCAATGAGCGCAAGCTCCCTGGCGAACACCGCGCTACCTTCAACGCCGAGAATCTTCCCGCTGGCACTTACTTCTATCGTCTCGAAGCCGAGGGAGGCATCGAGACCAAGAAGATGGTGCTGCTTAAGTAATGCATGGCGAAGCGATAGGATCTTCACACTATTAGACCCCTTGAGGACATGTTCTTCAAGCGGGTCTTTTTTATTTGACAACCCCCTTAATTTTGATTATCCTAGCTAAGGTAAGCGCTAGTATATATAGTATATGAAAGAACAGCTAAGATTATGTTATTTTAAGGAAATTTTCTTAATCAAAGAAAGCTATTTTAAAGCAAACAAAAAAACACCTTAAACAGGTTGTTTTTTAGTTTATTTAAAAGTAATGTGGAGAAACTACCATTGACAACATCAATAAATTCTTATAAGGTATAGTGTTCCAAATTGTTTTTAAGTAAATTAATTGTTCATCACATTTTTTTATGAAAGGGAGGTGAGCCATGAATGCTAAATGGTTTGTTGTATTGTCATTTTTTTTGCTATTAGTTTCGTCTAATTCTTTTTCAGGTGGGTTGTCTGTTCAAAGTTGTGAGTTTCCTCCACAATCTACAGATGTTAACCAAAGTACTAGTTTCATTTTTAACTTAAAAATTGAGCGGGACTTGTCTGTTAAATTCGAGTTGAAAGTTGATAATCAATTTTCGGATTCACTGTCTATTTTTTTAAAGAAAGGTGAAAAAGCCATCAAAATGAGATGGTCACCATCGAGAAATGGTCGCCATAATTTGGAATTAAAGATTTGTTCTGAAGGTGGCGTATCTTATTTTTGGGGCGACGGTCCATTTGGGGAAAATGGCGAGTGGGTCAAAGGGTTTTTTTACACTTTTGGGCCCAAGAAGCTTTGTGATTTTCTGATTAACGATTTTTATCCCGAACATACTACTTACATGAAAGAAGCTCTGCTCAGCATTGATCAAGGTTTTTTGATTGAGGTTGTAAATTATGGTGATATGGGTGACCTAGTGGCACATGCGAAGTTTTTGGGTACGGAAGCCCTTGTGCAAAGTGATCAAATGGCAATTCATGCGCAGAATTTTTTGCATGATTCAACAATAACCATGTTTGCCCCGATGCCATTTAACCAAAAGCTTTATTGGGATTATTATAAAGAGCAATTGAAGCATGTTGTTACTAGTTCAACCTGCGATGAAAACGGTAGCATAGTATATTGTTTTGGGCCCGCCCTAGAGTTTGTTGATTATTATAGCCCGGCAAATTTTAACAGTTATGTAAATTGTATTGTTGCCGCTAAGTGCTACCTCATCAAGAAAAAATTGGAAAATTATTTTGGAGAAAAGATTTCCTGGAATCAAGTACGCCAGGTAGCACATATGTCAACCGGTAACTTAACAAAGAGTGATTCAATCGGTTACGGACGGATTAATATGAATTATGATTTTGTTTCTGCTCTAAGAGACTTAAATCTGGCACGAGTAGAAAAAAAAGATATTATTTCCACAAATTTTTATTTGAATCAAAACTATCCCAACCCCTTCAACCCAGCGACCACGGTTAAATATTCCGTTCCCCGTAATAGTCACGTCTCTCTGACCATTTACAATATCCGCGGTCAGAAAGTTGTCGTGCTCCAAGACGGTGAACAATCAGCAGGCGAGTACAGTAAAACATGGAACGCATCTAACGTTCCGTCTGGTACGTATTTTGCTGAACTAGTTGTCTCACCGATTTGGGACGGAACCGGCAACGTCAACCTGTCTGACATGCTAATCCGCCGACAGGTTATAAAAATGCAACTTCTCAAATGACAAGGAATTCAAACAATGGACCGCACCGGCTCAGAAACATCGCCTGATAGAGAAATGAGGGAATACTCTATCAGGCTTTTTTATTTGACAATTATATATTTTTTATTTATCCTACCTAAGGTAAGCGCTAGTATATATAGTATATGAAAGAACAGCTAAGATTATGTTAT
>CAYSSY010000073.1:0-3096 GCA_964434055.1 uncultured Gammaproteobacteria bacterium | reverse complement strand
ACCTGAGCAAAAAGCACCACATAATTCTTGCCATAAGCTTTAGCACATTTGGGGCAAGTGGTATAGGAAAAATAAATTTTTTTCAATTCCCTGCCTTTAGTCTTAACATGCTCAGTCATTTCCTTAGCCCACTGACCGACGTTCTGATAAGGGCCTTCAAAAACCTTAGTCAAGAACGTGCCGGAGATTTTAGCCATTTCCGCACCCGGCACCTCACGCGCAACATCAATATAAATATCCGCGCCCCACATTGATTTTTCATCAGTCAGCATTAACTGGTACGGCGCTTTGGCACCAGCCTGATTGATTAATTTCATATTTTTTACAACTTTTTGTCCCATGTTCAAAGGCATATGCAAAAAACTGGTCACGTGATCCTTAACAAACAGCTTATCCTGCCAATAAATTTCTTTGTCCTGCCAGGGTTCAGGATCAAACGGTTCGCAACAGCCGGTTGGTTTTTTGGTTTCGGACTCCATATTTTTTAAATTAATAATTATTTTTTTGGTAACCAAGGAATAAAGACACTCGTCCGTCTCTTGTAATCAGCAAACTCTGGGTGTTCAGCCATTTTCTTTTCTAATAGAGGCACGCCTGACACCTTTAAAATCAGAATAGTGATTGTTAACGGCCCAATCACTCCCAACCAAATACCGCTCGCACTCAAACTTATCAGCCAAATCCCCCACCACTGAGTTACTTCACCAAAATAATTAGGATGCCGTGTGTAGCGCCATAAACCGCTTTGTAGTAATTTGCCTTTGTTTGCAGAATCTTTAATGAACCGAGCTAACTGAGCATCGCCTAGTGCTTCAAAACAAAAACCCAGCAACCAGATAACCACACCAATAAAATCAAGATAGCCCACTACTGACCCTGAAGACTTATTAATTATTAATACTGGTACAACAATCAAAAAAAGAAAAAATCCTTGCAAAAGATAAACTTGAAAATATGAACGCAAATAAAACCACTTACCCCACTGCTGACGCCAAGCCAGATAACGATAGTCCTCAGATTTACCGCGATTGCGCTGATAAATATGAATTTCCAATCGAAGTCCCCAGACAGTCACTAAAAAAACCACCAGCCAGCTCCGCGCACTAAAATTGCCTGCCAGCAACAGCGATATCCAGGACATGAGCACAAAACCCAGTCCCCAGGCAACATCTGCCACATCATTTCTCTTTTTTGCGACTGAAACAAAAAACCACAAACTCATGTAAATAAATAGTATCAAAGCAAGTGTTGTAAAATAATTCATAAGCCAATTTTATGAGCAATAAAAAAACTAACGACTGAAACTAAGCCCGCCAACACGGCACCCCACGCCAGATCAACAACCGTCACCATCAACGGCCAATTTTTTAATGTCGCGAGATTAGTCAGATCATAAGTCGCATATGTAATAAGACCGAAAAACGCGCCCAACCCTAAAGCACTAACCCAGGAATTCTTTGCCATGGCCGGCACGAGCACAAAGACAACCAATCCGGCAATAAAGAGCAGATAAAAAATAATCGCCGGCAGCCAGCTGACATTGGTCTTCATTAAAAATCCAATTTGCTGTGCGTAAAATTTTTTCGCAACTAGCCCCAGCCAAACCATATCAATTGCAAAAAATACCGGCAAGGCTATTAAATAAAGTTTGAAAAACATATGTTTTTAAAATAAATATTTAATTTACTTATGGTGCTTCAACATTGCCGGCGTTAGGTTCAGGGTTGTTAGGATCAGGACACTCGCCATTAAAATTTGCTGTCACCTCGCAATAAGTGCCATCAAACCTTTTACACATGACTGATTCCGTGCCGACACCCTCAACCGTACCGCCAGTAATAGCGCAGTAAACTTGCGCTTCATTTTCATAGCCAGTTACTTTTAAGCCTCCCAACGGACACTGACCTCGGAAAAAAGCCCACTCTTCACACTGGCGATTGTCATCAAAAAGGCACACACCATATTCGCCATTTTTATTTTTTCTAGTTTCGAGTTTGCCGCCCTTAGCTAAACAATTAGTCGCAGCCGGATTGGCCATACCAATATTATCCTGCGGTTCAACTGGCTGCTGCAACACGCAATCAACAAACGTTGTTTCATTGTTTTCGGTGATAAAGGCCGTATCGCCCTTGTTCCAAAAGACAAGGCTTTCATCGGTATTAGCATATCTCGCGCCACTGGCGGAAATGACATGCGGCAGCTGCCACGTCCGACCGTCACTTAAATTTAAATCTACATACTCATCTTTTTTAGGATAAAATTTGGCTTGAATACTTTTATTATCCTTACAGACAAAAGTCACTTCGTTGGTTTCAGACTGGACCGCTGGACAAGCAGCAAATTCACAATTTGGTCCTTTACGCCCGACACTTGAACCATCTGGACATATTTTAGCATCTTCTGGACAGGCGTTTATTTCTCCGCAACCACTGGTCGGCTGAGGATCCGACGGATTACCATGTTTCACCCAAACATTGTTTTGACAGAGCCATGTGTCTTCTTTGGTTGTTAAGCGCAGCACTCCGGCAATTATAATGATTAAAACCAGCACTAACAGGACATAAATATTTTTCTTACTCATAAGTTTAATTAATTTAATAATAAATATTTAATTCTTATTTTATTTTACCATTTTTTAAAGAAAAAAACAGGCCTGCTTAAGACCTATTTCAATATCTAACTCTTTTATTATTCAACGACACCCCCACAATGTATATAACTGATCTAATCCCTAACTTAACTAACCAAATAATTCAATGCTGCTTTAACTTTTTTATTAATTTTTTCTTTTTGTTTTTCAGTCAATTTAGTGGCGCGGTCAATGACAAACGCTTTGGCTTTTATGCCACAAAAACCAAGTACATCACGTGTCAGAAATTTTATTCCACTATCGTTCAAGTATAATTTACTAATTATTCGCGGGCCGCCAGTTGAGGTTATTACGGCTGCTTTGCCAGCAAGCAAGGGCTTGGGCAAACCTTTTTCATAATAATAGGCATACCGAGCAGTAAACACTCGATCAACAAAGCCCTTGAGAATTGCCGGCGGACTATTCCACCAGGTTGGGTAAATAAAAATGAATTGCCTTTCACTCTT
>CAYSSY010000072.1:0-3320 GCA_964434055.1 uncultured Gammaproteobacteria bacterium | reverse complement strand
AATATGGCAACAGTAAAAATTCATAGCCATTTTTCTTATGAAATTCTACGAAATAATTAAGTAACGCCCATTCCAAAAGCGCGCCATCACCAGTGTAGCACCAAAATCCTGCCCCGCTCATCTTGGCCGCGCGTTCATAATCGATCAAACCCAAACTAGTGGCCAACTCCACATGATCTTTGGCCTGCCCTCCGGAGCCTTGGCATAGGAGGGGCTTTTCACCAAAACTTTTCAAAACTTTATTATTTTCCTTGCCCCCAGCCACAACATCACTGCCAGGCATATTTGGCAAAGTTGACAATTTTTCTTTCAATTCATTTTCCACCCCCACCAATTTTTCATCCAATTCTTTAATACTCTCCCCTACTTTCTTCATCTGTTCAATAATTTCTGGTGTGGGTTTGGTTTTGGAAAATTTATTTCTTTCTGCCTTTAACTCATCAGCCTTGGCAATTAATTCTTTTCTTCGATCATCAATTTTTATTATTTCTTCCAAACCCAATCCGCCAGCTGGCGGATCCATTCTCTTGAGCAAGGCCTTTTCTACTTCTTCTTTTTGATTGCGAATTTTGTTGATATCAAGCATATTTTTAGAATTTTAAATTTTTAAATAATTATTAATAATTCCAAAATTAGCAGCTAACGCATGACTCCCTGTTGTATCATCAATACTTTTTGCTTAATATAATTAACAACCACTCCCTCTAAATTACACGGAACCTCTATTTTAATTTGCGATACACGAAAAGATTTATGTTGTTTAAGATTAAAGATAACAAAACGTGGAGTGTTCTGATCATTCATAAAAACTTGTGCTTTTTTTCTAAAAAGCGTAAAGATCAAATCCATCATTAAGTTTCCGATACCAGCAACCATCGAAGGCTCGGGTAAAACAATACGGTGATAATTTTTATAAGAATTATCTAAAATATAAAAATTATTAAAATCACGCCAGTTATAAAAAACGTCTCTATCGCTCCTATCGATACGGATTCCATCATTACTTAAAATATAACTTATCGGCCCCCCAAAAGTTATTTTTATATCTCTCTTTAACAAAAACACTAGTATAATAAATATTGATATAAATAAAAATAATTCAAAAATAAATACGGGATCTAATAAATCTGCATGATTTAAATTTTTAAATATTAAATAAAAAACAATCAACCAAATTATACCCGAAACAAAACCTACAACTATGCTGAATTTCTTTATAAGATTTACGTATCCAGGTATGACTACCGTTGTCCATCTCAGTTCGTTGCTTTTTTCTGCTTCTAATAATCCCATATTTTATACTATTTTTTTTTAAAATTAAAACTTTAGATTTATTTTAAAATTTGGATTTTAAAATTTAAAATTGTCATTCTTTATTTTCAAATCATAAATCTTAAATCCCCTGCCCGCCAATCGCTTGCGCTCAAGGCGCTTGCGGGCAGGTAAATCATAAATCTTAAATCATTTTCCCATAATACATTCTACACACCCCATTATACTTTCTTCATCCCCTCAAACGCCCTCAGCACCTCCAAAGGAATCGCAAACACCACGGTATTTGATTGATCTGACGACAAATCATTAATTGATTGCAAAGTGCGTAAATGCAAAGCACCCGGCGCGGCCGAAAGCATGTTTGCCGCTTTGGACATATTTTCCGCCGCGATTACCTCGCCTTCAGCTTTGATAATCACTGCCCGTTTCTCTCTTTCCGCTTCAGCCTGTTTGGCAATCGTGCGTTTCATATCTTCTGGCAAATTTATATCTTTCAATTCCACTGATTCCACTTTAATACCCCACGGATCACTGGCCTTATCCACCACTGTTTGAATTCGGTCAGACACCTCATCACGACTAGACAAAAGTTTATCCAAGTCCACTTCACCCACGGCGTTTCTCATGGTGGTCTGGGCCAATTGCGACACCGCGTAATAAAAATTTTCCACTTCAATCACCGCCTTAGCCGCGTCAGATACTTTGTAATAAATAACCGCGTTTACTTTCACGGAAATATTATCTCGAGTAATTGCTTCTTGATCTGGCACGTCCACCGCTTTGACGCGAATATCCACTTTTTTCATACTTTGAAAAACCGGCCAAACGATTCTCCAGCCCGGATTTTTTATGCCAGTAGCTCTACCCATAGTAAACATTACCCCGCGTTCGTATTGATTGACTTGACGCAAACTCGAAAGAACCAAGAGCACAACAATCACAATAAGTGGGTACCACATATAGTTCAATTTTAATTACTAATTTGTATTATGTATAAAGTATTATGTATTATGGGATCTGGAATATTTAATCAAGCCGTTAACCAGTTTATGGACAACAATCGTTTGATTGGCAATTTGACTAAATTTTTCTTGCATCATATAACCGACATCTTTCGCCACTAAAATCTGATTTTGTAATTCCGTTGTGGAACCCAGGGCCATACTATAAAAATTTGCTTTATCCTTAAAAGAGTGTCGGCTAAAACCTTCGGCGATGTTTGAGGTAATAGAAATCGCACAACGCCTTAATTGACTAGTTAACCCATACACTTCTTCTTTTGGAAACTCTTTTGTTATTTTATAAATTTCCAAAACCAATTTATATCCTTCTTTCCACGCGTTTAAATCTGTAAACTTGGTAATTTTTGTATTTTCCATAATACATTATACATAATACATTATACATTTTTCATGGCTGCCAGGACTATTTCCACAAACTTCTCTCTCGGTATCCCCAGCTCGCTCTCGCAGGTAAAAATATTTTCTCGATTGACTGCCGCGGCAAACCGCGCTTCTTTAAATCTTTTTAAAACCGATTCTGGTTTCACTGAAGAGACCAATTTATCCGGCATTACTTTTGACACCGCCACAATAAAGCCAGTCAACCCATCAACCGCAAATAATGCTTTGGCTAGTTTTGAATCGCGAGGAATATTATGAATTTCATTATGCGACTGGATCGCGCGAATTAAATCATCAGGAAAATCAATTTCTTTCAAAAATTTTTCCGTCAGTGGTCCACAATGTTCTTTCATGTGCGCGTCCATATCTTCTTTGCCCGTAATTTGTTCATAATCAATATCATGCAACAACCCGCACATCGCCCAGGTGTGTTCGTCTTCGCTTCCCGGCTCTATTTCATTGAAGTATCTCGCCAACGCTCCCATCCCCGCTTCCGCGTTCAAAAGATGCGCTCTGCCTTCCGGCGATACATATTTTTCCACCAGTTGCCAACACCTTTCGCGAGGAATTTGTAAAATAGATAAATTAAACAACATATTTTCTAAAATATAACCTATCAATTAACAACAATAACACACAAGC
>CAYSSY010000071.1:0-3427 GCA_964434055.1 uncultured Gammaproteobacteria bacterium | reverse complement strand
AATATGATCTACTCCTTCAATAACTATGGTCGGCGTACCAGCTCCGGAAATTTTAGCTCCGTGGCTGTTTAAATATGAAGCTAATGCCGGAATCTCTGGTTCCTGAGCAGCATTCTTTAAATAAGTCGTACCCTTAGCTAAAACCGATGCCAGCATTAAAGTTTCGGTAGCAGTCACGCTGACAATTGGAAAAACAAAAGTACCGCCCTGAGGAAAACCTTTAAAATAATATTCACTGTTACTAAAATTCTCGCTGACAGTAACACCCATCGCCTTAAAACCATCAATAAACAAATCAATCGGCCGTTTACCAATGGCACATCCGCCCGGTTCTACAATTTTAGCCTCACCAAAGCGCGAAAGCAGCGGACCGACAAAAAGAATACTCGGCCGCGACTTAGACGCTAAGTCTTTATCAACTTCAACCGTCTTTAAACTTTCCAATTTCAAAGTCACTCTCTTCTTATCTGCTTCTTCTTCAACTTTGCCGCCTAAATTACGATACATGCCCAGCATCTGACGCACATCTTCAAACAGAGTAATATTTTCAATCACCATCTCCTCAGCTGATAAAACCGCTGCGGCTATTGCTTTAGTACCCGAATTTTTAGCGCCATTAACCGTAATTTCACCTTTTAGTGGCTTGCCGCCGTTGATAATAAATTTCGCCATAACAAAATTGAAAATTATTGCTTAAAATGCTACATTTAATAAAGGTTAGTAAAAAACCAACCCTAATTATATTTAACAACAAATTAACCAAAAAAGCAACTCTAACTATTCTTTATTTTTGACATTTGGACTTAGTCATTTGGATTTAAATTTATGACCCTCTTTCATCGCCGCCTGCTCTATCTTTTTTTCATGATTCTTTTTTTTATAATTGCACCATTTATTGTGCTCTATGCTTTAGGTTACCGTTATGATTTTAAAAAACAAGTCTTGGAACAAACAGGCGTTCTTTATTTGGAAACCAAACCTAAAGGTGTTTCTGTTTATCTTAATAATGTCCTGCAAAAAAATGTTTCACCATTAAGATTTTCTGACCTTTTGGCAAATGATTACGAAGTTAGAGTAACAAAGGATGGTTACAATACCTGGCAAAAAACAGTTACTATCTTTCCTCACCAGACTACATTTGTCTATGACATAAATCTCTTCAAAAAAGATATTGGTCCACAATTAATTCAATCAGGAAAAAAAATAAATAATATCCTGACCTCTCCGGACCATAAAAAAATTATTGCTCTAATATCTGATCAAGAAAACAACATGCAACTGAACTTGGCACTCTTTGATGTTAATGCAAAGGAAATAAAGAACCTTGGTTCAATACCGTTCAGTAATGCGACCTCAACCTTAATCTGGTCACTAGACAGTAAACGCGCAACTTTGGCATTTGCCACTAAATCGCTTTTTTTAATCAACACCGATGAGAAAAAAATTACTCCCTTAACTAGTCTGGATAAAAAACTACTTAATGCCCGCTGGTCGGAAAATGTTTTTAGCTATCTTAATTTCCTTGATAATGGTCAGCTTTATCAAGTAAATACTAAGGATAACTCAAAAGAAAAATTACTCAATAATAAAATTGCCGACTATCTTTATTTGGGTCAAGATCTCTATTTCCTGGAAAAACTCAACAGCCAGGTGCTACTAAAAAAAACCAACCCGCCATTTTTTAATGAATTTAAAATTTTAGATTCTCTACCACTTTCAGATAATTATCAGCTTTCAATAGTAGATCTCGAAAAAAAGATTATCGCTGCGCACGACCAAATAAATGAACTGCTTTATATTCTTGATTTAACTAATGAACAATCTGCTTCCCAGGAAGTTTTGGCGCAAGCTAAAAAATTTGAACTGTTTAATAAAAATAAAATACTCTATGCTAATGATTTTGAAATTTGGACCTATGATTTATTAAAAGAAGAAAAAAAATTAGTAACCAGATCGGGTAAAGGTATTGATACCACTACTTGGTATTCGACTGGCCATCATGTTATTTGCTCAACCAAAGGTGAAATAAAAATTATTGAGACAGAAAGCTTTAGCCAAAATCAAACAACCAAATTAACTGACTTTGAAAACGTCAACTTCCTTTTGCCTGACACTAAAGGTGAATTTTTGTTCATCAGCGGCAGTTATCAAGGCCAAAACGGTTTGTGGAAACTGGAAATACAATAATTTTTAAAATTTATCGAGTTTAAGGAGGGACTACTAATGAACCAAGATCTAAAAGCAGCTTTGCAGCGGGCGATTGAACGCATTACCAAAAAACATGTTCGCCGGGCGAAAAAAATAAGTGCGCAAACCAGCATCTTTCATCAGATTGATGAAGAGACACTCCAGGATCTGCACGATAAATTACAGTTCTTTATTAATTTTTTTCATGATCGGCTGGTTCAGGAATTTTTCCGAGTCAGACCAAGAAGTTCTTTTAAGATCATGCTCATAAAATTAGAAAATTCCGAACGTTATCTGCTGATCAAAAAAGATGGGGTCTACTTCGTGGCTGATCACTATCCCCGATTATTGTTACTCGATGCCAAAAATATGCTCCAAAAAATTGTGGCGACTCAACACAATGATGAATTCAGTCGCCTATGCGTCATAACCCTGATGCATTCCCTGCACTTATGGACCGAAGACCACGTCAATTCCCTGCTCATTAATCAGCTCTAAACATGAAAGCAAGATTAAAACTTGCTTTTTTTAAATTAATGAAATAAAAAACGCCCGATCTTCCTCCGAAATCCGACGTTTTCAATATTGATTTGAATAAAAAAAACTCGCGATATAGATTCATCGCGAGTTAATTTCCCTTGACGTTGTGATTCAAAGAACTTTACTTGACAACCGGCTGAAAAATTTCCTTCATAAAACCGCTGTTCGCGTTGATCAGGATCGTAGCATTGGAATTTTCCAGCAAAGCCTTTTCCGCCGACTCCTTGGCATACAGAAGCTTAAAGAAGCTCGAATTGAGTGTCATAATCCTGTTATAAATCTGTGCCCGGCGTGCATCTTGATAACCCATAATGCTTTTTACAGCGCTATCCGCTCTGGCTTCTATAAAAGATACTTCGCGGTTAGCTCTGCCGATGGTAGCGCTTTTGATCTCTTCGCCTTCAGATTTGTATTTTTGAGCAACCTGGGTGCGCTGTTGCTTCATTCGGTCGTATGCCGCTTTCAGGTTCGCCTCGGGTAAATTTATCCGGTTGATTCCGAAATCATCTTGAACAATTCCAACCTGATCCAAGGCGTTGGTCACATCTTTGTTGATTCCAATCTCCACTGTATCACGATCGGTTACGACTACCTGCGTAAATGAATATTTGCCGAATGTATTGCGACAAGCTTTCAGACTGTAGTCATCGATTGTCCGATCAACAGCATCAAAATCCCAGCGATATTTTCTGAGAAACAC
>CAYSSY010000070.1:0-3594 GCA_964434055.1 uncultured Gammaproteobacteria bacterium | reverse complement strand
GAACCCCGCATCATTGGTCCATTGGGAGATGTTAGCTGAAGAGAAGTCTGACACACCCAGACCGGATATTGTTGAAGCGGTGTGGTTGTGTGAGTCGTCTCCGACAACTGCGGCAGAGAGAGTACCGGTGACATCACCTCCGATGGGCATGGATGTTGTCGCCACCCAGGCAGGTATTCCGCCAGACATTGCCAAGATGTATCCATTGGTTCCCGCTGCCAATTCCGAGAATGAACCGGCTGAACCTCCATATATCAGTTCTCCTGTTCCGATCGCTCCACCGGCGAAGTTGTTTCCATCGATTGTGCCGGTCCAGTCGCCAGTGGCGTTTAAGGTGAGAGCGCCGCTTGAAAGAGTTAGGCCTGCGCCGGTGAAGTCGGTGATGTAATCTCCGTTCATGAATATTCTGCCTGCTCCAAGTGTTCCGGTGGTAGTGGCGTTTCCGACTATGGTTGATGATGCGGTGGAGAGAAAGCCGTTTAGCATTCCTAAAGTAGTGGTAGTTGATACTCCCCAGCTCTGGGCGGTGAAGGGCCAGGAGTATGAGGTGAACCCCGCATCATTGGTCCATTGGGAGATGTTAGCTGAAGAGAAGTCTGACACACCCAGACCGGATATTGTTGAAGCGGTGTGGTTGTGTGAGTCGTCTCCGACAACTGCGGCAGAGAGAGTACCGGTGACATCACCTCCGATGGGCATGGATGTTGTCGCCACCCAGGCAGGTATTCCGCCAGACATTGCCAAGATGTATCCATTGGTTCCCGCTGCCAATTCCGAGAATGAACCGGCTGAACCTCCATATATCAGTTCTCCTGTTCCGATCGCTCCACCGGCGAAGTTGTTTCCATCGATTGTGCCGGTCCAGTCGCCAGTGGCGTTTAAGGTGAGAGCGCCGCTTGAAAGAGTTAGGCCTGCGCCGGTGAAGTCGGTGATGTAATCTCCGTTCATGAATATTCTGCCTGCTCCAAGTGTTCCGGTGGTAGTGGCGTTTCCGACTATGGTTGATGATGCGGTGGAGAGAAAGCCGTTTAGCATTCCTAAAGTAGTGGTAGTTGATACTCCCCAGCTCTGGGCGGTGAAGGGCCAGGAGAAACCCGCTTTGTTGTTGAAAGTCGTCCAATCAGACGACGAAAGAAGACCCCGATTAGAACCAGAGGCAGTAGGGATATTGAAAGTAATAGTGTCTCCTGATCCAGAAATAGTAAAATCTGTTCCGGTGGTAGATGTTGCAAAAGTAGTAGTTGGTCCATCAGATGTCTGATTAAGTGGACCAATTGCGGTAACAGCAGATGTGAGATATGAACCAAGGTCTGAAATTTGTGATTCGGTTATAAAAAGATTAGGTAAAGAAGTAATCGATGTGTGTGTTGTTGTCGAGTAATAGAGGGAAGACAAAAGATAACCTGCGTTAGTATGATTTCCCCAGGAATAAGCAGCATCCCAAGTTGAAGCTCTTGTGGTTGTCGGCACAAAGTATCCGGAATCAAGGCCGAGAGCCAGCGTTCCTGCTGAAGTAACAGGATTGCCGGAAATGGTAAAGCCGGTTGGCACCGACATATCAACTGAAGAAACCGTACCGGATGATCCGCCCAGACCGAGAGAGGATGTGGCCACAGATTCCCATTCTGAGGAAGATGAACTCCATTTCAAAACATATCCGTTTTGGAGAGTAGAGGTAGACACATCACCTATTTGACCCAAAAAATCAGGATATGAGCCAGTGCCACCAACAATGCCAAGTGAGGATGTTGCGGTATTTACCCAGTCGACACCATTGTACATAAGAATATCGCCATACGATGTTGAAGTTAATGTAATATCCGACAATTCTGAAAGTATCGAGGCCCCACCCGAACTGCTATTGGACGACGAGGAATTATTGATCGATTCGACAATGACATCATTCTGTTTGGTGACATAATATCTGTTTACATTTGGCGCCAGAGGATTGATTAGAAAATAATTTTTTAACTCAGCAATTTTAAGATCGACATATCCTTTATCGACGCCAGTTACAAAAACTGTTTTCGCTTGGGGTAATATTTGAGCTGAAGTTGTTTGATTCGCAATTGTTATAACTTGGTTTGTCTTTTCTTCTCCTCTTTCTTTGTTCACCAGAACAGATTCTTCTTCAAGCCAGGGCTTGATTATTTTTTGAGCCAAATCTTTCATCCAGTTTGAGACAGATTGCCAACCGCTGCCAAGCGATGGGGCAATAGATGCAATTTGAGCACTTTCTTGCTTATTAATTGTAGGAACGGTTATATACGGACTAAAAAGAAACTTGACCTCCTCTCTGGCCCTGCTTAACAGATGGGGATTTGGCATCTCAAGAACCTTATTTCCCATAACCGATATGGCAAAAAACGCAAAAAAAACAGCCGCGCTAACAGCAAACCTTTCAATAAGAGCCTTTTTTGTGGGTTTTCTGATAGACTTGTCAGTCGACCTCGCAGCTACATATTTCAAACCATCAAGACTTATCTTTTTGATAGTACTCGGGAATAATGGTTTTTCATCATTTAAATACAATATATTTCTGGGTCCGAGATCGGCTGTCCGAGATCTGTTTGAAATTGGTAAGAAATAGTCCGGTTTTTTCGTCTTAATCTTAAGGGGTTTGGCAATTTTTTCTTTTTTTTCTTTAAATTTTGCTCCAACAAATTTTGGCAGTTTTGTTTTGTCTGAATCAGCAATAAAAGTTGAGGGGGTATTAATAATATTCTTGTGATCTGCCAAATCTTTTTCCAAGACATACCAACTTCGACCCACCATCCTTGCATCAACTTTTTTTGAACGACAAAGCTGTCCGATGTAGTCGCTTGTATAATCAAATTCTTTTGCTGCCAGTTTTGCCGAGATATATTTTTTTCCGTCAAAATTTAGAGCGCCATCCATTGCGTATATTATATAATCTCGGACAAACGAGATTAATAAAAAAGTGTGGATAAATTATAATTTTTTTACATAAAAATTATTCTAAAAATCTAATCGAATTTTTGAGATAAATCTTTAGAAAATTTTAAAAATTTTTACGACAAAACAGGTGGCAAGCTCACTTGTGCCTAAAAGATCAAAAAAGGCGTCTTATTATTTTTTATTTAAAAGTATTTAATTTTAGAGAAAATAGCGATAAATAATTATCCACATTTATAAACTTTCATATTTATTACCATTTGGTTATAATGTTTATAAATGTTTAGTAAACTTAAATAAATGACCAAAATGATCAAAAATGCTTTTAAATACATAACAATAAAGGACGCATCTAATATATTGGGGGTATCAAAAATAACTCTTAGAAATTGGGACAAGTCCGGCAAGCTAAAAGCCCACCGCCACCCTTTTAATAATTACAGAATCTATAAAATAGACGACATTGACAAACTTTTAGAAATTATTGATAACAATGAATTCATTGTAAAAAAGAAAAAAGATGAGATTAGAAAATTAGCAGTCAAACACCTTGAAGAAAATCTTTGATTTACCGCTTGCCCATTCGTTAATGTTCTTAATATAAAAACAAATTTTTAAATTTAAAAAATTAAAATAAATATTTTTAAATACAAAAAAATGAACTGTTTTATTTTATTA
>CAYSSY010000069.1:0-3670 GCA_964434055.1 uncultured Gammaproteobacteria bacterium | reverse complement strand
CACCCCACATCAAGAGTATCCTTTTTTGGGTAAAGCCCTCACGCAATAAACCAGGGACGGATGATAGACTTTCGGGTAAATTCGATAGGAACAACGCTACTAAAATAAGAATGCCCTGACTGGTACCGGTAAAAAGGGCAACGCCTAGAGCAATAGATTCTGGAATACCATCGAGCAGCGCTCCCAAAACTATTAAGCTGCCGCTAGCTTCTTTCAACGGTTTAACTGACTGACGCAAACGATGCCTCCGCCCGCCAAAAATAGAAAGTAAATAATTTCCTGCCAAGAAAATAACACCGCCGCCAAAAAAACCAAAAGCCACTATTAAGAGACTGCTTTTGTGATAAGCCTCATCCATTAAACCAAAAGTCAGAGCGCAAATCAGTGTTCCAGAACCAAAAGCCATGACAGCGGCAATTATTTTTTGCGACCACTTGGCATAGACCCCGAGAACTGCACCAATAACTAAAGCCAGTGCACTAATTGAACCATATAAAAATGCCTGAAACATAATAAACTAGAATCAAGAATTAAGAAGTAAGAAATAAAAATCAAGCCAGTTAGATTAGCTTGAATTTATTAATTTCTAAACTAAATTTATAACCCAAGACTTCAGCGGCCTGGCGGCAAAAAACCATGCGACCGGTGAATATCTCAAAATAATTCATCACTTCCATAAATTTAGTATCAACAGTCAAATTTAAACGAATAATTTTTTTCTTAGGATAAACATCAAGATGATTCTCAATAACCGCATGGTTAACCCTGTCATGCAGATCACTTTTGATCGTCACTAGATCTTTATTTAAAACTCGAGAGCGATGAACATCTGATTTGTCGGCAATAACCGCTGCGGCCGCGACCTTGGTCATAATTTTTAATTCTTCTTTATCATGAAAAACAATTGCCTGCATAATATCGGCGACTTGGCTAACGTTTTCAGTTTGATTATAAAGTTGGTGAAACAGCATGCCGCCCCAATAATGATGGTGCGACCGACCTAAAAAATTACCCATGTCGTGACAATATCCGGCAATTTTAGCACTTTCCTGATCAAGCTCAGAAAACTTAAGATCTCTCGCTATTTTAGCGGCCCGGTCAGCAACAATGGTCACGTGCCGAAAGCCGTGATCAGTATAGCCGATGTCTTTTAGATACTCACCCGAACGTCTGATAAACTCGGTGATTTGCGGATTATTTTTAACCTGTTTGAAAGTAAGCATAGTCTTGACAATCGACTCACAACAAACGACTTACATCTTAAATAGTCGTCAGTCGTAAGTTGTTAGTTGTTAGTTGCCTGCCTGCCGACAGGCAGGTTAGTTGTTTTTATTTTACCACAAATAGAACTCGACTGTCGAAAAAACGCACTAATTTTCACAAACTATTGACAGCCAAAAAATATTGTGCTTAAATAACGGATTCGAGGAACCATAAAAAAATACGTTTTTAGGACGTCAAACGGAGGTTGATCATGAAAAAATTAATTGCTTTTACTTTTTTGACCATGGGGTTTTTATTCGTCACTTGTGACGAAAATCCCGTCAAAAAAAACACCTCAAATACCGGCGCGCAAAAAGCTGGCCTGCAACTGCAGCTGGAAAATAAAAAAATTGAAGCTGAGACCGCGAAGTTGGTCGCACAGGCTGCCTTGGAACAAAAAAAAGTCGACCTCAAGAAATTAGAGGTCGAACTGCAAATAGCTGAGGCACGAAAGCTCGAGGCTCAAATTAAGATTACCGAAAAACTCGAGCTTTTGACCAGAGCGCAAATACCGCTCAGGCAAATGAGGATTGACTCAATCAATGCCGTGCTCAAGCTCGAGCGAGAACGCGCCACTTACAAAGGCAAAACCCTTGACGTTATCGCTAAGTCATTTAGCCGCAAATTTGTCACGGTAATTATTATTTGCTTTTTGCTCATCGGTGGAGGCGGAGCGGGTGCTTACTATTACGAAAAAAGGCATATCCAGTATCTAGTCTACTATTACACTGACTTGAGAATGGAGAAAAACAACGGAGGCGGTAATATACCAATGAATCCGCCCTCGGTCATCACATAAAAAAGAGCCAAGATAAGTCTTGGCTTTTTTAATGTTCTCTACGGCTTTCAGGCCGTCAGAGATTGCTGCTGCGGTTGACCGCCTATGAGAGCATATCTGCTACCCTTGACAGCGGTCACAAGTTCCTGAAAACTCTGCCTTCTCATGGCGGACAAATTTGCATGTTCCAGCAAAGTTTTTTCCGACGCGGCTTGCAGCAACATGTTGGCCTTTTGTGAGGTCAACATAAGCGCATCCACAAAGACACTTGAGGCCAATGCCAATTCTAACATAATGGCGTTAAAGCCTGTCCGATTGGTTTGAAACAGTTCGTGACCAAGGGATAATCCGTAAAACGATGAAGTTAAGATCCCTTGATGCTTGGCCATCAGGTGATTGCTGCGAAAGCCCGCTCTCATATTGTTTTCAAGAATGCCAGCTTGCCGCAGATCTTCGGCTATCGCGGCGTCCTCTTCAGGGGTACATAAATCCCCCTGGTGAGCTTTGCGGGCAAAGTATTCACTTGCCCTGTGCATGGCCTCGGCTTGCCGGCGCATCTGGGCCTGTTCTCTTGAAACAATATGCCATGACCGGTCGACATCATGAGCGAGATTGTGTATGTGTCTCACGGTCATTTTCTCAAGTTTTATTTGATTGGGAATAAGCTTATTTACAATTACCGCCACCAGTTGAGTGTTTGCAACCATCACTTTGAGAAGATCCTCTGGATATGCAGAGCGGATGCGCGCGTCGGTCAAAATACCCGCCATGCCGTTTCCGCTGTTACTGATTAACTTTTGAAACAAGCTTAACATTGCTTTTGGGCCACGCACGTGAGCGCGTCGCAATTGCTCCAAAAGAAAAATATTTACCATCTGAACAGCCTGGCTCTGTAATATAATCTGAGCAAACCGTTCATTAACATCTTCTTTCTTCATGATCGTCGCCGCGATATAAGACAACTCTCGCAGCTGATCCGGAGTGACGCCCCAGTTAACCTGTGAAGCCCCGGCCATTTTGCCAGCAAGATTTTCGCCACTGGCAATAATTGTATCTGCCTGATGGCTACCAAACTTATCAAGTACAGGCAGCATTTCTTTCTTTGCATACTGCTGCTCATCGCTGGTGAGCCAGGTAGGAGACTGACTACCTCTATCGAGGACTGCAGCGCTCCTGTTCTTCAATGTCGGCAATGCTAGCATAGCAACCTCCCAATTATGGTGAATGATTTTTAGGAAATAACACTAACTACAATTTTATCAAAATCACTTGACAAAATACATTTTTCTCGTTAAAGTAACGAGTTAATATTTTGCCAAGATTATTGCCAAAATTATTAATATTCCACTTTAACAATTAATAATTATCTTGTCAAATATGCTATTTAAAATATAAATAATTTAGGGAGAAATAAAATGGCAACAATTAAAGCCCAAATGCCATTCAACGTGCTAATTAAGCCGCACACAGGCTGTCAGCTTAACTGCCCGTTTTGTCATGCTGAGAAATTAAGAGTTCTCGGTCAGTCAATTATGACCGCCGAAGTCTTAAAAGAGGTGACAAGACAGGTAATTGAATCTCAGCCCGCGCATTTTGACGGCACTGTCTATTTCAAATGGCAGGGCGGCG
>CAYSSY010000068.1:0-3862 GCA_964434055.1 uncultured Gammaproteobacteria bacterium | reverse complement strand
CAACTTTGGAAAAATCATTTCTCACAAGACATTACTCGGGAGCAGGCTTTAGAATACGGAACACAATTAGTTAACTTAATGCAACTTATTTATAAACCGATCCGAGAATCGGACTTTAAAAAGCTTAATGAAAAATAATATGAGGTCACTCAAACACCGCTTTGATAAAGCAACCAAAACCCACGCTCACTGGAGCTCTTACCTTTGCTTTTGTGAGGCTATAAAAGGTCAAAGTTTTAGCCAACGAACCTTACACCAATGGTTTCATAAATTGGTTGAAAAAGATGACTATGGTCCAAAAGACCGAAAAGATATATTGGCACACCTAGGTGATCTGACAAAACCCCTTGAGGACAACAAAAAACAAGGGTAATTTGCACACCAGACAAATTTATTATTAACAAAGGATAAAATTACTATGAAGATTAATATCAATGACTTAAAATTCAAATTTCACTTCAGAAAAGACATTGATGAAAGTGATTTTGAACATCAACCGGCCACAATGACATTAAACATTTGTGACTTAATAGCCATTTATGGTTTTAAAGTTGTGAGGGCTGAAAAAAAAGATAGTCTTAGTCGATATTTAATCTACCCCCCTTCAAAAAGTTTGGGGCATGATAAGTGGTTTGATTATTTTAGAGCGGAATCAACTTTTTGGAAACAAGCTAAACAAAAAGCCATAAATCAGTTTGAAAATGAATTTACTGACTATCTTAATGATCTTGAAGATATAAATAATTGCTTAATATTATAATATTAATATAAGCCTATATAGGTTTATTCCTATATTGGGTTAATTCTATTTAAATGACTAGTAACTCTAACAAACGTCCTTATGGACGAATTAATGAAAACAAATTGATAACCAGTTTAGCTCAAGGCAAAACAAAAACAGAAGCTGGTATTATTGCTGGCAGCCAAGCCCAAAGACATAATATTCCTGATGTGGTAAATAAAAAGTCGGAAAATGTCGGATTTAAAGAAAAGCTAGAAGAGCACGTTAAACTACTTCAAAGTTACATAACAGAAGATAAAATAGCGGAAGAAGATGTTAAAAGTTTAGTTTGGATGCTTGATAAACTTTGTAGAATTTTAATTATAACTAACGGTGGTATACAGACTAACAATAAGCCTATACCAATATACGGGGGTGCTAGTTTGGGAAAAATGGTTGTTTTACCAAGTGAAATTTATAATAAATACACTGATGAATTCGAAAAAACAAGCGAAGAATTAAATGATCCCTATATATTACTAGAGCATCTGAAAAAAAAATTAGATGTTGAATAGTTTAAATATTTGTTTTGTATATAATTAAAAAATAATGTATAATTAAAGCGTTGACCCATTACGTGAAAATCTCAAAAGGTTTTATTATTTCGTCGCTCAAATTGGGCGGTCTGCCGATGAAATTACCTTTTGGGTATCGTAATCGGGTCAACCAGACCGTCCTTTTGGTTTTTTAAAAAAAGAAAAGGCTGAACATAAAGTCCAGCCTGTGGGGTGAAAATGGTTAGATGATAAATTTGAAAAACGCTTCCAAGATGGATCGTGGGCACTCACTATCAGCCCAACCCTTCACAAAAGGTTTTCCTTTCTCATCATAAACAACAAGAAGTCTGTCAAATTCGTATTGCCTGGGTTTTTTTTCGTAACCTGTTCCGGTTTGTAAATCAAAGAATTGGAGATTTTCAGCCTCAACGCCTTCAACTGCTGCTATTGCCATAATAATATCCTCAGCAGCGTTGATTGTTGATGTCCTTGCTGGACCGGGAGTAATCCCTGAAAAAATGCATTGGTTGCCATTGATAATGACATAAACCACGTCGGCATATCCAAAACTTGGACCGCCTGAATTCTTGTAGCTAATCTTTTTTAGCGTCATGGCTGAATCCTCCTAATAAGGGTTTACGATTTTAAGACTATTAAAGGTGCAATAAATCATAATAATTTATTACTTATTAATTTTTTTGTCAATATGTCTCAAAATAAATCACAAATTAAATATTTTATTTATGCCCGGAAAAGCACTGAGGGTGAAGACCGACAAGTGCAAAGTATTGAAGATCAAATTAACAGACTAAAAGAATTGGCACGGACTTACAACCTAAAAATAATAAAAATATTCACGGAAGCTAAATCAGCCAAGAAACCAAATATCCGGCCAGTCTTTGAAGATGTGTTAAAGAGAATTGAAAATGGTGAAGCTGACGGCATTATGTGCTGGCAAATTAATAGGCTCTCAAGAAATCCGATTGACAGCGCCAAGGTCCAATGGCTTTTACAGCAAGGTGTTTTAAAATCAATCCAGACCATTGACCGAGAATACTTGCCTGATGACAATGTGCTTTTATTTAATGTGGAAAGCGGCATGGCAAACCAGTACATCTTAGACTTACGCAAAAATACGATGCGTGGCGTGCGCTCGAGGCTGGAAAAAGGCTGGCTCCCCAATACGGCGCCTTTGGGTTATCTCAATAATCGAGAAGACAAAACAATTATCAAAGACCCAGAACGCTTTGCTTTGGTTAGAAAAATTTGGGATTTAATGCTGACGGGTAACTATGCGCCATCTAAAATTTTAGAGATGGCCAATAACGACTGGGGTTTTAAAACACGGAAATGCAAACGACAAGGTGGCAAAGAGCTTTCTAGAAGCGGCATTTATCGGATTTTAACCAATCCTTTTTATGTAGGTATTTTGAACTATAACGGCCGAGAATATGAAGGCAAGCACGAACCAATGGTGACTTTTGATGAATATGACCGTGTTCAAATACTCTTAGGGAGAAAAGGCAGACCTCGCCCCAAAACTCACGAATTTGCTTTTACTGGGATGATTAGATGTGGGGAGTGCGGTTGTCTTTATACAGCCGGACACAAACATAAGTTAATAAAGTCAACTAACCAAATCAAAGACTACACTTATTATTTTTGTACTCGTAAGAAAAAAACCATTAATTGCTCCCAGAGAAAAGCTATTAGAGAAGAGGAATTAGAAAAGCAAATCGATGAATTGTTAAAAAAATATACTATACTCCCACAATTCAAAGATTGGGCTTTAGAAATTTTAAACCAAAACAACGATAAAGAAATAAATGATAGGAGCTCTATCTATGAAACGCAACATAGGACCTTGGTAACTACTCAAAATGAGCTTGATAATCTAACCAAGATGAGATATAGGGATTTGATTGATGATAAAACTTTTATAAAAGAAAAGAATTTGTTAGTTAAAAAAATTACACAATTAAAAGATAACTTACGCCAAACAGAGGAAAGAGCTGAAAAGTGGCTTGAACTGACAGAAAATACTTTTAACTTTGCCTGTTATGCCAGAGCTAACTTTATGAATGGTGATTTACAAACAAAAAAAGGCATTCTAACAGCCTTAGGTTGGAACCCGACTATAAAAGACGGAAAACTCTCAATTAACGCTTATAATTGGCTAGTTCCGATAGCCGAGCGCTATCCAGCCCTTGAAAAGGAATTTCGAAGGTTGGAACCAACGAAAATGCTTACTAATAAAGCACAAAACGAGGCTTTAACCTCGATTCGTACACGTTGGTTGCGGGACCGGGATTTGCACCCGGGTCTTGAGGTTATGGGCCTCACGAGATGCTACTTCTCTATCCCGCGATATGATTTACAACTAACGACTAATGACAGACAACTTACAACAAACAACAAATAACTACCTACATTCAACATTCTATATTCTATATTCAAGCATTATTCTGATTATAGTTTTCTTTTTCAATGAAGTCAAGGACTTTTGATTTTTGTTTTTTGTCTTTTTGGCTGGGGAGAGGATTGAACTCTCGACCTTAGCGTTATGAGTGCTACGCTCTAACCA
>CAYSSY010000067.1:0-4335 GCA_964434055.1 uncultured Gammaproteobacteria bacterium | reverse complement strand
TACTGGAGGAACTGGTACTGCAACTGGCGGAGGTAACGGGAGTAATGGTTCAGCATCAAATACCACTAACGGACTTACTTATGGTGGTGGTGCTGGTGGTTCGTCAGGTGGAAGCGCTGGTTATGGTGCTAATGGTGCTTGCACCATAACCTATACTATCTCTGCTCCCTCAGCTCCAAGTACCAACAAACAGCAAATTATTATTTTTGACTGACAGGTTCTTTATATTTGTATAATTTTTGACTAATTAATTAACCACTAAGTTATGTCTGATGAAAAAGAACCAAAATGTGTGAGCTGGACGGTATTTGTCTGGGTTGTCGCTATTGTGACAGCTGTGCTTGGCATTTTATTTGCCATTCAAATTTCTCTAATGGATAATATATCACAAATTAAAGCTGATGTTTCTTCTATCAGAACAGACATAGCGTGGATAAAAACAAGTTTAAATAAAGATGTAGCAATTTTCAAATAAAAAGGAGTAAATTATGGCACAATTTTGTGACAAACACCCTTGCCAGTTAGACAAAGATGGCAAATGCCCGCTATGCTCCGGCAAGGGGCAAAAAACAATCAAAGCTCTCCTGGCTGGCCAGAAGAAAAACAAAGACAAAAAGAAATAACAAAAAGAAGCCGAGGGGCTACACCCTAAAAATCAAAGATGAGAGTCGCTAGTCCCTCGGCTCTCTTATAACAATTAACCCACAAACCTATGAGAAAAAAGCATAAGACTTACGCTCAATGGTCACGGGGAGTAGATTTAGAAACTAAAAGAAAAAAATTTATGGAAGAAGTAAATGAGAAAATAGATAGTCCAATAATGCCAGTAGGCGGTGAACCTAAAAATACTGGTTTTGATTTGGACAAAGAAATGGCCGAACGCACCGATGAGGATTATATTGCCGGCCCAGTTCTCTTGGAGGGATTAGCAGAAAAAATATCCAAGAAAGGCCATAAGTTCATTGAATTTGTCTTGAAAGGAATGACTCAAAGATTGCGTCAAGACACAATGGATTGCGTCACTAGAGCATTTATAAACGCTACTAATTTGATAATGACAGGAGCGGTTAGATTGGGTCTCATATCTGAAATCAGAATAAAACAGTTGAGAGAAAAAGGCTACTTGGTCATTGAAGATGGTCAAGAAGTTTTTAGAGCTGACTTCCGATATACCGCTATTAAATCAGGAACCACCCAAAGAGGAAATTCAATGAAAGCTGTGATTGAGTGTATTCGTAAAGTAGGTATTATTCCTTACTCAATGTTACCTCAAGAATTGTCAATGACTTGGGAAGAGTATCACGACAAGGCAAAAATCACTAAGGAAATGGATGAAATGGCCGCTTGGTGGGTTAGAAACTTTACCGTAAATTGGGAGCGACTAAATTATAAAGATTTTGTTAGAAGTGTTGTGGAAAATGTAATCGCTACCTATGGGTATGCTTGGCCAAATCCAGATAAAAATGGTGTTTATCCGAATGTCCCAGGGGCTAGTAAAAATCATGCTTTTGTAGATATTGGCAATCCTGCTTATATGATTTGGGATAATTACCCAGATACTTTTGACGGGGACTATTTAAAAAGACTAGCTCCAAATTATGAGTTGGGTGATGGTTATCACGTCATCATTAATGAAGTTCCCTTACCTCAACCTATTAATACTCAAAGCGGACAGAAAAAGGTCGTCATTACTAAGGAGACACAATTTATAAATAATACTGGAATTGTTATTAAATTATCTCCAGGTGAGTATTCTTTGGCCGAAGATTGGAAAGAAGTTAAACCAGTAGAAGATAAACCAGAAATAACTGTTTTAGATGATAATCAGACAAAATATGTGCTATTAAAAAAGACTGCCTTGATTAATAGTAAGACAGGTCAAAAGTTGATTCTTCAACCTGGGACATATTTTTTAACAGATGACTGGGTGATAGAAAAATATGGAGCGACAAAATGGTTATCGCTTTTAATTGAAGCAATTAAAAAACTTTTAGGATATGGACGATAATTTAATAAAAATTTTCGGTGGACTGGTGCTAGTGTGGATTGGGTTGTCTCTCCTCACTTGGGGCTTGTTCAGCGAATTAAATTAATAACTAACTTTGTGTCTATGGAATCAAAACTATATAAGCTCAATGCCGAAGATCTAAAGAAGATCGGCATAGGCGCGCTCGTGGCTGTAGCTGGCGCCCTGCTTACTTATTTATCAGAAACAATTGCAAGTGTTGATTTTGGTGAACTGACACCTGTCGTAATGGCTCTTTGGTCAGTCATTGCCAATGTAGCTAGAAAATTCTTAACTAATAGCGCGGGCGAATTTGGAAAGAAAGAAAAATAATCCTAGAAAATTAAAAACAAAAGAGCCACTCCGCAAGGGGTGGCTTTAAATTATGTGCCTCTACTCTCTATTTAGATACTCAAATTCATCTGGCGTAAAACCACCATACATATCTTTATCTGCTTCTTCTTGATTTTCTTTTAACTGGCCAAAATGTATTTTTTGTGTCCGATCATAAGCCTTGATGGCTTTGGCAATCTCGAACTCTGCTTCTCCGTGAATAGGATCTTCGTCTTCAATGGTAATCACATCAACAGTGATGAGATTTGAGACTACTGATGTAGCAAACTCTACGGCATAATAAACACACTCAGCAGGATCAATAACTGTATCTGGTATCACTAATCCTCCATCAAAACTAGATTGAATTTGCTCGTATGGAGCTACTAGTGCACCTTTTAAGATATTGTCCTCTGGCAACTTATCAGCTAACTCTTTTAGGCATAAGCCGCCACCTTTTACATAACCCCCTCTAAGTGCTGCTTTGCAAGCATAAACAGCATCATCAATCTTTAATTTGCGATAAAGAGATGATGCCTCAGTAGAGTCACCAACCCTTATCACACCGACAGCTGATGATATGCTGGCAATGCGCCTCTGCAAAAGCTTTTTAAACTGCTCTTGCTTAGTCTCAGCTAGCTGTCCTTTCAAGATATTTATTCTTTCTTGAATTGGCGTTAATTTTGCTTCATCTTTATTGTTAAAACCTACCTCATCTTTTGTAATCGGACTTGGTTCGTTTTTCGTGCCAGCACCACCAGTAGCCACAGCTTCTTCTTTAGCTTCAGTATCCTTAACAATAAGCTTTTCTAAGAAACCTAAATCTTCTGGGCGAGCATTTTTTAATTTATTGCCCTTGGCTTTATCAATAAACTTCGCCCCACAATAGACTGACAAATCATCAAATTGATCAGTGCGAAGTGATGGCACAGCCACCGGATACAAGAAAAATCCTTGCTTGACAGCCGCTACCATATTCACTAATACATTTTCAGAAAATGATGGAGCAATAACTATTAGCTTTGATGTTTTTCTATTTATCTCTTTAAAAGCATCAATAAACTCAGCCACATTATCTAAGGCATAATTGGTAATCAAGACAGGACAATCAGTCGCAACCATCTCATATCTATTTGGATTATTGACAAACGCTTTAGCCGCCACTTTGGCAGGAAAGCGCATACCTTTTATCACTTCAGTCTCAATCTCACCTTTATAGCCCTCTACAACATCAATAAAGCCATCAACACCAGTCTCCCAAGCCATCTTGGCTATAATTTTACCCAACTCCTCATCCTCAACAGAGACTGTGGCGATCTTCTCTAGCTCTTCAAGAGATTTTACTTTTTTAGAAGCTTTTAATACTTGCTCTTTTATCTTCTCAGCTTCTTTTAGAATTGTCTTTTTGATAGCCATTGGACTAGACTTGCTAGTAGTTTTGGCAGTCAAAGCGCTCTGGTTTTCGCTTAATATCTTATAAACATCATTGAATAATTTACCAGCTACTACTACAGTAGTAGTCGTGCCATCACCAACACGCTCATTAGTTCTTCGGCAACTCTCTTTGAATGATTGAGCCGCCAATCTCACAAAAGGATTTTTTGGCTCTTGAGTCTCAGCCACTGTCCAGCCATCATTGGTGATCCTACTACCTCTATTAAATGTGCGATACAAAAGAGCATTAATGCCATTTGGCCCTAAAGTCTTTTGCACAGGAGCTACTATCGCATTCACTCCCTCTAAAATTGCTTGCTTGGCTTTTGATCCGAGCAATGTATGAGTCGTTCTGCCCATAAAAAATATATTAGTTTATAAATTATTTTTTATTAATGATATGAACTCCGATCATAATACTAATCACCCAAAAAATGAACATAAGCAAGAAAAATCCCAAAATACCAATAATTATTACCATATATTTAAAATTAATTATTCCAATAATGATTGCTATAAATATGCAGGCCAGCCCAAACAACCACTATAATCAATATTAGTGG
>CAYSSY010000066.1:0-4356 GCA_964434055.1 uncultured Gammaproteobacteria bacterium | reverse complement strand
TTATTATTTTGATTTTTCAGGTCATCATTCTAAATAAGGTTACAAGAGTAGATAAATTTCTTAGTCGGCACAGTGAAATCCGGGCGGACGACAAAGACGAGTTCGACGGCAATGATCCGCTTCTGCCCAAAGCCAGAGAGTTGGTCGTTCAGTCTCAAAAAGCATCCACTTCTTATCTGCAAAGGCGTTTAAGCCTGGGCTATGCTCGGGCTGCCAGGATAATGGATATTTTAGAAACTGAGGGCATTATTGGACCAACCGAAGGAGCCAACCCAAGGAAAGTATTGAAAAAGAGCTTATGAAAAAGAATAAAGAAAAATAACCACATGAACAAATTAACCCAAAAACTTACTATTCAAACGACAATAATTGCGGTAATCATATTAATTTGCAGGATATTTTGATTTTCTCCAGATAATTATAATTTTGGCCATCTTTATGAAGTGTTATGGCTTTATTCTCAAATACTATTGGTTGTTTTTGTCCCTATCACTTTGATCTATTTTATAAGGTATAAAAAAAGTAGTTTAATGCTTTTGGGACGGTTGTTTAGATTCATTTCGTATTTTTCAATCGCGGTCATTTTTTTACTCTACGCCTTTGAAAATTATTATACTTTCTACATTAGATACCCCGAGGCTGGTGTTCTTCGCAATTTTTGGATCAATACAAAAATTCATTATTCGATGCAGTATATAACAGACATAGACTATGGTTTGTATAGTGATCTAAAACTGCTGTTGTCCCTAATGGTTTATTTGATAATTATCGGTCTATTCCTGTGGGCGATTAAAGTAAATAAAGCCCTATTTAAAACAGACGAAAAAATATGAGCGTTAAATCATTCCACATCTATAAAAAAAAGGATCTCGACAAAGAATATGCCAAAGAGGCCTTAAAAGAGCCAACCAAAAACGAAGTCTTAAATACCCAAATCGGGCTTTTGCTAGTTATAATTATAATTTCTTGGATGGTCTTTATGCCCGATATTCTGGAATATATTGCCTGGCATTTTTAAGGCGGTTATAAAAAATAAAAGTAGCTATAGGAAATTTAAAAAGGCACAATCCTTATAAGGATGTGCCTTGTTAAATTGAAGGGGCGAACCTAGGTTCGCTTTTTTGTTTGGAGGGGGTTACCTAGGTGACCCCTGCGGGTCAAGTTAACATAATCCTAATTATGCACAAAAAACAGGACAACCTCAACGCGCTCTTTTTATTCCTGTTAAGCAGTTTTTGTTAATTGGGCATGTTTCGCATTTGGTTTTTGCTTTACATTTGCTCCGTCCCAAGTGCCAGAAAATTCTATCAAGATCAACCGGAGTGAATTGGTTATTACATAAAGCGGCCAAATGCAGAAAAAGGCGGTGTAGAAAAAGATAATTATCCGGATCAGACGGGTTTGTACCAAATTCGATTGTCTTATCCTCGGTGATGTCCCAACCATAGGCCAAGAGGCCAATTCTCGCGACTACGCGCGTGACGTGCAAGTCAAAAGCGGCGTAGTTCGGATTAAAGTTAGAAAGTGCCAGGTCGCGAACTTTAAACCCGATATTCTTGATTTTAAGTAGCGAATCATCGATAAAATTGTTGTCTTTATTAGCTTCGGCTTGATTAAAATAGCCAGACCAATTCCAGGCCAGAGTGTCGCCGAAATAGTTAACAACGGCGCTAATTACAGCCGCGCCTTTTGTTGATCCCCATCGATAGCGAGACAGCATTAATACTTTTTGATAATTCTCGTCGGTTAAGTCGCTTTTTTGGTGGATTATTTCACAAAAGGCTTGGTAAAAGCGCTCACCGGCCTCACCTAAAATACCCCTGACCATTAGATCTCGGATAAATATTGAAAGTATTTTAATATCATTTTCTTCTGATTGCTGGTTTAATAATTCTAGGTTATTTTTAGTCTGATTTCTGTGCTCCGCAAGCCATTCTTTAATTGTTTTTGTGCGGCCATCAAAAGAAGACCTTATATCAAGCAACAATTCAATGGTTTGTGGTAAATCTGGGATTGTGATTTTCATATTATAAACTTAGACGCTTTCTGCTTTACTAAGGCGATTCCAAACAAGCCTGCATACAGCGCGATATACGTCTTTTCGTTCCTCCACCCCAAGCCCCAGCATGTCAAAAACTATTTTGTCTAGTGCGGCACGATCTGGAAGCGGTTTGGGCTCTTGTGCCTCTATTGGTGTTGCCAATTTTGGATTAATTCCACATTCTACAAAAATTGATTTGTTTTCTCTTGTTAATAATGATTCAAAAGCAGCTTTGTTTATAACATTAGCATCAAGGGGTATGCACAAGGACGAATTGACTTCATACACCATAAGGCTCCTTGCTCCTAGGCCGAGACCGGATCGGGTCATTGTTTCTGAAAGAAGAGAATAAATCGTACTATTTAAAAAAAACCGAACTTGTTCACTATAAGTACCATAGTAAAGTCTGCAATCGGCCAACACTTGCTTCTCAGTAAGGTACACAGCCAAGCGATCATTTACTTCTTTAGTCCAAAATGTATTGCCATAGCCCACAGAAAGCGACCACCAGTATTTTCTTCCTGATACACTCGGAACATCTTTCCAAAAGACACCGTCTTTTGTTTTTTGTTTCTCTCCCCACTCAATATATTTCAGCGCATTAGTTCCCTTGAGGTCTTTCTTGCTTTTATTACACACAAAAACCTTGTATTTCAAGTTGTCAGGATTGACTAAAATACTTTTACACTCACGAGGACTTTTAATGACCGGCCGCAGAAACGCTTCTTCTATTTTCCATTCTTTGGCCTGGGCGTCCAGAAGGTAGAAAAACTCATTAATGCCTGTTGTAAAACCACGACTAACTTCTGCAATATCTACAAGTCGTTTATATTTATTTTTTCCTTTTTCTAAAACTGTAAAAAAAATGTTTGGTGCCCGCAGATATTTGCCGCCCCATTTGTCACCAATATATTTCCCTCCGAGGGCTTTTTGTTCTTCGTTGGTGAATTCTGTGCCCGATTCTCTGAGATATTTGGTTACAATAGGATAAACGCGAAACACATCATTGCTAGTCACATTCTGCGCGTTTTCAATCGATCGTAAATTTTCTGTAAAGACTGATTCTTCAAAAGGCTTTTTGAACGCCACAAATTTTATTAAACCATTATCATCAATCTTCTTTTGGGGTGCGTGAATTATTGAAATAATTGTATTAACATCGGCAGCGCCAAAACTTCTCTTGGCATGGTTATCAATAATAAGCTCTATTTGACAACGCTTTAATAAAAAGTCTTGAAGCCATACACCATAAGCCACATCTAACCAAGAGTTTGAACAGATAAATGTGTGAATGCCAGAGGGATTGAGTAATCGCAATCCGCGAATATAAAAATAAGTATAGAGATCTGATTGAGCGTTAATTTTTAATTTCGGAGGAAAATCATTTGGGAAATCTATCTTGACCATTTCCTGGAGATAGTTTTTGTATTCTTTTTTGTCTTTTACTCTTCCGGTTGGGTCGGCAATATCTTCCTGACGAACATATGGTGGATTGCCAATGATTATATCAAAGCCATCTTTTTCTCCAAAAACATCAGCAAATTCTATGCTCCAAACCAGAGGTTTATCTTTATGAAGTGCATTTTTTTGCTCTTCAAGATCAGATATTTCCCTTTCAAGGATTGCGATTTTGTCCTTGTTAAGTTCTAACTCGACCTGAGCCCCACCATCTCTTTCTCCAAACAGCGATAAAGTTTTTGCGGGTTTTATATTTTTAAGGTTTCTTAATTCAATAATTTTATCAGAAATCTCTGTGTCAAGAATTTCTTTATAAATCGCCAATTCTCTTTGCCGCAATTCCCAGTCATTAAGATCGCTTTTGTTGTCAAAATATTGAAGTTTAAGGCTTTTAAGTTTTGTGATTTTATCTTTTAGGGCCTTGCTTAGGCCTATGTTATGGCCGGAAACAGGAAATGCTTTAGAACCCACACGCTGAACCAGGGAATCTCCTTGCCGGACCTTAAAATCCAGGCTAGGCAAAATTGGCTCTAGCGAGTTTTTCAATTCATCTGGGGCGTCGACAAAGAGAGATAGCCAAAGGCGAAGCTGGCAAATCCAAACAGCCCATTCTTTTACTTCTACTCCATATAAGGAGTCCTTGATGATCTGCTTTTTTCTTTCAAATAAGTCTTTTCCGTTAAGACCATATCTATGCTTTAAAGATTGCTCAACATCATCTAAAACTTGCATCATTCCAACCAAAAAAGCGCCTGATCCAACAGCAAGGTCGCATATGGCTAAATTCTCAAGCTTTGTCAAGATTTCCTGGGCCTCTTTGCGAGAAAAGCTCCCCTCCTTTTGATCGTCTTCCTGGG
>CAYSSY010000065.1:0-4644 GCA_964434055.1 uncultured Gammaproteobacteria bacterium | reverse complement strand
TTGGCTAGTGAACCCTGTATTAATTGAAGTTAACACTAATAAAATAAAGTTAGACTGGGAAGCACAGAGGTATCGATGGATTTATATTGATGATTTAAAAAAATATAATTTAGTGCCTGGCTTTTGGCAAGTAGTTAGCTCCTTTTACTATGAGATAATTAGTAAGAAGTATTGTGCTTCGGCAGTAATTATTTTAAATAAAGCTGAAGAGTTATTGCTGGTTAAACCAAATTATCGCTCAGAATGGCTTTTACCAGGTGGGGTTAATAAAAAAGACGAGTCGCCACGCGCCGGCGCCTTGCGTGAGATTAAAGAAGAACTGGGGTTAGATCTAAAAAATATAAAATTTCTGGCAGTAGATTATAAAACTGTCGTGCGTAATGTACATGGTGATAATTTGCAATTCGTTTTTGGCTATAAGTATATAACTGACGCACAAATCAAAAAAATTAAATTAGATAAAGTTGAACTTGAAGAGCATGTTTTCGTAAGCTATAACCAAACATTAAAGATGCTGGCACCGGGTTTGCGTCGGCGACTGCCAGCGGCTTATCAGGCTTTAATTAATAAGAAAGGTAATTATTTAGAAGACGGAAAAATTTGCTGATAATCTCATTGTGTACTGCTATTATCGGATTATATTTTAAATAAATGTTAAAATTCGTCAAAGGCAGATAAGTTAATGTAGGAGGACAATTAATTTTAAGTCTATGCCCAATGATTTTTATCAAGTTAGTTTGAAATTAATTATTAAAAATAAAGAAGGAGAAACCTTAATTTTAAAGGCTGCTCATAAAGGGTCATATGTTGGGTTTTATGATTTGCCAGGTGGCAGAATAAAGATAAATGAATTTCAAACAGCCTTTGAGAAATTATTAAGTAGAGAAGTTAGGGAAGAACTTGGGGAAAAAGTAAAAATTAATGTTAGTTTTAAACCAGTGGCCATTGGCAGGCATTTGATTCCGGCTGCACTTATCAAGAAGCCGGATGATATTCATGTGCTTTATATTTTTTTTGAAGCTAAATATTTAGGCGGAAAAATTTTACTCAGTAAGGAACATGTAAGCAAGAGCTGGGTAGATATACATAAAGTTAAACTTGATAAATATTTTAAATCTGGCATTCTAGAGGGAATAAAAATGTATTTAAATAATAATGGTTAAACTAGTTACACCTTCATCTAAATATAAAAAATCAGTGCTTAAAGCACTGAATGAATTTAAAATTGAGAAGAAACACTTTCGTTTGAGAGAAAATTTGGCATTTAGAAATTTTAGGGCTTATGTGCGTTATCTCACCAGTCAGGCGAGCGGCAAGAATTTACCAATAGGTTATGTGCCGTCTCATGTTTTTTGGTTAGTTAATGATAATGAGTATCTCGGTGAAATTAATATTCGCCATGAACTTAATGATAATTTGAGATTAGTCGGTGGTCACATTGGTTATAAAATTAGACCAAGCGTCAGGAATAGGGGCTACGGCAGTTTAATTCTCAAGTTAGGCCTTAAAGAAGCAAAAAAAATTGGTCTTAAAAAAGTTTTATTAACCTGTGACAAGACAAACATTGGTTCAAAAAAGATTATAGAGAAGAATGGTGGTATATTTGAAGATGAAATATTGTGGAGCAAAGACAAGCCACCAAAACTAAGATATTGGATTGATATTTATCGGCCGCCAGTAGCCATTACCGCTAAAATTCATCCTGATATCGATGCTGTGGCGGGGATCATTGCCTACCAGGAATATTTAACAAAGCAAGGTCAGAAGTCAGAAATATTTTTTTATCAGGAACCGCAGATTGAAGCATGTTATATTTTAAACAAATTGAATTTTAACATTGTTCAAAAAAGAGGCGACAAAAAAAAGCCGGTTATTTTAGTTGATAGCTCGCCAGATTCTTTAAAAAACATGCCCGAGTTTATTAAATCAGAGAATGTAATTGAAGTTATTGACCATCGGAAAATATTAAACAAAATTGTTTTTAAAAATGCCAGAATTCAGGTGGAAAAAATTGGCGCAGCCGCCACACAAATAGCAGAAAAATTTTTTCAGAAAAAAATTAAACCTTCTGAACGAATTACCTTGCTTTTAGCAGCGGCTATTAAAGTTCATACCCAGCTTTTAAAATCACATGACACCACGACGAGAGACAAAAGGGCATATAATTTATTGGTTGGTAAAAAATTAAAAAAGAGAGCCAAAGAACTCTCGGCTGAAATAATAAAATACAAAACTAATTGGATATTAAAAAATTTAAATAGGGCCTGTTTTATGGACAGTAAGGAGTTTGGTGATATTGGCATTATGCAGTTAGAGCTCTATGACGGTGAAAAGAATTTGCGCATAAGAGAGAAGGAATTAATTGAAATTTTGAAGCAATACCAAATAAGTAAACAATTAACATTCACTTTTTTGTTTGTGGTTGATATTAATCATCGGCAAAATGTTTATTTTGTGCCTCATAAAAAAAATCAAGTCTGGTTAACCGAAAAACTAAAAATTAAGTTTGCTAATAATTGGTCGATAAATAAAGGACTTCTCATGCGCAAAAATATAGTGCCGAAGCTCGTATAATTTTTTTATAAAAATAAGCCGCTTTGAAAAGCGGCTTTTTAAATTTATATTTGTAAACTAGCTATTTATTGGTTACTCTTAAAACTTCTTCTAAAGTTGTAATACCATTTTCAACCATTTTCATACCGCTTTTTCTTAAACTGATCATGCCTTGCGAGGTAGCCATATTAAATAAATCTTGCCAGCTAGCTTCTTTATAAACAAGCTTATTGACTTCCGGTGAAGGCGTCAAAATTTCAAAAATGCCCACTCGGCCGCGATAGCCGGTATTATTGCACATTTCACAACCTTTACTGTGGTAGAAAATTTTTGGCAAATCTTGACTATTAATCATGCTAATTAAATTTTCTTGCGGTTGGTATTCTTCCTTGCAGTCAGGACAAATTCGTCTCACGAGTCTTTGGGCAATAATACCAATAGTGGCTGAAGTAATTAAAAATTTTTCCAAGCGCATTTCACTCAATCTAATTAAAGCACCGACTGAATCATTAGTATGCAGTGTTGAAAGAACCAGGTGGCCGGTCATAGCTGCTTGAATGGCAATATCGGCGGTTTTGCGGTCTCGAATCTCGCCGATCATAATGACATCAGGATTTTGTCGAAAAAGAGAGCGTAGTCCTTCGGCAAAACCAAAGCCAATGTCTTCATTTATCTGTGATTGTCTAATAAAAGGCAAATGATATTCGACCGGATCTTCGAGAGTGACAATGCATCGTTTTGGTGAGTTAATATTATTAAGAATTGAAAAAAGAGTGGTTGTTTTACCAGAACCAGTCGGACCGGTAACTAAAATTAAGCCATATGGTTTTTTAATCATCTCTTCAAAAGTTTTTAATTGGTCTTCATGGAAACCCAGCTCAGCAAATGAGTTCATAAGCTTTGATTGATCAAGAATACGGATCACAGCGCATTCGCCATAAACTGTGGGAAAAACTGAAACCCTCATATCAATAACTGAGGGCGAGTGAATTTCAAAACGACCATCTTGCGGTCGTCTATTTTCAGCTATATCTAAGTTCGCTAAAACTTTTACACGTGAAATTAGGTTGTTTAAAACGTTTAAGGGCAGTTTTTCAACCTCAACCAGCACGCCATCAATTCGGTACCTTATTCTCACTGAAGCATCTTCTGGTTCTATATGAATATCACTGGCCCAGTTTTCAATAGCCTGTTTGATAAAACGATCGACAATATGTGTAGCCGTATAGTCGTCTTTTGTTGAATTTTTAAACATATATTTGACCGTGTATTATTAACAAAAAATTATTCACTCTGACTACTTTTTTTCTTTTTATCTTTAATCAGTGCCAAAGTTATAATTGGCAAGGTGATCCAGACAAAGCGTGCTATAGAGGAATTAAAAAATACTTGAAAACTAGAGGAAAAATTAGCTATAACATTTTGCGGCAAATAGGAAAAAATTATTGTTACAAACAAACCAACGTGCAGAAAGCTAAAAATCAAAATATGATACCAACGCCCGCTTTCCATATTGGCCAGCGACCTTAACGGTCCGGAAGAAATAAATAACAAAAAAAGAATTAAGAATAATAAGCAGAAAAAAACAATTTGTGCCACATATGATTGGCCTAAATTTAGGGCTTCAAATTTTGGCAAGATTGGCAGGACATCAGTAATCGCCTTAGTTAAATATACACAAATTAAAACAACAATAATTTTATTGCGCCCCAAAGAAAAACCATAGAGAAAAACACCGACAAAAAAAATTAAAACAATAAATAAATCCCATGATGGTTGTCGCCAGTTAAGACTTTGAAACCAACCCTGGAAATTTACGTTAAAAAGAGGCGTTATGATCATAGCTCTTTTATTATAGCATTGAATAAAAAAAAAGACGAGCAGTGAATTCTGCTCGTTTATGCGTTTGAGACTCTAATTAAAAAGAGCCATGATGTCTTGGGACAGAGGTGAAGTCTTTACAGACTGATGGAGTTGAAGCCTTTATTGGTTCAGTAATTTGAGTTTCTGTGCCAGTTTGGCAGTCTCCTTTAGTTTCTAAAATAGTTTTGTCGGAATCCGTAAAATCAGGCTCAACTTTATTTTTTTTCT
>CAYSSY010000064.1:0-4734 GCA_964434055.1 uncultured Gammaproteobacteria bacterium | reverse complement strand
GTTATTAAAATCACGATAGAGATTACAATTTCCGGGCGCTGGGTCATTAACAAAACCATACGGGCAATCAAGCGCTTCTGCTCTTGTTACAAAAAATTGCGAAAATAATAGGATTAAAATAGCGATTATTTTTTTATTCATAATTTATTTGCATTAATTAACGTAATGTCCAACCGCCGTCAACCACCAAAACCTGGCCGGTGATATAATCTGCCTGATCTGAAGCTAAAAACAAAGCTGCCTGAGCAATGTCTTCAGGTTGACCAATTCTACCTTTAGGGATCATAACCATGGTTTGTTTTGCCTGCTCATCAGACATGGCGGCGCCCGGTGTGGCAATGGCACCCGGTGCCACAACATTTACATTAATGCCTTTCGATGCAACCTCCAAAGCAAGCGCCCGACTATAAGCATTAATGGCACCCTTTGACGCGCAATAATGTGTTAAATTTTCAAAGCCCACAACAGAAGCAATTGATGATATATTAACTATTTTTGCTCCTACCTGCATCACATTCGCCACGGCCTGAGAGCACAAGAAAACGCTCTTTAAATTAACATCCATGACTTTATTCCAATCTGCCTCGGTCATCTCTATAAAACTTTTATATGGATAAATTCCCGCATTATTAACCAAACAATGAACTTGCCCAAATTCCGCCATTGTTTTATTGATTAGATTGTCGACCTCACCCTTATCTGAGACATCACATTTTACTGCTAGAGCTTTACCTTGAGTAGCCACTATCTCATTTGCCACTTGTTCAGCTTCGGTTTGATTCAAATCGGCTACTACAACCTGGTAGCCGCTTTTAGCAAATGCTAGCGCGATACCACGGCCAATACCACGGCCGGCTCCGGTCACTATTACTGTTTTCATTAACATAAAATTTTAATAAATTAATAATTATTTATATATTATAACGTTTCATAGTGACAATAACAAATTTCTTAAAAAAATTCTCAATCGCATATGCATTGAGTTATTTTTAATAAATAAAAAAAATAGTTACTAATAACTAACTTAAAATTTAGACTTTAAAAATCTGCCAGCGACATAGGGCGCCAGCCACAGAGCAATGATGACTAAAAACCATAACCGTCCTTGGCAGAGATTATAATCGGCCAAAATTTTCTCCCAAGTATTGCCAAAAATATAATGCCCGCCAAAAAATTCAAAAAATTCGGTAAAGACTAACCAGATTAAACCAACACCAATTAGGTTAAAATTTGATAAATCTTTCTGTCTGCCCACGAACAAACGCGCCACTAAAAAAATTATTATTATTAATATAAAGGTGCTAATTTGATGAGCCTTAAGTTCGCCAACACTTTTCTGATAAACAGAATTTCGTATGACGCCGTTTAAAATCGCCAAAACTAACAATATAAACCAAAAAGCAATCGCCCTTAAAAAAATTTTTTTATTCATAAATTAACTTATTATTGCAATATTTTTTTCAAGACTTTACCCGGTTCGCCAGATAAACAGTCTTTATCTGATAGCACTGCTTCCTTAAAGCGTTGCCAGTTCAAGCGTTCAAATTCGTGATCAGAAAAAAATGTTTTAAGTTCAGCCATAAAAAAATCAATAAATTGTTCAAGTGTCACAAGAGAAATTCCGGAATGAATGATATCCCAAGGCTGAATATTTATCTTACTAATACTGTACTCAATTTTCGGATAATTTGTCAGGTTTTGAAACTTTGGATAATCAGACTGAAAATATGTATAGACAACTTGATCAACCAAAACTGTCATTGCTAAAGCGCAATGAAACAGAACATAATCCTGAGGCGGCAAATGAGATAAATTTTTTGCCCTCAGATCCTGGATGGCAATATAAACATTACCCCCCGAACGTTGGTGAGCCTGAGATTTTTTTAACCATTCCTCAAATTGATCGCGAAAACGTTGGTGAAAATATTGATGGTAATTAATAATCATAACTTAATTATAACATAATTTAACTAAAAAAACACCTACAGTTTTTTAAAAAATATTTTTTTTAAACCGAACTCGCTCAAAATTTTTAATAAAATTAATAACCGCAATCACTCCAACAACTAATGGTAGCCAGCCAATAAAAACCGCTACTGGCACGCCGAGAATTTGCACTGACTGGAAAGGCATTTTTAGATAAACCCACTCATGCGCAAAAAGATTCAAGGCTTCGGTTGCTGATGCGGCGACAATCACTGTTAAAATAAAGGACAAAATTTTTAAAAAATTAACCTTAATAATATCTGCCAGGATTAATTTACCGCCTAATAAACCAGAAAAACCGTCAGCAATAAATAGCATACCTAAAAAAGGCAGAATCATTACATATTCAAGCAAGTATTCAGTTTTTAAAAAAAAGCTATACAGCGGACTCAAAAGAAACAACACGCCGCATAACACAAGCAGCTGATAAATCTTTCTTTGCGTACGAGAATTAACCTGCCAATGAAATAAATTCCGGTCACTAAGAACTAAAGCCAGACGTGAATAAATTAAGCTGAACAACTCATGCATACTCAGGATGTAAAATGCATTCATAAATAAATACATTTCTAGATAGTGGTACCAATGATAATCCACCCAATCCCACATCCGCGCCAGCTTAACCCCATAAAGATAATCGACAAGAAAACAAAAAAAAGTCGCCAGAATAAAGAAGCCAAAAAATAACTTATGTCTCTTCCGGCTTAAAAAATAAGCGAGCAATGATTTCTTATTCCAGCGCCAATTAAGGTAATCAAAAATTAGCCAGCTGCCACCGGCAAAAATTGTATAAAAATGAGGATGTTTTAAAAAAACTGCCAAAATAATTGAGCCGATAAAACTGAGACTGCCAATAATCAAAGACCAATTATGTAATGTTCGATCAAACATGATTTTACATATAAACTATTAAAAAATAAATTATGCCAATAACTAAAGCAACTAACAAAAAAATACCGGCAGCCTTTAGCATCGATTTGATAATTGCCTTAAAACTGCTGAGAGTGTTTTGATGAGGCTCAAAAGACTTCTTTACTGCCACCTCAGTTTTCTGTCGCCAGGCCGACGGCAGAAAACCGTAATATTTATTTAAGGCAGCAGTTATCATCAGTAATCCACCAAGCATTAAAAGTGGTATACCAATAATAAATGGCATTAGTATAAAACCAAAAACCACTAAAACCATGCCGCCAATTGCTGAATAGCGGCTGAAAAAAAATTTTGACACCATACAAAATTTATATTATTTTTTTGATACCGAATTCACCAGCGACTTTCTCTGCTCGGTCACCGACATGATAGCTTTCAAAGTATTCAAACGATGTGCCAACCTTAACTGTCTTACCCTCATTTGTTTTGAAAACTAAAGTATAAAAATGATCATCGCGATCATGCTCGCTGTTGCGACGAGTCTCATGAATTTTATCAATTAACTCCCCCGTCCAGGCGCTGGCCTTATTCTTTTTTATTAGTTTGATAACAATCCAGACAAAACCAAAAATCATGGCCGCAAAAATTACAAAAAAAATAAACATTGGGCCAAATACTGCGATTTTTTCCGGTTGCATAAATTTGTAATATTAATTAATAAAATTTAATTTTTAACCATTACTTCAAAATACTTGCCAATATTGAGCTTGCCTTCAGTATTAAAGATAACTTTCAGCGGTTCTCCCTCTAATTGGCGCCGAGCGTTATCATTATAACCGCGCACCCCAACTTCAGCCGGACCTTTTCCGGCGAACTCAGAAAATTTAAAGCCAACTCGGTAATCACATCCGCCCCGAGCTAACTTCATGTGCGAATATATTGGGCTGAAATAAAAACCGGTCTCGTAAGATGTGTCTTTAACAACTCCGTCAGCAAAATTCAGCTTGATAATAATATCCGACTCGTCAATCCAGCCACACAATTTCTTTTTCTGTTCTTCGGGATTTGTCTGCTGACCGAGATACATCTCATTGTTCTGATTAAGATTCTGTTCGACGGTGATGTTTGAATTTTGCTCCTGTCTACTAGTCTCTACTTTCTTACCACAACCACTCAAAACTAAAGCCATAAATAAAAGTGTCAACAATAGCAGTCCTGTGGTTAGTTTCTTAGACATAATTTTTTTAAAATTAATAATTATTTTAATTTTTTTTCTTTATTTATCAACCGCTCATATTCCTCGATAAGCGGGTGCTGCCAGGTTTCTTTAAGCATTTTCAAAACTTCTTCTTCAAACCATATTTTTTGATCACGCCCGCGATTAAATTTCTGCCAAAGATTTACCCCTTGCTCCTCATAAGCCACAAGTAAAGTCTCTATATTATGAATTTTATCAGCCACAGAAACTGCTTTAGCAGCCTCAGTACCATTGCGCACCGTCTCTATGTAATGCCGTTTTTTTGCTTCCCAAGATAAAGTGTTATCATTAGTCACTGCTTTGACAATTTCCAACAATTCATTACCAAGCACTTGCCTCAACTCTTCTTCACTGCAGTCAGTATCTTCCAAAACATCATGCACCAAAGCAGCCGCAATAACTGTCTCTGAAAAATTATGTTTGGCCAGTTTTAATGCCACCATGAACGGATGAACAATATACGGTGTCTGATCACCTTTGCGTTTTTGTTCTTTATGAGCGCTGACTGCCAACCGCGCGGCTTTTTCGATAATACTTAACTTCATAATTGGATATTTTTTATTTTACCTGAGCAAAAAGCACCACATAATTCTTGCCATAAGCTTTAGCACATTTGGGGC
>CAYSSY010000063.1:3335-4747 GCA_964434055.1 uncultured Gammaproteobacteria bacterium | reverse complement strand
CGTAACTTAATTTACCTTAATGATTACACTTTCTTAAAAACCAGTCAAATTAACACCAGAGCCTCACCCCTCTGATTTTTGGTTATGAAAGGTCTTGACTTTTTTCCAAAAAGCGTGCAAAATTAATGGTCAATTAATTCCTTGTCAAATCTATACATCTTTAAAGGAGGTGCACCGTGCAAATAATACAGCCGATCTTAATTCCCTTACCGATGATATTTGTCGGCCTTGGTCAATCGGGTCTCTCGGAGAAATCCGATGCGATCGTGAGTTTGGCTGTTCCTGATGAACATCTGGATATAATTTACGAACAAATCGTCAAACCGCATGCCCGGCCTGAAAATTTTTTTATCGGGCACAGAGACAATGGCAATGGCACAGTCGAAATCGCGGCGTATGTCGTAATCGATCTTGATCATTGGATTGATATTCCCGGCATTCCTAGACCGCTACGTTCTGAAGGTGTTTTATACCGCTATGTAATCGGTAATGAAGCTGATATTACTGGGACGTTCTTCCAAGCTTTTGATCAGCGTCGTCTGGAACTGGGATATTTTATTGTCTTATTCAGTCCCGTGGATGAGGGACGACACGCTGAATATTTGGTCGCTTCGGCTGATGGCTGGTTTATACGCCTTCAGAAATTCCATGGTCCTGAAATCTATCAAATTATGAGCGAAAGATTAGGACTTTAACCTCTAATCAGGAGAGTAATAATGAGAAGTAACAGAATGATTCTCTGGATATTCATCGGCTTTCTGGTGTGGGGCATCCTGTTCGCTGTTCTGGGAAAATCCGAACAGCATCTCTGGAAAATCCCGCTTGGCTGGGGATCAGGTCTTATTATCGGCGCTATTGTCATCGGCGGTCTCTTCTTCCGCGGTATCAGGGATCCTTGGGACGACACCAATTCATGGTTTGTCAAAGGGCCGATCATGGCCATGGCTCTGATGATCGCCATGGGTGTAATTTTTCAGGAACCCGACATCTGGCATAATAAAGCTACTGCCGGCGGCGGTTATGAAGTCCAGAAAGAACAACAAAGTAGTGGCAACACATATGTCAGGTTGGGCGGCGGAAGCAGTGGTTCGCAAGCGGAGAGCATTGAGGTTGGTGGCGGCTCTTCATCAAACAGTGGTGACGGTGATTCATTTTCTGATCTGTTTGATGATCTTGATGGCGAAGCCGCGGTGGCGCTGGCGGTTATCATACTGATTCTGCTTCTAATAATCGGCTCAGCACTGGTTCATAATTTCTGGGTAATTTCCTGCGCCGTGATGCTCGGCATTTCTATCGTGGCCTACATCAGACAGAAAAACTACGAGCGCTAGACACCAAAATCTTGATTTTTCACATAGCCCTCTTGAGCTCAAAACTTAAGAGGGTATTTTATTACAAAATTTAAAATTAAT
>CAYSSY010000063.1:2761-3292 GCA_964434055.1 uncultured Gammaproteobacteria bacterium | reverse complement strand
CTTGACTTTTTTTCAACCATAATATACAAAGATTCAATGCCTTAATCACATTATTCTTAGTGTTATCTGTTGAGTTGGTATCCCCGGTTCAATAGATAAACTTCGTACTAAGAAGGCAACCTTAACATTCCTGTCGAAGCGGGAAAAAATATAAAGGAGCGTAAAAATGATAAACGTTCACTTAAATAAAATGCCAGAAGAATTTTTTGGCAGACCTTTTAGTTTTCATGTAAAAGGTCATACTGACAGAAATGTTAAGGAGCATAATTTAAGAATTACAGATTTGGTTGGTTTTTATACTGCCGTAGGTGCACTTGAAGGAGCGATCGCAACATTTGGTCGTCAAGGTTTTGCTGGTTCTATTAACCTAAGAATTAATCAGGGTGGTTATACTTTAAATGGCGATGTTACTGTCTACAGTCAGCCTAATAAAACAATTGCCATACGGGAGTTTGCACAAGTAGGTTTTATGGCAGAACGGTTGTTGGAAAATTTTGGTTGTTTCAATCAAAAAATAACTTGGGAAGTTCT
>CAYSSY010000063.1:0-2728 GCA_964434055.1 uncultured Gammaproteobacteria bacterium | reverse complement strand
CATTCAAACCATTGAATTTAAACCAAGTCAAGAGGAAAATATATGACCTGGCAAGAAGTTGTGCGGAACAAAGACCTTTATTGTGGTACTGGGGTCTTGATAAAAAGCGGGGGTGAATTGTATCGCGCCCGACTTAAAGAAATAAAAATTCGGGGAAATTACGTTTATTTCAAAATAACCAGAATATTCAAACAAAATAAAAAAACTAAGGAATGGGTAAAAAGTGATTTGCACCCAATCTTCACATCAATCTCTAATGAACCATTGCAGTTTAGCAACGGTCCAATCGGCTTTGCTTTTGAGGTGAGTGGCAGTTGCGCCATTATGCCGCCAATAAGACCGTAAGCCTACTAATAACAAATTATTCTTCAATATGCTTCAATTTTAACCCTCTTGAGCTCAAAACTTAAGAGGGTATTTTATTACAAAATTTAAAATTAATTGTGGAGATTTACTAAGAATATTTTTAAAATTAAAAAAGGACTGAATCGAATCCAGTCCTTTTTGAAAGTGTTGCTATATTTCTATGCCCCGCGTGCCAACAGAAAGCTGGCCGCGAGAGCGATGTTTCCAAAGCACAACTTCCTTATTGTCGCCGAACGCGATCACCAATACTCTGATCGCATTATTCTTGGCAAAGCGGGCAAGTCCGGTTTCGACTTCTGCCCGACATGACGAGACAAATAACGTCTCGCCATTTTCATAATCATAAAAAGGGATGGTTGCTGACTTTAATTGCAAAGCCGACACCTCATAAATACAGTTTTTATTAAGTGTCAGCTTAACATGCCCACCCCCTTGATCACTTCTTAGATAAAACCATATCTGGGGGTTGTATAAGAACCTAATGTCATTTGACCAGATGGTAAAAAGAAAACTTAAAAATCCTTTTCGCCATTGATCTTCTTGAAAATAATTCCTCGGTCCGTTGCCTTGAACAGAGATTCCCAAAACGTTACTTTTTTCGGTTTGCATAATACCCTCCCATGGGTATGTGATTTTTCCATAATACCTCTGTCACGGTACTTCCGTCACATGTATTATGAAAGGACAAAAAAGATAACTAAATATAGCACGTTATAAGAGTACTGTCAAGTATCCTTGACTTTTAAAATCACCGGGATTATAATACAAAATTATTTTCTTTTGACAAATAACTAACAAAAAAACATTTCGTCACTGCCTTGTCTCAACTTTCAAAGACGATAACTTTTTACTTTTTCTGTGGGGAGGAATCAATGAAAAAACTGTTGATTTTTTTGATCAAAGCCCGATTCATCATCCGACACGGGTTGGGTATTGACGGCACTTGCCCATGTGGCAAAATTCATGAGCCATCCTGTTCTGCCAGGATTGCTCAAAGAATTAGTCGGACCAAAAAATTCAGTCTTGGTGGTCTCTGCCGACTAATACTTGATGAAGTCGATAGGTGCGTCATGTTGTCAGGCGACACCTTCTGCGGTAAAGAGGTCCCGGCACCAAAAATTATGGCCAGATTGGCCAAACAAATATAGTTCTACTAACTTAAATAGCACAAGCTGTTTCCAGTTGTGCTATTTTTTATATTTCATCAGGCCTATTTACCCCCGGCCGGCGAGCTTGGTGCCGATCAGGATGGCTTTGTCGCCAAGCAGCGGCTTAACAATAGGCGTACTTTTTAAAACTTCATACGGCAGATAATCCCGAACTTTCTTGCGCAAGCGATTGAATAAGGCGACGCGGTTAGCCAGTCCCCCGCCGATAACCACGACATGCGGATTGTAAATTGTAATCAAGCTAGCGACGCCGCGCGCCAAATTATTGGCAATAATTTCATCAGCTCTGCCAGCACGATAATTTTTTTCGAGCAGTGACCAAGCTGGCCCTGAAGCTAACGCTTCCCAGTGACTGCCGACCGGACAGCCGCATTTGCGCGTCGGTAAATCTTTTGGCCAAGTCAAAGAAAAGAGCGCGTGCCCGGCTTCGCCAGCCAGATTATCGCGGCCGCGGAATAACTTTTTATCAATCACTAAACCAGCGCCAATGCCGGTGCCAACAGTCAAACCGAGAACCAAAGAAAAATTCTTGCCGCGACCCAAAACGCTTTCGGCGAGCGCAAAACACTTAGCGTCATTTTCTAAAGTCACCGGCCTCCTGAACTCTGCTTTTATTATTTTAATGAGTTCGACATTTTTAAAGTTATTAAAGTTATAAGCTGATCGGACTATACATTCTTGAGCCACCACTTCCCCGGCCCAAGCAACATTAATCGCCTCTATTTTTTTCAAGTCAGCGCTTAAGAACTGACGGGTGTTTGCAAACAGATTTTTAATCACTTCACCTTTAGTTTTCTTGGCGTGAGTCAAGGCTGACCAATCCCGCGTCACCTTAAAACCGTCCAGCAAGCCAAAATGAGTTTTAGTCGCCCCAACATCAATGGATAATGTTATCATAAGTTTAAAAATTAAAAATCAAAATGCAAAATGACAATGTAAAATTAACAAATGAATAAACTTTTAAATTGCAAATTTTTACATTTTAATCTGTTATTTTTATTTTTGATCTTTACATTTTACATTATTTAATGTTAATTCTATTATACCAAATTGACAATTTCCTTAAAAGCGGTTATTGTCTAGTTATAATTATCTTACTAACTATATGTATTTAATTCCCACAGTTATTGAAAAATCTAACTATGGCGAACGCGCCTATGACATCTATTCCCGGCTCCTTAAGGAAAGAATTA
>CAYSSY010000062.1:0-4914 GCA_964434055.1 uncultured Gammaproteobacteria bacterium | reverse complement strand
ACACTCGGCGACCGCATCATATTATTATATTATTACTCTACTATTTTATACTCAATAATTCAACCAAAACCCAGAGGAATTAGCTCTGGGTTTATGTTACTATCTATTTTGAGAAGTTTGGAAAATTAAATCTTTCTTTAATAAAATTTTATAAATATTTGATAAGGAGGTTAATCTTTTTAGTTTTTCTTCGAGACGTTGTTTAATTATATTGTTTAAGTCAGTCTTAAGCTTAATATGGTTTAGTTAATATTTTACGTTATACCATATTAAGAAAAAAGTTTAAGTTAAGACAAAAATTGACTTTCAGTTAATTTGACTGGTTTTTAAGAAAGTGTAATCATTAAGGTAAATTAAGTTACGAACTTATGAGGAGTGATAAGTTCAATTATATACCTTTATTAAAGGTTATCTGGCAACTAGCTATTTTTGTGGCTAGTTTTTTGTTGTTCAGTCACTCCAGTGTCCAGGCTCAGTCAAATGGACCAACCTATGTCCCTGGGGTTATTACTGAGCAGCAAATTTGGGACAAGACCCACTCGCCTTATATTATTAATGATTCTGTCTACGGGGGTTTAAGACTTCAAGCTAAACTAACTATTTTGCCTGGCACAATTATTAAATTTCAAGTTGATCGTAATAATCATCGCTATTATGGTTTAGAAGTTGACGGATCATCGGGTGGTGAGCTACTGGTTATGGGTACAGAGGCAGAACCGGTGATTTTTACTTCTTTCTTTGATGATTCAGCTGGTGGTGATGATAACGGCGATGGTAATGCAACTCAGCCTCAAGCCGGTGATATTAGGGGTTTAATTTTTAACAATGACTCTTCTTTGATTGATTGGGCAGAAATCAGGTTTGCTGGCTCAATTTATTATAGCGAGGCGGCAATTATTTCTAGAAATTCAAAAGCTCATTTTAATAACTTGAAAATTATTTCAAGTTTTAAACCAGCATTAGTTGTTAAAAATAATAGTCAGGTAATTTTTAATCATGGTGAAATCACCCAGAGTGAAAATTTAGCCGTTTCTTTAGAAGATAATTCTAGTTTAGATTTTAACGGTGTTTCTCTTAGTGACAACCATGGTTATTGGTTGATAGTCATGTCAGCTGGCGCTACATTTAAAGAAACTAATAATACTTACATTAATAATGAAAGTCAGCGAATTAATATTTTTGGAAACATTCAAGAAAATACTGTTTGGCATTTTAGCGATTTTGAAGTTATAGCTAGCGGAGAGATTATTGTTTTGCCTGGTGCAAAATTGGATATTGATCAAGCCGGTTATATTAAATGGAATGGTTTTGGTTCGCGATTAGTAGTGGCGGGCGAACTTAATATCAATGGCGAAGAAGGAAGAGAAATAATTTTTGACAGCACTGTAGATAAATGGGGAGGAATATTGTTGAAGCCAGGCTCCGTGGTTCACCTCAATTATTTGCAGATATTAAACGCTGGTTATTACTACAATAATCAAACAGGAGAACAACAGCGGTCGGCCATAAAAATTCAGGATTCTTCCCCGGTTTTAGATGATGTCCTCATAAAAAATAGCGCTGGTTATGGTTTAGAAGTTTATGGTAATTCACAACCTGTAATAGAAAAAGTGAGTTTTGAGAACAATTCTTTTTGGGGAATTTTAAGCCAATCTTCTTCTCCATATACAGTTAAAGAGACAAAATTTTTTGGTAATGAAGGAGCTGTTGTCAACCTGGATAGTAGTGTGGTGATTGATGTCAGAGAAAATTGGTGGGGCGATAGTTCTGGACCATGGACAAGAGAACACCAGGAACGTAATGGTCAAAGAGTTCAAGGGTTGGTGCTTTATGAACCCTGGGTCGGTAAGGAAAATATCCCGGTTACTGATTTAGAACCAGTGGTTTTAATACCAGGGATTACTGGTTCCTGGCAGAAATATATCGTTTCTGGCGAATGGCAACTCGATCCGTTTCTGCACACTTATGACAATTTAATTGGCGCACTAGAGTTAGCTGGTTTTAAAGAAAGTAATAAGATGCTTTTTACTTTTCCTTATCAATGGCGACAGGATAATGATATTTCAGCCCATCAGTTAAAAGATAAAATTCAGGACATTAAACAGTTAACTGGGAAAAGTAAAGTTGATTTGGTGGTTCATTCCATGGGTGGTTTAGTTGCCAGAGCTTATATTCAGAGCGATGATTATCAAAATGATGTTGATCAGGTAATTTTTTTAGGCACACCGCAAATAGGTTCAGTTAATGCCTATATACCTTGGGAGAGTGGGGAGAATCTGGTCAAAGGAGCTACTGATTTGACGTCTAAATTTTTAAATAGGATTTTTTCACTGGAAGCAAAGTTTAATAACCATGACTTATTTTCTTATGTGCGTAATCATGTGCTCAGTGTACAACAGTTACTGCCAATTTATGATTATTTAATTGACAGCAATAATAATATTATCAAGAATTACCCTAGTAATTATCCGCGAAATTATTTTCTTGAGTCTTTAAATCAGAATGAACAATTAGAAAGACTTAAAACCAGAGTGCAAGTCACTAACTTTGCTAACCAAACTCAAGAGGATAATACTGTTGAATATTTAAAAATTACATCTTACCAAGACAATGATGGCAAATGGGAATATGGGTACCCTATTGATTATGATGATAATTGGCAGAATGGCTTAATTTTTGGTAAGGGCGACGAAACAGTCCCGTTAAAAAGCGCCAATAATTTGGGTTTGCCTTATTATACTGCCAGTGAAAAACATCGTGATATGCCGACTTATAGACAGCGGCATGTTATTTACGCTTTAACTCATAATTGGCCAACAGAAACAGTGATAATGAAAATTTTTAATAATGAAATTACTTTGGATAATTATTTGTTGATTAATTTACATTCACCAATTGATGTTCTGGTTGCTACACCTGACGGCCGCAAGATTGGTAAAGATTTTATTAGTGGTTCAGAAATAAATGAAATTATTGGTGCTTATTATACTGGTTTTGAGGGAGAACTGGAATTTATTTTAATTCCCAATCCAACTCCGGGTTCATATAAAATTACTGTGCAAGGTACTGGTGAAGGAGAGTATGGTTTAGACATGACCTTTGTGGATTCAGATAAAGAAGCAACAGTAGCTGTTCAAGGAATTACTGAATTAGGGCAAACAACCGAATATCAAAGCAATCTGGATTTGGAACATTTAGATGACTGGCAGATTTTGCCGGCCGATAGCGTTCCGCCAGTGATAGAGATCACGCCTCAAGATCGCGAATTATCCAGAACAGATATAATTGATGTTCTGGTTTTTGATTTGGAATCAGGTTTAAAAAAATCAGATTTGATTTTAGATCAGCTTTTAATATTACCTAAAAACCAAAATTCAACTTCTAGTAATTATATTCTTGAATTAACTAATCTTTCGTTTGGAGAGCACATTTTTTCTGTTTCAGGGCAAGATAATGCCCAGAATGTAAACAGCGCGACTTATAATTTTTTATTATCTACTAACATTAGCCAAACAATTATTGATGCTCAGAATATTTGGTATAAAAATAAAGGCATTAAATTAACTGTTTTGCAGCATCTGAATAAAATTAAGAAAGATTATGATAATTTAGCAAAAAAACCAAATGATGTTAAAATAAAAACAAAGATTAAAATCAGGATTAATGCTTTATTAATAGTACTGAGAGAATTTAACAAGGCTGGTTTGATAAATAATGAAGGTTATAAAATATTAATTAGTGATTTAAACTATTTATTAAGTAAATTATAAAAGATATGTATGATTCAATTTCTTTTGTTTTTCCAGCTCTTATTTTAATTTTGGTAATATTATTAATTGGTTTGATAGTATTTTTATTTCTTAAAAAAATTATTAATCAATACTTATTATTGTTTTTCATTTTAGGTTTAATAGGTTTTATTTTTAAAGAGCTAGATCCATATAATTATATTTTCTATCTAGCAGCTATTATTTGTTTAATCTTATTTATAGTAGAAATGTTTAAAAAGAAACAAAAAAAGAAATGATTATATAAAGATCATCTATTTTAAGACACCTCTTCTAGGTGTTTTAAAATTGATTTTTTTAATGAAAAATGACAGAATGGAATTATGATCACTTTTGAGATTGTTACAATTTTCCCCAAGATTTTTGATTCCTATTTTAATGAATCAATTTTGAAGCGCGCGCAAAAGAACAAGAAAATAAAAATTAAGATTCATAATCTGCGCGACTTCACCCATGACAAGCACCATACTGTTGACGACAAGCCTTATGGCGGGGGACAGGGCATGATTTTTAAAATCGAACCATTATACGAGTGTCTTAAAAAATTAAAGATCAAAGACAAAAAATCAAAAATAATTTTATTAGACCCGGCTGGCAAGCAATTTGACCAAAAAATGGCGCAGCAGTTTTCCAAATTGAAAAGAGTCGTCATGATCAGCGGTCGCTATGAAGGTATTGACGCGCGCCTCAAAGAGTTTGTTAATGAAACTGTTTCCATAGGCCCTTATGTTTTGGCTGGTGGCGAACTGCCGGCCATGATTATGGTAGAAGCAGTGGCGCGCTTGGTGCCTGGGGTTTTGGGGCATGAACACTCGGCTCAGGACGACACCTTTTCCATTGATAAAGATTATGTCGAGTATCCGCAATATACCCGGCCGGAAATTTTCAAAGTTGGGAAAAAAATTTTAAAAGTGCCCCAAGTTTTGCTTTCGGGCAATCACGCCGAGATTAGAAAATGGAAAAAGAAAATGGCCGGGGTTAAAAAATAAATTTGTTTATTAGTCATTTATTAAAAAATTTTTGTTAGCAATTAACTAACAAAAGTTTTTTTATCAATACTTGCCAAAAAAATGGTTTTAATTTATAATAAGACCAACGCTTTTTTGGCTAAGTCAGCGAAAAGGCG
>CAYSSY010000061.1:0-5554 GCA_964434055.1 uncultured Gammaproteobacteria bacterium | reverse complement strand
GGACCTTACTGTTTCATTTGTCTTCTTTTCTTCATTCATAAAAAAAAAGCCTCATCTTTTATATTTTTGTTGTATTCAAATAAGTATCTAAAAATGTATTTAAATATGTATTCCGCTAAAAAACACCACTATTTTAGAGCTATAATCAGAGAAAAATCAACTACCCTGCTAAGTCAGAACCCCACTGGAACTAAGTCAGAACCCCATTAAACTAAGTCAGAACCCCACTGGAACTAAGTCAGAACCCCACTCAAACTAAGTGGCATCCCCACTCAAAACTAAGTCAGAACCCCACTGGACCAAGCGGTCATTAAAATAGAATTCTTTACGCAATTTCAAACTAAGTCAGAACCCCACTGGAACTAAGTCAGAAGCACACACACCAACACCACCAAAAACATCTTTTACACTCAAGCCAACACTATTTTATAACTTCGTTAGTACCTTTGCAATTTTAATAGCCAATGTTAAGCCTCTAGCTCGCGCTAGAAACGTCTTAGCCTCCAGAAATGGAAAATATATCATGTAGCAGGGTGGAGGCCTATTAAAATTCAATTACGAGCCGAATACGGCCATATAAACTGGTTAAGGAAAAAGGAAGCAAGCTTTAGCCCAGCAGGGTGGGGGTGAACCTAGGTTCGCCCTCCTTCAAGAATCTATTTTATCAGCTTGCTTAGTTTGCTGGCAATTTCCTTTTCCGCTGGCAGCTTTGTTTTATACTCAGCCACAAAAATATCGTCTTTGTTTTTGCCGGCGCTGTAGTAGACGTCAATCTTGTTAAAGTGCCGGCAAATGATTAAAGCAACAGGATCGCGGTCACCGGCCACTTTATTATCGCGGTAATAGGTCAGATAGCGGGTAACTTGTTCCAGGTCGCCACGTTGTAGTTCCCGCGCTTTCAATTCGACTAAAACATAGCATTTTAAAACGATGTGATAAAACAGCAAATCAATTTTTTCCCACTGATCAGCAATAAGAACTTTTTGTTGTCTGGAAACAAAAGCAAAGCCTGAACCAAGCTCTAAAAGAACTTTCTCAATTTTATCAAGCAATGCTTGTTCCAGGTCTTTTTCTGAGTGTTTTTCTTCCAGTTCAATAAAATCCCAATCATAAGTGCTTTTGAAAATTTCTTGCGGTGCTGGCAGGGTGGAGGCTAATTTAGAGTCTAACCCCTCCTGCTGATTGCAATTTTTATACTCGTTGGCTTTAATCTTCTTTCTAAGCTCTCTCACACTCCAGCAATTTTTGATAATCTGGTTTTCATAAAACTTGCGCTCATTGACATTATTAATGGCAATCAGCTCAACATAGTGGGACCAACTCAATTCTCGCGACACTGTCACGAGAATTGGATAACAGCGGTAAAATTGAACAATGCGCCAAAGGTTGCTTTCCGGGTAGCTTAAATCAAGAGCCAAGGCCGGAATCATTTGTTTGCCATAATCGGCCCGTTCTTTGTGGGCCAGTTCATCACGGACGATTCTTTCGCCAATCTGCCAGTAAGTTTGCACTTTAATATTATCGACTGCTTGATAGGCTTTTGAAAGATTCTTGTCTAAAATAGAACGAATGTCATTTAAAAGAGTATGGTAGCCCTCTAAATTATTTGGTGATTTCTTGATTACTGGTTTTTTCATGAAGTTAGTTTTTTGTGATTAGATGTGTGTTTTTATAAAATTACTATAATGACTCTGGCTAATTGTGCAGACAGTGTGTGCACAATTAGAATTAAAATCAATTGTTCAGACACTGTCTGGACTATTGCTATGGTAGGGGTGAACCTAGGTTCGCCCCTGTGAAGTTTATTTGCCGGCTAACAGAGTCTTAAGCTCTTTAACCTTTTCCTGGAGCTTTTCTAATAGCTCGCGTTCATTCTTGTAACTCACCGCGAAATGATGCAGCGACTTTTTGCCCTTGATTAACTTGGCTTTATTAATCGCCTCGTCGCCGGTAATAGGTTCTTTGCTTTCCTTTATTTGCTTAAAAAGATCAAGCTGCTTTTCAGGAAATGGATTTAAAAGCAAAAGCGCCCGGGCGTGTTTCTCGGTAATTTGGTTCTGTGCCGGCCGCCGGCCCGTTGCCACAATTTCTTTCTGCAGGGTCTCTGGCAAGTTTAATAGGGCCATAAACTGCTGCCGCCGGCGCTCGCTAATGCCCACAGTTTTTTCAACATCTGCCCAGGTTGATTCTGGGCCCAGGCGTTCTTTGTATTCAAGAAGGGCTGCGGCCTTGTCGATCGGGGACAAGTCCTCACGCTGCAAATTTTCAATCAGCTGTTGAGCATAGCGTTTGCGGGTATTGACATCACTGTGGACGATACAAGGCATTTCTTCTAAGCCAATAGACAAGGAAGCTTGATAGCGCCGTTCGCCAGAGATGATTTTGAAAAAGCCATTGCCCGAGTCTTCGACAAATTCAACCGAGATTGGCTGCAAGATGCCATGCTCTTTGATCGAGCTGGCAAGTTCCTGCAGCCGGACCGGGTCAATGGTTTTCCGTGGCTGATCCGGATCCGGCTTAATGCGCTCAATTGGAATAATTTTAGCGTTTCTTAAGCGCTTTGTACCTTCGACCTCGGCGCGCGAAGCCTCTTGGTCTTTACTAGCCTCAAAGGCTATTTTGTTTGACTCGACGCTTTCCTTGACCTGGTCAAGTAGTTTTGATTTTTTGGACATAGTCTAAAATTTCTTTAATAAATTCTCTAAATGCCTCAGCTTGTTTAGAGCTGGGCAAGTAATAATTAATGGGCTTTTTAGCTGTTGCCGCTTCAGTATACTGCACGTTATTATGAAATTCGGTCTTAAAAATCTTGTCTGGATATTTTTCTCTCAACACTTTGTTATATGTTGCCTCAATCGAGCGACGAGGATCGAGCTTGTTAATCACAAAACCAAGAATTTCCAAGTTAGGATTGGCTCTTTGCTTCACCTTTTCCACATAAGATTCAAGTTGAGAGGAGCCTTTTACCGCCCACTCCTGGCATTCAATCGGCACCAGCAGGCCATTGGCTGCTATTAAAGCGAGGCGCGTTGCCCGGCCCAGGCTTGGCGGGCAGTCGATAATAATGTAATCGTAATGGCTGTCTACTTCTTCTAGGGCCTCTAAAAGATAATACTGGGCATCATCATCGCCGGCTAGTTTGACATCGAGATCGCTTAACGAGAGATTGGCTGGTAGGATGTCAATATTAGGTATGCGCGTTTGTCTAATAACTTTTCTAATATCGATGTCATCTTCAATTAGAAGTTCAGCAACAGTGTGCTCCAGCGCGTGAATGTTATCCAAAAAAGAGCTGGATAGATTGCCTTGCTGGTCCATGTCCACAAGCAAAACTCTGTGGCCCATTTCTGACAGCACGCCGGCCATGCCGATTGAGATAGTTGTTTTGCCAACGCCGCCCTTTTGGTTGGTGATTGCTAATCTATAGGTCATAATAATTTGCTTACTTGTTAATGATTAAGGTTTCTTTGAATTTTTTGATTTTGTTGATTTCGGTATCGCTAAACAAACGCCAGCCGTTGCGGTCTTTGTATTTGGCATCTGAAATTTTATCTTCCCTTAGCCATTTAAAAAATGTACTCCTGGGAAGCCCAATCAAGGCTAAGGCCTCTTGGGTGCGATAGTATTTTTTGCCTGAAATGGTAAGTGGCATATGGGCAACTCCTAATAAAATCTAAATAGTTTATAGCCGTCTATGACTGCATATGATATTATAGGATATTTAAAGACAAAGCGCAAGTAAAATTGGAAAAGTGAGAAAAAATGATAATTAAAGATAGAAATATATTGGTAGGCTATTGAGAGGCCATTAAAATGAAATAATATCAACAATCCGGTGGAGTTTCTCGTGGCTGGAAAAACGTGATAATTATATTAGGCGAGGTTGTAGTAAGGCATACTCATATTTTAGATGCGATATTTACTGCTCGAAGACGGAGCTCTTCAGCTTCTGTGAATCGGTTGGTCGCACTACAAATCTGCGAAAGGTATATTAAGCACGTGGCCACACTTAAATTATCAGAGCCCAATGCTAACTCATAAATATTAAGAGCGCGCCTAAAATGTAGTTCGGCCTGTGTATAGAAGTTTTGCTCTATATAAAATACTGCTAGGTTATAATTGCATTCGGCCACATTCAGATCATCAGGGCCAAGGACTTTCTCGACGATTTCAAGAGCACGCTTGTAGAGTGGTTCTGCTTCGTTATATAACCGCATGTCTTTATATAGCATTGCAAGATTGTTAAGAGCAGTGGCTACTCTGTGGTCATTGGGACCAAATCCCGATTCAAAGATTTCAAGAGCACGCTTGTAGAGTGGTTCTGCTTCGTTGAATAGGCCCAATTTACCATATAGAGTAGCGAGATTATTGAGGGTTGCGGCAATATTCATATGTTCTAAGTCAGAAGAATTCTCAAATATTTTAAGCGCGCGTTTATAGAGTGGTTCCGCTTTGCCAGATAGATCCATACAATCATAAATGTAAGCTAAATTAGTTAAGGTGGCGGCGACGCCGGGATCATTTGGTCCTAGTGCTTTTTCATCTATTTCGAGCGCGCGCAGATAAAGCGGCTCAGCTTGAGGGTAAAGGCCCTTACTACTGTAAATTCCCGCCAGGTTGTTCAGGTCAATTGCGACGCCGGGATCATTTGGTCCTAGTGCTTTTTCATCTATTTCGAGCGCGCGCCGGTAAAGGATTTCAGCCTTGCTATAAAGGCCCTTGTATTTATGAACCAGTGCGAGATTATTTAAATCTGCTGCAACATCAGGATGATTCGGCCCCAGTGTTTTTTCATCGATTTGTAGTGCGCGCAGATAAAGCGGCTCAGCTTCTTCTGTGCGGCCAAGAATTGTTAAAAGCTTTCCAACATCATTCAAATATGAGGCATTAGATGGGTCTAGGCTTAGTGCTTTTTGATATGCATTTAAGGATGAGGAGAATTTTAATTGAGCAAAATTAACATTTCCCAAATTATTATAAGTTTTTGCAGTATGAAGGTTCTCCTCTGCAAGTTGTTTTTCAAACAGCTGTTCTGCTTTTGAATAGTCGCCATTATTAAGCGACTCTAGGGCGATTTTTGCTAAATTTTCAGTTTGTGATTGTTGTTTAAGTTCTTCTTCAAGTAATTTGATCTTAATTTTTAGCTCAGCAATAATTTCTTTTGACTGTTGAGAGGAGAAACCTTCTTTTTCTAATAGAATATCCAATTTGTTCTGAACCGATTGGTTGGTACTAATAATTTGTTGATTTAGTTCTTTTAGGGTTGGCTCTGTTAAAGAAGTATTGATAGAAAGAAGGTTTGCTATAAAGCCAATTAAAGCCAACAGTAAAGTTAGTGGTTGCCAAACATGAGAATAACAAAAAAATAAAAATCTCCGCTGATTTTTACAGCGGCGAAATTGCCTTGTTATTCCAAAGCAGCAATTCTTTTTATTTTTTGACAAAGATAGAACTCGCTTTCTGTTTGAAGGAGGTTACCTAGGTGACCTCATGGGTCAACTTAACATAATCTTAATTATGCACAAAAAACAAGACAACCTCAACGCGCTCTTTT
>CAYSSY010000060.1:0-5672 GCA_964434055.1 uncultured Gammaproteobacteria bacterium | reverse complement strand
AAACACGAATTGCCATTCTTCATCTGTTTCATCAAATGTTTGAAAAATTAAACTAACCCCAATAAAATCAGTACAGTTTATTAGATAAAACGAGGAACCATCATAGCTGTCCTCAGGATTATTTTTCGTGATATGAAAAGTAATTCTGCGCATTGATCCTCCGCTCTTATGATTGAACAAATGTCAAAAGGAATTATGAGTGATTATGTATATTGCCACACACTCGAACAAACGTCAAGTACTTATAAAATAAAAAAACCGATTTTGAGACAAACCGGTTTGATAATTGAAGTTACTCAATAATAACCTCTATGGTTTCTTTGTCAGGCAGTATTTTCCTGAAAAAATCTGCAAAATCATTAATGGTCAAAGCCAATATCTTTGCTTGCTCAGCTGGCCTATCAGTTGCTGATTCTGGATCCAGGTTAAAGATTAATTCGCCTTTATTCATATCAGAATCTTCAAAAAATAAGCCATGGCTGTTTAGTTCTCCCCGACGGGCAATTAATGTCTGGAGGTCTGAATAAGTCAGAACAGGCGTAAAAGTGACAATAATTTTTTTCATAATCCGCTCCTTTGTTAAAATGAATAAAACAACCCAAGTTTATGCAAAAATATTGTAATAAATTTGAACAATATCCTTCTTAATATTGCTGCCGTGTTTCAATGGACAGCTCACCGTTCTCGGCTATACCTAAAAATAAATAACCTTTTTAAGCCTAACGCATTCATGAGCAAAAATATATGCCCCGGCTGACCAGGCTTGATAAACCGCACCCTTGGGTTGGCCTTTAATACCATCCAACCACTCATTAAATTCCCATTCTCTCTCTCGGCCGATTTTGTTAGCCCGCGCTAAATTTTCTAACTCTTTTTGAGCTGACACTAACTTACCAGCTTTAACTAAAGACGCCACATAGAACGCCCCCAAATAAGGCCAAATGCCACCATTGAGATATTGATAAGGATCTTTGGCGGCGCATTTATCAAAATAAGAAAACCAGTCTTTGCCTCCTTTTTTTAAAGCGGGAAAAATTGCCTTAACTGGATAAGGCTTATTGATTTTATTCTTTATGATGTAACTTAAAATTTTATCAGTTTGATATTTATCAGCTAACCCAGTGATAATCGCCAGCATGTTGCCCTGACTATCAAACCAACTGCCCTCTTCGCGATCGCCATCATGATTTTTCCAAACATAAGGCAGATAATAACCTCTTCTATCAGCAAACATTTTTAGATCTTTACGTCCTTGTCCGTTAACAATTTTTTTAACCATCGCTGCCTCATTTTTTTTACCAGCTAATTTTAAAGCTGCATAATAAAGTGCCTGCGTGGCAATACAGTGACCATACTTATGCGGAAAAGCGTCTTGCCAATCGCTCGTCGGATGCTGTTCTGGTAAATGATCCTCACCCGTATCCTGGCAAGTCAACCAAAACCAAACTTTCTCAAGATTTTTTTGATGCTTTTTAAATAGGCTCGCATCTTTGTAGGCTTGTTTATAAATATATTCACCAATAATAAACCACAAACTCGAATCAATGGTAGTAAAAGTAACGGTTGAATTGCGGTCGGTGTTAAAATCACCGACGCAATTAGGAATCTGACCGCTGTCGGGCTGATTGACTGCTAAAAGTTCCAAACTTTTTTTAAATACCTCTTTAAAATCTTTACCCACAAGACTGCCGCCCAGCATAGCAATATTAAGATCGCGCGACCAAGTGGCTAAATAACCGTCTTTGGTGCCGGAAGCATAGAGACCCTTCTTGTTAATGCAATGCTTTAAAGCATTAATAGCTTGATGATAAGCAACCTCACTAATTTTTTTATTGAGCATATGGATTGATTAGTTAACAAAAATCAATTAACAGCCAACAATATTGTTGTTAACTGTTGACTGCTAATTGTTAATTGTCAAGACTCATCCGGGCCAGTAAATAGGAAATAGTGCTTTCTGCACCCTGATTTAAATTAACAGTTTCCGGCAGTAGACCGTCGAAACAACCGCCAGTCACTTCATCATAAACGGGCTGATTAATGGAATTAACTCCTAAAAACCAGTTAAAAGCTAAAAGCGCTTTGTCGTGATATTTATTTTCTTTTGTTACACGGTAAGCGCACAAAAAAGCCTGAACCATTGAGGCAGCATCAACCGGTTGCTGGTCAAAAAAAGCACGTCGACCCTTATGATTGTACCAACCATGCTGACCAATTAAAACCAACTTATTATTAAGGATCACTAAAGAAGACAAAAAATCCAAGCTCTCAAGAGCAATTTTCAAATAACGCTTGTCTTGAACAACCTCATAAGCCAGTAATAGAGCTTCGGGCAAACGACCGTTATCGTAAGTTATACTCTCTTCAAACCAATGCCAGTCCTTAGACCTTTCATTTTGATAGAGCTTAACCAATTTCTCTGCTAAATAAATAATCTTCTGTTTAATATCAACATCGGGATAAGTTTGGTAATAGTAATAAAGACCAAGCAAACTGAAAGCTTGGCCACGGGGGCTTTTAAGACGAACAATGCTTTTGATGGTTTTATCAAAAATATACTTAGCGGTTTTTTTCACATTATCATATAAACTACTGGAAACCACAAAACCGGTAGCCCAGAGCGCCCGGCCAAAACAATCTTCACTGCCTCTTTTATCAAGAAAACGCCGGTCATAATTCATAAAATTGTGAAACCAGTCATCCTTGGTTAAAGCATGATAAAGATAACTAAGATATATGGTGACGTATTTTTGAACTTCTTCATTTTCACACTTATGATAATACATGGCTACCGCAATTAAGGCTCTAGCGTTATCATCAGTAGTGTAACCGCTTGACCGATCATTAATTGAATGCTTGGCATGTTGGATAATACCAACTTCGTCACTTAAATTAAAAAGATGATTTAATTTAATCGGTGGCAGACGAAAAGGTTTAATTTTATTTTTTAAATTAATAATTTTTTTAAAAACATTTAGGTGAGCAGCAGCAACTATAGGCCAAACTGTCTTTTGTCCATATAGGTAGGCTTGCTTTTCCAAAGAGCGCTTGGTTTCCGGACTATCGGCAATAGCATTCACTGCCCGACTTATCCCGGCTGAATCACGAAAATTTACCAACTCTCCGCGACCGTTAATCAAAACTTCGCGAGCATGAAAAAATGGAGTGGCAACAATCGCTTTACCGGCAGCCAAAGCATAGGCGAGCGTACCAGAAGTAATCTGATTTGGCGCTAATGGTGGGCAGAGATAAATATCCGTTGCCTTTAAATAATCAATAATTTCTTCTAAGGTTAAGTACTTGTTATAAAATTTTACATGATTCGTTAATTGCAATTCTTCAGATAATTTAATCAATTTGTTACGATACTTTTCACCTTCATATTTCCTGATCACCGGATGGGTCTCGCCAATAATTAGATACAATGTGTCAGGGTGTTTTTCAATAATTTTTGGCAGAGCCTTAATTACATATTCTATGCCCTTGCCTTTGCTTAAAAGACCGAAAGTAGAAAGCAAGATCTTGTTTTCAAAACCAAGTTTTTTCTTTATCACTTCATTATTATAAGGTTCAATAACTGGCGCGCCGTGGGGTATAACTACTAATTTGTTTTTCTTAAGCCCATAATCGTGCTCATAATAATCAAATGCGGTTTCGGCCATGACAATAATTTTCTCACACCGACTGGCAATAGCCTGGACCACCTTCTTAAGTTTTGGATTTGGGTTGGGTATCAGGGTATGAAAAGTAACCACGACCGGTTTTTTTAACACTTCTAAAAAAGCCAATAAATAATCACCCCACTCGCCCTCAAATAAACCGAATTCGTGCTGAATATTAATTAATTTAATAGATTCATCTTTATTTATTTTTTTGGCAACATTAATATAATCTTCAATTTCTGTCTGGTTAATTTGATATTTAACTTTCGAACAATAATTATAAATACTACTCCCGTTTTCATTTATTGCCAAAATCTTTGATTCTAAACATGGAGAAAACTTCTTGTCAATTGCTCTAACTAAATCACGAGTGTAAGTGGCAATACCGCATTCTCGTGGCGGATAGCTGCTCATGTATAAAACAGAAAAAGGCCTAAAACTAGGCTTGTTTTTTTCATTAAGCTCAAAACAAAAATCTTTTAAGAAAACGTCGCACTCAGTTTTTTTCATGAAATTGAAATTATAAACTATTTCCTTTTTTTCTAATCTTATTAAATTTTAGGAATTACCACTTTTAACTAAATTTTTAAGCAAATCATTTAAATCAACTTTGGCTGCGGCAATACGCTTGTCAGCACAACCATAATAGATATAAAGATATTTGCCAAAAATAGCGGTACCGGTTGGAAAAACAACATTACTTACCTCGCCTTTTTTTTCATACTTTTCTGTAGGCGAAAAAAGCGGATCTTTTAAGCGACCAATTACCTTTTGAGGATTTTTTAAATCAAACAAAGCAGCACCGGCATGATAAGTTTTCTTTTTATTTGTTTCCTCAACACCATGATAAATTAAAAGCCAACCCTTTTTTGTTTTAATCGGCGGCGCGCCTCCGCCAATATTTCGTGATTCATACCAGTGTTTCTTTTCTAAAAGCACATAATCACCGAGGTGTCGCAAATAGCGCCGCCAGTAGGTCACGGTTAGTTCTTCGAAATTTTTAAAATAAATAATCTGCATTTCAGGCAAGACACGATGAATCAAAGCGAACTTTCCTTTTATCTTTTCCGGGAACAACAAAATATCCTTTTCCCAAAGCAGAACATCGTAGGCAACCTTATCTTTGTAAAAAGTTTCAAAAAAGGCATACTGATCTTTTAGTGGCGATTTACGAAATATGTCTTCAGCTTTGTCATAAGTGATGCAGGGTGAGATGATACCCATTTTCTCAAAATGCTTCAGATTTTTACTTATTGCTAAAGCGGTAATCGCGTTCTTACCGTCAAACGCCACGTAAGTCATGTAAAAAGTATCTTTTATTTTGACAATCCGCGGATCCTCCAATCCTTTTTCCTCATAGATATTTTCGCGGTTAATTAAAGGGACATTATCCCGAGAAACAATTTTAGTCGGGCCAAGCAACCGGGCATAACCAATACACGACTCATTTGAATGATTAACAGCTCGATAAAATAAATGCAAACTCTTACCGTCCTGATAAACAGCTGGGTTTAAAACAGCTCGGCTTTCAAAAGAATTCTTTGTTGGTTTTAAAATCACTCCAAGTTTTTTAACCTTAACCATTTTGTTTCTATTTAATAATGATGTTTAGTCTTTATATTATATCATTTACTGCCCTGTCCGTAAACAAAAATGCTATTTTTTATACTAAGAGTAAATAAAAAAACCGTTTTAAAAACGGCTTGCTAAAGATCGAGCTCAAAAATTTATTCCTTAGAAACGTGATAAAATAAATGAAACTAAAAAACCTAAGACTGTCAGCAGGCCAATGACTGGTCCGCCTTCTAGATAGGCTTCTGGAATCATAGCATCAGAAATCATGGCTAAAATAGCACCAGCAGCTAAAGCTTCAATTAAACCAGCTACAGCCAGATCGATATTATTAAAAAAATAATAACTGAAGACAGTCATAAGGGCAGTAACTAAAGCAACAACACCCCACATCAAGAGTATCCTTTTTTGGGTAAAGCCCTCACGCAATAAACCAGG
>CAYSSY010000059.1:0-5862 GCA_964434055.1 uncultured Gammaproteobacteria bacterium | reverse complement strand
TGCCATGGCGTTGATGTGCTGACATTGAACTTCCCAGCAACTCTCAGATCGGCATCAATTGTGGAACTAGCTTGAACAAAAATTCCGGCAGTGGTTGAAGTCGGAGTCAGGGCATCACCGAAAGCAACTTCCCAAGCACCACCAGTGCCTGAAGTTACCGTGTCCCAGGTTAAATTACCAGAGGCGTCAGTTGAGAGAAATTGACCGGTTATGCCGTCAGCACTTGGCCAAGCATAAGCCACACCGTTAAACTGCGTGGTGCCAGTGACAGCTAAATCTCCAGCGACAGCTAGAGTGGAAGTTGGGGTACCAGTACCAATACCGACATAGCCATTATTATTTAATACATATAGGCGCGGATTAGCATCGGCATCTTGAACAGTAAAATCACCAACGACAGTGGTGGTTGCAAAAGTCGCACTGCCTCCGGATTGGTTTATATCACCAGTGATGGTTATTCCACCGTTTAAGTTGGTTGGACCATAAAAATAGGCGGTTGAGTAGACAGTAAAGTTATCAGCGACGCTTTGGCCAAAAGTGGCGTCGTGATCAACTGTCAGTTGACTGGCACCAAGATATTTAGTATCAAACGTTGAACCGGCGCCGTCTTTCGACGTAGCACCGGGAGTGCCGACATAGTAAACGTTAGTGATACCACCACTTGAACCAGGCGGTCCTTGCATACCTTGGGGACCCTGCAAACCCATTGGCCCCATTGGACCTAAGTCTCCAGTTTCACCTTTTTCGCCTTTTTGTCCAGCTGGTCCACTAGTACCAGAAATTCCAGGTAAACCTGGTTTAATCACTGTTGTGCCAGTACCACCTTTTTGGTAGACAATTGTTTTTCCAGTACTTTGGTCAATAAACACATCTTTACGCTGTAGTGCGAGTTGCCATAGTTGGTGATTAATGCGTACGAGTTCTGAAGAGCGGTAAATATGCTTATTAATTGTTTCGCCTAATTTAAAACCAAAATTCAGATAGACAGTGGCCAGCCGTTCACTTAATCTGGCTATGGGCTGGTATATAACTTTTTGCTCAACGTCATAGATATTTTTTAAAAATTGAGGTAAGGGTGAAAGTATCTTTTCTTCATAGACCAGCAATGTTTGATAGGCTTCGTTTTGAATTCGTTTTGAAAATTGTAATAGGGCTATTAGTTTTTCGTTTGATTTGGCAATGAGTGTGTTAAAATTTTTATGACGTTTTGTTACTTCTTGCCAGGCTAGGTTAGAATTTTCCTTGAGCAAGTTAGAATAGTTTGTAATGTCAGACCCGGCAATATTTTTTTGCTCAAAAGCAACACTAGAAAACTCTCGATTATTAAAGGCTAATTTTATTTCTCTTTTGACAGCCGCAAAGTCACGTGAAAAATTTCCCGCTTGATCAAGTTGTGCGAGTTGTCTGTTTACAACTGTTTTATTTAAAGCTAATATTTTTTGATGATAGGCCACTGACTCTGAAACATCTTTTTTGATACTGTCAGCTAGGAGTACTGACAACTTGGGTGAGGTGAGAGGAAAAATTGTTGCCGCAGCGAGTAATAAAATAACAGCAAAAAAAACAGAATACTTCATTCTGTTTTGCAGGCTTATATTTTCCCAATTTTTTAAATTTTCAACAGTTAGCTTTAACGCTCGCACTTCACCAACTAAACCAGTAATTTTTTTCAAAAAAAGATGAGCAATTTTTTTTAAATTATCAGTTAATGATTGATCAAGCCTGGGAAATGTTTCTCTAAAAAAAAGACCAAACGATTGAGCTAAGTTAATAGCCAAATTACGAGAAGCGCGATAAAACCTTTTTAGGAATTTACTGCGAAGGAAAAAAATTACCGCATCCTTTCTTTTTTTGTCAGGCAGCCAGACACCTTTGGTTGAGCGTTTTAGTTCTGATGAGTGTTCTGTAACATAGTCCTTTAACCAGTCGGCGGTAGTTACCCAATTACGTCCCTGTTTAACTGCTTTGAGTTCGCCTTTCCGAGCCAGAAGTGAAAGATATTCTTGAGAGTAAGCACAGAGTTTTGCAGCCTGACTTAGGGAAATAAAAACAAGACCGGACAAATCAGTCTTGTCAGAACGCATTTCTGGTGTCTTGTTTTTGTTTTTAGTAAGGGGAGCTGGACCCATTTTATAATTTTTATTTTTGTTTTTTGTTTTTTAGCGTCTAAATTTATATATATATTTTTTTAATATATTATATACATATAAGCGCCATTTTTTTTACTATTTTTTTTTGACAAATTGCCTAAGTTGAGCTATAATAAAAAAAGAGTCCAAATTAAAAACGGGTTCACTAAGGCTGGAAAACTTTTTTAACCCTTTTTGAGAGGGCTCTTTTTTTGTTTAAAGAACTTTACTCTTAGAATTTAAGTTTTAGATAAAAAATACGCACTTACCTAATTTATTTTTTATCAATTTCGTTTCAAACTTCTATTAGAATTTAATTTTTTTATCATCAAATAGAAGTTTGCCATGAAATCACGCTTTTATATTCTGATCCGATGTTTTACCGATATTTTTTCTAAAAATTTCTTAGTAAATACTATAATCTGTATTAATTATAGCGCATTTTTTCACAAAAGTCAAGCATTTATCCGATATAATTTTTCGCTTAAATACTTATTTTTTTAAATTTATAAAACAATAGCCGATGATTATCCGATATAGTTTGAAAAAACCGCCTGGTATTAACTCCGGCGGTTTTGGGGATAAGCTGGGGAACCATTTCGTTTACATGCGTTCTGTCGTGCTAATTCCCAATAAGGCTAAACCTGATTTTAAAATACAACTGATTGCACTAATTAAAGCAATTCTTGATGTCTTTTCTTCTTTATCTGATTTAATTATGGGCAGTGTCTCATAAAAAAGGTGAAAGTCTGAGGCAAGTTCGCTTAAGTATGCCGTTAGATAATTTGGCTTACATTCAGTCCCAACTTGCTCGATAATTTCTGGGTACCGATAGAGTTGCCTGACTAATTTCCACTCTGCGTCATGCTTAAAGTTAAGATCCTGAACTTGGCTAATCTTCTCGGTTTTTCGTAAGATACTGGAAATTCTCACATAGGTATAGAGCAAATAAGCTAAAGACCCTTTCTCAATTGTTAGCATTTTTTTCCAATCAAAAATTATATCGGATAGACGATTTTGGCTAAGATCATTAAACTTAACTGCACCTAAAGAAATGGTTTCCGCAACTTTATGAGCTTGGTTATCTGGCAGGTCTGGGTTACGCTTTTTTATTATTTCTAAAGCTTGATCATAAGCTTTATCCAAAAGTAGGTTTAAGTCAGTTACTTCACCTTCGCGGGTCGACATTTTTTTACCGCTTGGTCCTAAAACCAAACCAAACTTGATATGTTTTAGCTCTGTTCGTGGTGCTAAATTAAGCAGCTCAGATGCTTTAAATAGTTGTTCAAAATGAAGTGATTGCTGGTTGGCGACAACATAGAGAATTTTTGCCGGTCTGAATCTGTTGACTCGATAGATAATTGTGGCTAAGTCAGTCGTCGGATAAAGAAAGGCGCCATCTGATTTTTGAATAACCATTGGAGCTTCATTTTCACTATCTAGGAAAGGAATAATTATTGCGCCATCACTGACTCGTGCTATTTTTTTTGTCAGTGCCATTTTTACCACTTTCTCAAGGTTAGCATGATAAAAACTTTCTCCCAACCAGAGGTCAAACTTGATTCCCAGCTTTTTATAAATTTTGTCAAATTCTATGCGGCTGAGATTACAAAATAATTTCCATAAACGTAAATTAGTCGGATCTTTTTTTTGTAAGAGTGCTAATTCTGATTTCGCTAGTTCCCACAACTCTGGTTTTTCTTTTACTTGCTGCATAAATTCTACGTAGTCTTTTTCTAGTTCTTCGATAGTCAATTGGCGGTTTATTTTTATGCCATATTTCTTTTTGTATTGATAAAGTAAAACACCGAATTGTGTGCCCCAATCACCAACATGATTATCGCCGATAACCTTGTAACCTTGGAAACGTAAGACGTTACATAAAGTTTGGCCAATGATGGTTGAGCGAAGGTGTCCAACATGCATTTTTTTGGCGACATTTGGCGATGAATAATCAATGATAATTGTTTGTCCGCGTCCGAGAGTACTTTTACCATATCGCTCCTTATGTTGCAAAATATTTTTTATTTCATTGATAAAGTGATCTGGTTTGATCTGGAAATTTAAGAAGCCTGGTTTGGCAACTTCAATTTTTTGTATATTTTTTTTTAAATTTTTATCTGCTACTAGAGACGCTGCCAGCTGCTCAGCAATTTCCAAGGGATTTCTGTTGACTTGCTTGGCGATCATCAAGGCAATATTACTGGAGTAATCACCATATGTCAGAGAAGACGGGGTTTCAATAGTATAAGCGACCTTAGACTTAGGAAATTTTTGAGTTAGAACTTGATCAATTGCTTTTTTAATAGTATTTTTGAGAGACATATCTTTTATTGATATTTTTAATACTTGATTTATTATATCTAAAAGTTTGATATAATGAAAGCAGTTGTTATGATACTTGCCGAAAACAAAAAAGCTTATTTTAACTATACCGTCTTGGAATCCATCGAAGCTGGTTTAGTTTTGACCGGACCAGAAGTTAAATCAATTAGAAAAGGTCAAATTGATTTAAAGGGTTCATATGTGACAATTGACTCACAGAGTGAAGCCTGGTTGGTTAATGTCTATATTGCTCCATATCAGCCAGCTAAATCAGCACAAAAAAAATATGAACCTAATCACGCGCGCAAGCTGTTATTAAACAAAAAAGAAATCAGTTATTTGTTAGGTAAAGAAAAAGAGCGTGGTTTGGCGATCGTGCCGCTAAAGTTATTTATAAAAAATAATTTTATCAAACTCGACATCGGTATTGTTCGGGGTAAAAAACAGTTTGATAAAAGAGAAACACTGAAGAAAAAAGAATTTGAAAAAAGGAAACGCCGCGTCATGACCGTTTGACATTGTTTTTTATATAGTTTAACTTAGAATAAAGTAAAATTCATTAGCTGGAGGACAAAAATTATGTTTAAACATCAAGGTTGTTCATGTGCTCAGCTGTCTAATCCACCGACGCCTTTATGGGAAAAAGTGACGCGGGTTGTTTTAGGGGCAGTGGTGCTCATAGCGGCGGTGCTTTATTTACCGCGTGCCCTAGGTGCTTTTTTTCATTCACCTAAGTCCGTAAATTATTTACTGACAGTAGTCTTGGCATTCCTCGTGTGTTTTATCGCCCAGATTATCTTATCATGGGTTCTTGATTTAAAGGATTGGATTTATTGGAAATTGCGGAGGTAGGTAGGTCTCGGGTGAAATAATGATCGAACCCAGCCATAATCGCAACTTTAGTTATTGAAGACATTTTTTGTGTCTGGTAACCATTACTGGACACCACTCAAGGCCGCCAGGTGACTGGTGGTTTTTTATTGGTGTTTTAAAACTCAAATCCTTGACAAAAATGTCGATTATTTCTATAATTTAAAAAGTTCAGATTTGATTTTGAACACTAAATATAAAGTAGCTTTAAAATTATCAGCTTAGTTGGTATCCCGCAGATCTGCGCAATGATTGTCGGGCAATCAAATTGAAAATTATTTATGGGGGTGTTTTAGTTCGATAGAAGCTTTTCCTAGAATCAAGCAAGCCGAGTTTGGTAAAACTCGAAAAAATTTGCCGTTCAAGACAAATGCCAATTTGTTCAGCCGGGTGAAGAATGCCGTTGCCTCTTTGGTTAATGGCGTCCAACCGGCTTTAGCAGGAGCTTAAATCCTACTTGCCATCCTATGTGGTAATAGTCTCTTGAGGATTTTGGGTGTTAGAGTTTGTGAGTTAGTTCGTAGATTTGGCTCGGTTT
>CAYSSY010000058.1:0-5895 GCA_964434055.1 uncultured Gammaproteobacteria bacterium | reverse complement strand
ATTTACTCAACTTATGTTCATAATGGTATTACTACTGCTGTAATAATAGCCATTTTTATAATAATTGCTTTTCCAGGAGGATTTATTGCAACAAGAAAAAGGTATTTTAAAAGGCTTGAATGGTATTTGCGCGCGTATTTAGCTATAGTTGTGTGGATATTGGTTTTGCTTCTATTTATTGATAGCATAAATTCTTATCGTGCCGGTAAAATTTTGATACAGCCATTAGGAGGCACAGGTTTTATTACTCTTCCATCTCACCATCTTAGTCGTATCGGTTTCAAAAAAAACGATAGGCTGGCAATATGGTCGAGAGGATCATTTTATTTATTACCCAACATTAATCCGAAAGAGTCTTTTTTAGATAGTATTCAAGGTAATAAGAAGTTTTCAACCTATTTAGAAGTAATTTGGCCGGAGAAAGTTCCCGAAAATTACCGGAAAATGAACAAAACACTTGATAAGCACATGAGAGCAATGTTTCCAGGTTTTCAGTTTGGTGTTTCACCGTATCAAGAAAGCGAAGCTCTTTCATTTAAAATTTTAAAAGACATTGAATGTATAAATGTTCTAAAGTATTCGGATAGTCTATTTATGACCTCAAGTCGGAACTCATTCCCATTAATTTTTTCAGATTTTGATTTTTTGCAAATTACTTTAGAATTGATATTAATCTTTGGATTATTCGGCATTGCGTATCTAGTTTATCGTGCAAGGGTGGAACCAAAAGATGAATTAACAGAAGACAAAAAGCAAAAGAAAATTAAAAGTCAAAAAATATACCACGATGAACAGGAAGAGGTTTTTGGTAATAACGAAACAGCCGCATCTCTGAAAAAAGAGGATTTCGATTCTAGTTTGCCAATACCAGTCGCAGAGGAGCTTGCTCGTGCAAACAACATGCTTTTAAATATATTTTCTGACTTTGATAAAATTCAATCTAAACAGAACTCATTAACGTCTATTTCTGGTAGCGTTATTATGACAGATTGGATTTTATATAAAGATGAATTACTCAAAAGATTAAAGGAAGCCAAAATAGCTGATGTTGCCCAAATTAGAAGGCTAGTGCAAGAGCTTATATATTTGCGGGACAAAACAAGAGAGCTTTCTACTTCTGATATGAAAGATAAGGTGGAAATTCTCCGGCAAAAAATTGAAATAGCTAAGCTGAATAATGAATTATTTAGGCTATTACCAAAGAGTGAAGAAGATACCAGAAAAGAACGAATAATGATACGCTATACACCCCTTTTAAGGCGCTATAAATTGGAGTCTGAGGCGCAGTTGTTAATGTTTCAAAAGTCGAGTCCAGATGAATTAGAGAGAGATCTCGAAAAAATGCTCATTGATTCTGGCTGGAGCCCAAAGGATAAAGATGAAACTGAAAAAGAAAAGGATGAAATTCTAAAATGGGTGCGAATTGAAAAAGCGAAACTGTCATATGGCATCGATTTGGCGTTGCATAAGGCAGAATTAGCCGCAAAGATTAAGAAAACTTTAAAGAAAAAACATCCGCAAGATACCGATGTTGTCGATTCTATTATGGATGATGTTAATAGGATTCTTTTTGAGGAAGCAAAATAAAAGGCCAACTGTTTAGTTGGCCTCATTTTGTCAAAAGGTTTTTAGCAAATTTTTTAAAATTTTCAAATCAGCTTCAGCTTTTAGGCGTAAATCGTTCTCATACAAAAGGAGATCAAGATAAAAAACAATGCCATCAAGCATTTGGCTGTGGTAATAATTGATGATTTTTGTAAGTGATTGCTTTAAAGAGCTATTTGGCAACAAATTAACAACACGCATAATGGTTTTGCTTTTTATATCATCCCAATATATCTGCTGATCTAATTTGAACAAGTCAGCCATTTTTCGAACAACTTCTGGGTCTGCTTGTGATTTTTCTAGAGTTTCTCTTACAAAATCTAGAAACTTTGGCCCATCTCCGTGCCGTAGTTTTTTCACAAACTCGGCCGAGTTTAGAGTATTGGTTTTCATGTTACCTCCTTCTTTTTAAAAGATCGTGTTTAGTTAGCAACTAAATTTAATACCATGTTTTCTGGCTTATGTCAAATAATAACCGAACAATAGAGAGGAGATAGCCATGGAAGAGAACTTAAACATTCATTGGCCGCAGAATCCTTTTAGAAAAAGAGCAAAACAGTTTTTTATGGGCTTCAACAGCCTAAACGGTCGGCCGATTAATTTGAGTGAAGAGGAGTTTAAAAAGCATTGGCATCTTTTGGGGGCAACCGGAAAGGGGAAGACAAAGTATATCGAGCACATAACGCGAACTCTGATTGAACATAAGCAGGGGTTATGTCTTGTCGATCCTCATGGTGACCTTTATGAAGCGATGACAAAATATGTTGTCAGAAAACGCCTTGAGAATCGAGTAGTCCTGCTTGATCCGAATCAAGACAAAAGTCTTTTTGGCTTGAACTATCTAGAAAGAGGGCGGCACATTGTTAAAGAAATTGATGCCCACGTTAATCTAGTTATGAGGGCAATCGGCAAGGTGTTCGGCGGTGAGAATCAGGATGCGCTACCACGCTTGCAACACTGGGAAAGAAACACATTGCACGCGCTGATGGACCAGGGCTTAACCATGGTCGAAATGCTCGATTTTTTGTCTTTAACCGATCCCCAATTAAGGCAGAGCATCGTCGAAAAATTAAAAGACCCGTATATAACCAAAGATTGGCAAGAGTTTGAGGCCTTACGCCGGCAGGAAAAAGAAATCCGCCTGGAAAGCGTCTTGAACCGGGCCACCAAGTTTTTGGGCAACGAACGGATCCGGCGTATTGTGGGGCAAGCGCAATCAACTGTTAATTTTCGCCAGGCCATGGACGATGGTAAAATCGTCCTAGTCAATTTATCACCAAAATTCATCTCACGCGAAGCCCAACGAATGCTCGGTGTGATGATAGTAGACATGGTTATCGAGGCGGGTTTTGCTCGCGCTGACATGCCGGAAAAAGACCGGAAACCATTTTATTTTATAGTCGATGAATTCGGCGAGTTTGTTTGTGATGATTTTGCCTATGCTTTAGAGACGCTTAGAAAATATGGCGTCTTCTTAATGCTTTCAAATCAACAAATGGATCAACTACAACAAGAAAGCAGCCGGGTTTATGCCTCGGTTATGACTAATTGTACTAATAAGGTCGTGTTTGGAATATCCAGAGGAGACGCCGAGATAATGGCCAAGGAGCTATTTACCGGCATGTTTAGAGCGGATCAGATAAAGGAGATTATTAAGCAGACCAAATTTTGGCCGACCGAATCCACTAGGACAGTTAGGTCGAGTAGTAGTTCTGAAAGCAGTGGTTCGGGCTCTTTTTCGGGGCGGTCATCAAGCCATGGTTTGAGCAGCGGCCAGAGTATTATGCACGGGCCGGATGGGCCGATATTTTTAGGTGATGTTGTGAGTCAGAGCAATATAAACAGCAGTTCTAGTGCCGCTGGATCCTCTTCTGGCGACAGCAGTTTTTCCGGCAGTGCTAGCAGCTCCTCTGAAAGCGAAGTGCCTTGGTATGAATATGTGCCTTTTAAAGAGATCAGCTCGATAACTTATTTTACGCCAGAAGAACTATTAGAAAAATTCATTTCTTGGATAAAAAACCAGGGCAATCGACAGGCGCAAATTAAAATAGACATAAAAAAGCCGGTGCCGATGTATACGCCGACTATTGAGGAAGTGCGCGTCAGACCAAAAGATGTTCAACTCTTTGAAAATAGAATGTCTTTATTATATGCTAAACCTATAGAACAAATTGACTTGGAAATATCAGAAAGGCGCAATAACTTGCTAAGCGCTGCTGAAAAAGAAGCCGAAGATAAAGAGCCCGATGACTTTCGAGAATAAAAACTAAAAAGGGAACTATGGAAAAACTCAAACGCCAATCACGCTATAAGCGCCCCAAGGCCGAGGATATTGCTCGGCTAATGCTCCAACCCAAAGACTTGGAAATTGTCCGCTTGGTTTATGATTACCGTTTTATCAGAACCGATCAGATCACGGCCCTGATTGCCGGCGACCGGACGTCCCTCGAAAAGCGCTTAAGAAAGCTGTGGGAACATCGCTTTTTAGAGCGTTTCTTTTTGCCGGTGGTCAATGGCAAAGAGCCGACAACCAGGCGCGCCATTTATTCGCTTGATTACCAGGGCGCTAACCAGCTTATTAAAAACGATGGTGTCGATCCGGACCATATCAAACACGTCTTAAGGCACAACCAGCCAGAATATTCCTACGTTGAGCACCAGCTCATGACCAGTCAGTTCCGGGCGGTTTTGACGCTGGCATTGAAGGCTTCTAAGGAAGCGAACATAGCGTTTTGGCGGCAGGATACAGATCTTAGGGACCACGTAGAAATTAGTGATAAAAAGGGCAGGAAGGAGCGGTTGCCGATCGCACCCGATGGCTATTTTTGCCTTGAAGACGAGGACAAGAAAAGAATGTATTGGTTTTTGGAAGTGGATCGTTACACCATGAGCGGGCCTAGGTGGCTAGAGAAAATGCGCGCCTATTATAATTATTGGTTTCAAAAGAAACACACCGATAAATTTGGCATTAAAAGTTTCAGGGTGATCAGTGTTTGCCCCAACGCCTTTCAGAGAAACGCGCGATTAGAGCTCACCAAGAAAGTAAACGTCAACAGGGTGGGGAATAAAGTGGAGATAATCGGCAGCCGGCTCTTTTGGTTTGTCTCAGAAGAAGAATATAGCCTAAAAAACCCTAAAAACATTTTAGGCCCGATCTTAAAAGTAGCCAAGCAAGGGAGCGAGTCCGGGCACAAAATACTGGAATAGCGGATCCCTTTTGACAAAATGCTTTCCTCCTGGTAAGTTCATTTCGTAACCTTAATTCATCATCAGGAGGGCAAAAAATGAGCACTCATGAAAATGCATCTTGGGTTGATTTTGCTGCGCTCAAACAGAACGTTTCATTTCTGACTATCCTCGAACATTACGGCATACTCGACCGCTTCAAACGAAAAGGGGACACGCTCACCGGACCGTGCCCAATTCACAAAGGGGACAGTCCCACGGCGTTTCATGTCGATCTCGCAAAAGGCGCGTATAAGTGTTTCACCAGATGCCAGGCCCTGGGCTTTCGCGGCGGCGGCAACATCATTGATTTTGTCGCCGACATGGAGCACTTTGGCTTGAAAGCGGACGGCATTAAAAAGGCGGCCGATCTAATTGTGGCAATTGCCGGCCACAATCCAATGCCAGCCGGCCAGGAAAAAACTAAGCATCAACCCCACAAGCCCGAAGCGCCGGAAGAGAATAAGCCGCTCACATTCACGCTGACGCTCGATCCCGCACACCCCTATCTCGTCGAAAGGAGGCTTACCAAGGAAACGATTGACACTTTTGGCCTGGGCTACTGCTCGCGCGGCACGATGAAGAACCGCATCTGTATTCCAATCCACGATCCCCAGGGCAACCTGGTCGCTTATGCCGGCCGGGCCATTGATGAGCAAACCGCAGAGGCAGAGGGTAAGTACAGACTGCCGACAAACTTTCACAAGCAACAAGTGCTTTTCAATTACCATCGCACCGGCGGCTATTCAACAATTGTGCTGGTTGAAGGATTTTTTGACTGCTTTCTGGTCCACCAGGCGGGCTTTCCGAATGTCTGCGCTCTGATGGGCACAGCCTTGAGCGATCTACACGAACGCTTAATCCTGGAACATTTTAAGCAAGTGGTTCTGATGTTTGACTCGGATCCTGCTGGCAAGCAATGCACCAGAGATGCTTTAAATCGATTCTACGACAAGATCTTTGTCAGAGTCGCACGGCCAGGCAGCGCCAATCAGCCAGACCAGCTCACTGAAGGAGAGCTCAAAGACATTTTGAGCTTTCTAAACTAAAAGGCCTTTTCCGTCG
>CAYSSY010000057.1:0-6095 GCA_964434055.1 uncultured Gammaproteobacteria bacterium | reverse complement strand
GCCGCCTAAAACAGCCAAACGTTCAATTTTCTTTATATCTTCTTTGGCAAAAATACCCTTCAAATCTATTTTTGATATTTTAACCTCAAGTTTTGGATTTAGCCACGAATGTTTTAAACTCATAATTTAAGTTAATTTTTTAATATAATGAGTCCCCGATTGTTGAGACCACGCAAGATCAGAGTATTTTTTTAGAATTTTTTTATTTTTTTCATCATCAAACCAACTGAGCATTTTTTTTAAATAAATTTTGTATTCACTTCCAGGCATAGTCTTAGTTATTCGGCAAAATGTTTTAGCAAATCTCTTCAACACAAGCTTATTTTTTGTTTCATCGAGATCCTTTATTAGTATTAGTGGCCAAATTTTACAATCAATAGGGCGATTCTTGTAAATAAGACATAAATGTTTTTTTTCATTTAAAAGGGGGCAAACAAAATGATTTTTTTTGCTTTTGGATTTGATCAACTTAATTTGAAAGATATTTTTAAATTTTTTATATTGGGTAAATATTTTTTTGTGATGTCCTAAATGTAAGACTTTTTTTACTTCGTCAAAAGTAAAAATTGGCGCAAAATATTTTTCATCTTCAGCAAAAACGCAGCACTCGCGGCACTTTTGGCAGGTATTTTTTTTCATTTTAATTTTGCACAATTTATAAAGTCTCTGATTGCTGGAGAATGAGCGCTTTTGCGAATTTTTTCCAAATAATCCTTGGCGTCTTTTCGGCTTTTTTTTGGATCTATATAAAAAGATATCGTTTCTTCGGCTAATTCCGAGATAACTTCAAAAACTTTTTCTGGATCCCCAGTTTCATAATGATCATCAACCTTTATAAGAACATTTTTTTCAATTAATCTATTTACTATGGCGACACCAGTTAAGTGATATCTTTCGCCTTCGCTTTTATCATTTATTGAATAATTTATTAAGTAATCTGCGAGCGCCCCAATTTCATAAACGAGATTTGCTTCTAAGTCAACAGTTTTATTTTTTTTGTAATAATCAAATAAAATTTTTAAGCCAGTAGTTTCTCCTTTTAGTTCTTCTAAGACATTAGTATAAGATGCAGATCCTAATTTTTTTGTTGTTGTTTCTTCTTCTATTGGTAAGATAAGATGACCTAATTCGTGTGTTGTTGTACTGCTAATGCAAATTTTTCTAAATTTTTCTCGATCAAATTTTTTTTGTAGTAAGTTTTCTGCCAGAACCATCTCGTTATCAGCAATTTCATTTAAGACATTATGATGCGATATTATACTTTTTTCAGTACTTTCAGCTGTTGTAAAAAAAGTTAAATTTGGTCCAAAAGCAAAAGGTTGAAAGTTGACCATTGCTTCAGGAATTTTGGTTTTTTTATTTATACCTCCTCTTAACAAATCAGAATATTCTTGTGCACATTCTTTTATTCCACTTAAGTCTAGCTCTTTTTCTAATGATAGTGCTTCCTTGGTTCTAAAACCAAACCTAAGTTCCGTGTCAATCTTATTTGCATCTCCGGCTACCATTGGTGTGGCTTGAGGAATAAACATAATTGGGCAACCGTCCTGTGCCAATTCAGTCACTGTTTGATAAAGGGTTCGCCATTTTTCATTTAGTTCTTGAGGATTAGTTTCAGATGATCCATAAGTCTCACTCATCTGTCTTAAATAAGCAGGCAAACCAAGATAACTCTCAGGTAACCTATTTTGTTTAATCAAATTTTCGACATTATCTGCCAGTTGTTCTAATCTTTTGCATATTCTTGGCCACTCAAAAGGGAATACTTCGCTATAAGTTTTTACATCAACCTTATTTTTTTCTTTTGTATGTATATCGTATAGGTAAGAGGCTCCGACTTCATCTGACAGGTGAGTTTCACTAGAACCGCCGGGTTGATCCGCAAGTTCTATTTGTTTTAAATAGGTCTGGTCGATATATTTTCCTAAAATGGCTGCAGATTTAATAAAAATTTTTAGTTCATCAACACCATGAAGCCCCATGTTTATTGCTTCTTGATCAGAAAATTCTTGAGCCCAGTGATTGATTAAAGCCAATGTTGCCATTTGTTTTTCGGAAGTAATCATTATTAAACTGCGCCAAATTTCGGGATTAGCTTCTCTTATATCGCCCAAAGAGGTAAGTTGTTGTTGGTTTATGAGTTCATTAAGCTCAGCTGCGTCAAGTTGTGACAGATCTTTGTTTTTTGGTTGGTTTTTTGTTAGAAAATCTTCAATGATTATTTGAGCATTTTCTTGCCATTTTTCGAAAACAACCTTTTTTGCTAGTGAAAATAAATCTTCAAGTGACTTAACTCCTGTTGGCTTTTCTGGCCAACCATTTTCTAAACAAACTCTGAGTTGATTTCTTACTTCCAACCCGATTTTAATATAAGTAGGTAAAGACTCCTGCCTGAATACATCTAGTCGGTTGGTGCTATTTATGTTAAAATTTTCTCCGAATCTAGTTTCTCTCATATGATTTTACTGTAGCACAAAAAAAATAAAAAATACAACCGTTTTTTATGGTTGTATTTAAAAAAATTTATTTTAGAATTTCGATTTCCTTATCTTCAAAATCTTTATATTTATCGGATTCAAATTGCCAGTAGTTTAAGGGCACGGGTATTTTGCCAGCGCCACCTTGAGCATCAACGGCATAGATGGGAAAGGCTAAACCGCTTAGGCGTTTTCTTAGTTCAGTCATAATTGTTATCTCTTTTTGAAAATCAACAATAAAATGTTCAGCGCCTCTGACATAATCACAGCGGTACATATAATAAGGTTTAATGCCGATTTCTATTAATTTAGTAAATAGTTCAGCCAACGTCTCCACGTTATCATTAACTCCTTTAAGAAAAACCGACTGAGAAAACATGGCCGTCGAGACCGTTCTTAACTTTTTTATTGCTTTTTCAACCTGTGGTGTTATCTCACTTGGATGTTCGAAGTGGAGCATTAAATAAAGGGGTTGTTTTTTGACAACATTTAGAGCTTCAATGACTTTACTGGAAATACTGTTAGGATTAGAAATTGGTAAACGTGTGCCGACTCTTAAAATTTTAATTTGCGGTAGTGAGGAGAATTTTTTTAAGGCCATCTTTAAAGTTTCTGGAACTGTAAGCGGGTCTCCACCGGAAATAATTAGTTCTTTTATATCAGGATGTTGTTTTAAATACATCACCATGCGGTTTAAATCAACTTCTGTAATTTTACCTTTTTCAATATGGGAGACTCTTCTGCGACGCGTACAGAAACGACAATATGCGGCACAGTTCATAGTTAAGAGAACCAAAGCCCGATTGGGATATTTATGAACCAAACCTTTGACAGCCGTATGTTCTTCCTCAAGTAAAGGATCATCAACAGTAATTTCTTCGTCTTTCTCTTCTTTATTTGATGGAACGAATTGTTTTTTTATTGAAATGTTTTGCTTACTTAAATTTTTTAAGTAGGGAGAAAGTTTAGTAGATAACATTTTTATTTACTTTTTTACTTATAATTTTATTTTATAATGTTTTTGTATTTTATTCCATACCTTTTTGTTGCTGAAAGCAGTATTTTTTTAATCATCAGGTTATAATCATAGCCAGCGACTCGCGCGGCACGGGGAAAGCGTGAATTTTCAGCTGGGTCAGGGATGATTCCTGGAGGACAATTGATCTCAATAACATTCGGCACACCCTTTTCATCCAATCTCAAATCAAGTCTTGCCCAATCTTTCATTTCAAGACTGTTAAATGCGTCTAAACTTATTTTTTCAATTTTTTTTCGCAGACTTTCGCTAATTTTTGCCGGACAAATTAATGGATCAAATTTATTTTTTGGTGAATCATAAATCCATTTTGCTTCAAAGTGATCATACTTTGGCATGCCTTTAGGCAATTTATCGAAAGTCACTTCGATAATTGGTAAAACTTTTGGCGGTGTGCCTAAAATAGCAACTGTAAACTCTCTGCCGGGTAAAAATTTTTCAATAATTAGTGATTGTTTCAAAGAAAAAAATATTTTTTTTGAAGTTATCCACAGGTCATGATAATTTTTGACCAAATTTTTTGCTTCAATACCTTTACTTGAACCCTCACTCAGCGGTTTTATAATGACCGGATATTTTTTTATTAAGTGTGGTTTAAGATCTTTAATTTTTTTTATAACCACCCAATCAGGAGTGGGAACATTATTTTTTTTCCAAATCTCTTTTGCTTTGGCTTTATCTAATCCGAGAGCATAACTTAAGGGTCGTGGTCCAGTATAAGGGATGCCTAACATTTCCATCATTGCCGGTAGCTGCGCTTCGCGGTCCTGACCGTTGATGCCTTCGGCAACATTGAAGACTAAATCAATTTTGTTTTTTAATTTTTTAAGTTTCAGATAGGCATCTTCATCAGCCTCCACTCGAAAAACATTGTGCCCCAGTGTTTCTAAGGCCTTGATCATGCCATTGATAGTTGCTGGTTCATCAAACTCAGCCTCTTTTAAATATTGCGGGTCATTTAAGTTTGGCTTGGCACGACGTATATTATATGTTAGAGCAATTTTCATTAGTTTAAGAATAATTTATTAGTTCTTGTTTAAAAATTTTTACCACCTTTTCTTTTAAATTATCGGGTAAGGAAGCGCTATGGTGGATGCCGAAAAATCTTTTATAAAGTTCTTTTTCACGTCGCAGACTTTCTTTAAGATATTTATTTTTAAACAGATCAATCAAGTCTCCTTTGAAACCACGGCGATAAGCAAGAAGAAAAGCCAGTAAATGTTCATCTCTAACTTGAGGTGCTTCTCTGTATTTTTCGTAAAATTTAATATTCGACATTCTACCCGAAAAAATTGGAAATAAATTTTGATATTTTTTATCAAAATAATTTTTATATAAACCTATTTTTTTTGGCTCGCCAAAAGAGGCAGCGGCGTAAAGATACATTTCAGCACAAACTTCACATTGACCACACCATTTCTCGCTTGTTAGTTTATCTGAATTACATGACATAGTATAGGGTAAGAGGCGAGGATAGCGTTGGGCAATAATTTTCATTTCTGCCAGATTATATAACGGTTCAATTAAACTGATTACACGCAGATTTTTATCACTCAATCGGGCGAGATAGTGATTTTTTTTTGCCATGTATTCGCTTGATTGATCGCAGGCATGATAAACTTTTTTACCCTCATTATTTAAGAAATAATCACTCATGTCTTTCTCATTTCCAAAAATTATGTAACGAGCCTGCTTTTGATAAGCCAAAGGTACCAACTCCAAGGCAAAACTAAGCATGGCGTTAGTCATATCTAATTCCATAATTTCTTGGCCAGTTATTTCTTGATGTCTAAAAATGTTATCAGTATTATCTTGAATAAAAAAAATTTCTTTTTTTTCTTTAGTTAGGAATTTTCTCATTATTTCCTTTTTTATTTTAAATTCATTGCCATTGTATTTTTCCATATCATTGACAAACGCCAGAGAGATATTTAGACCTATTTCCTCAGCCAGACCATAAGAAAGCAAGCTGTCTTTGCCAAATGACAGAGAGAGAATTGCTTTATCTTTTGAAGTCTTTTTGTTTGGTTTAACTTTGTTTGTGTGTTTGTCTTTTACAAAGAACGTCTTCGATGAAGTGGAGAAGTTATAATTACTGTTTTGGTAAGCTTGATTTGCTCGAATCAGTTCTTTGATGCGCGGTAAATCTTTTTTGACGCCATAGTCGACGAATTCTTTTAGTAAGGGGCGTGGCATGTGAAAAAAAAGTAGATTATTGTTCAGGGTTAGAGGCGCGGTACGAGTATAAATAAAATTAGCCAGCAAAACATCTTTTGTCTGCTGGTCTAAATAAGAAAAAATATTTTTTGGATATTTTACAGAATATTTATGACTGTCAATTTTGATTTCGAAACTATCATTTGTTGTCCGATAGACTATGTTTATTTTTTTTTGATTATATCTTAAATTAACCTTGTTTTCTCTATTAGGGTATTTTAGGGGAATATTTTTTTTGCTTGTACTAGAAACTTTACTATTTGACAAGTTGTTCATCAAAAAAACTTTCGCGCTCCACAAAAAATTAATTATTACTTAAAATATAAATCATTTAATTTAAATGTCAACATGTTGATAACTTTTTT
>CAYSSY010000056.1:0-6112 GCA_964434055.1 uncultured Gammaproteobacteria bacterium | reverse complement strand
GAAACCATGAAAAAAATGGTTGTGGTGATTTGGGTTCTGTGCTTAATGGCAAGTGCTGTTTTAGCACAGACAGAGGGATGGATCCTGACGCCGCAAAAGTTGATTGATTTTCCCAATGGCGTTTGGAATCTGGAGTTCCAAAAAGGGGAGTACTATCTTTTTCAAGGTGTACTCAAGAATTCTGGCCGTATCAGCACTGTTGAATCAATTGAGATTTCAACAGCGCGGGATAACACTTTTCCGAGTGGAGAAAGTGGAGGAATTTTTACTAAGGCTCACCCACTGCAGTTTGGCAGTCTTCGCGCTTTGCTGTGGCGGAGTTCAATAGACTATCAGGAAGGTAAGCTTGTTTCGCAGACCACTGATGAAGCTGTATTCAAGTTTAACCCCGTATCCTTGCACCTGGGCGATAGTATCCGGGTAATGATCATTGGCGCGGTTTATGACGTGTCAGTTGACTGCCAGATGAGTTTGGATGTCAAAACCGTGGGTCAGAACTGGCTGGGTCGAGTCGACGCTTCAGCCAACCAAAAGATCTATTTTACCAAGGATGGAGCGGCGGCTGATCTCTGGCATCAAGGACAATTTTTTTACTTACTGGACAGCAGGCTCTTGGTTGCCTGGCCAAAAAATACAGCACCTATAGGACAGCGATTATGTGTCAAGCAGCAGGCGAGCGACTCTTCGGTCTATTGGGCTACTAGTATTGTTGGCGCTGATGGTGCAGCTACGTTTGACTTTGGTGTCATGCAACCCAACTGCCGTCTGATCGAGAATCAGCGGCGGTACACCATTTACCGGCAAAGTCAGTTGTCCAAGATTTATGTTTATAGTAATACTATCCGCTACTTCCAGATTGCAGAGGAAGGCCTCGTCTATCTCAATACTCGTCTTGGCGAGCTGATTCGTTCAGGTGTCACGAAATTTAAATTCACAATCAAGCATGACCCCCAGTATCTGCGGTTATTACGTGTCAGTTTGAAACAGTTAGGGGAGTTGAAATTTGATCCGAGTTTTGGCACTGCCAAAGTAGAGTTCAAAGCCCCGGTAGGTGGAGCATTAATTGGCGGCGATAAGGCCATCACTATTGCTTTCTGGCCGACAGGAGCTGGCAGTTCGCGGGTCGACATCACCAATTTCTGGGTTTATACGGATAAAGACAGTCTGAAGATGTTTGACTTGGCAGAGGTGTTGACTTATTCCGGCGTTTTCACAGGCATTTCAGAACAACAGTCATCACCTTGTGAATACCAGCTTGCCCAGAATTATCCCAATCCTTTCAATGGCGAAACTGTCATTGCATTCCAACTGCGCGAGCCCGGACTGACCAGTCTTAATGTGTACAATCTGTCTGGTCAGTTGGTCGCCAAGCTTGTTGATCAGGAACTTGAAGCCGGCAGCCATACCGTGAAATTCAGTTCGCAGGAATTACCTTCCGGGATGTATTTCTACCGCATCCAGTCGGGCACTTTCCATGCAACAAAGAAATTCACCATCATGAAGTAAGTTCAAGCGCTTGCTGGTCGTAAGACTGGCAAACGCTTTTTTTAAATCAAAAAACCCCTTGCTTTAAGCAACGGGTTTTTTTAAAACGAATTTTTACTGGACATCAGGAATTTCAGCAACCGGTTCTGGGGTCGGTTCTGCAATAACAGGTGTTTCTTCAGCTGATTGAGAGTTTTTTAAAGCTTCCTTAAAATTTTTGCCTGCTTTAAATTTTGGCACAGTCACTGCTGGTACTTGGATTTTTTCCGATGGTTTTTGGGGATTGACGCCCATTCTGGCGCCGCGGACTTTGGCCGAGAAAGTGCCAAAGCCAGTGAGAGTTACTTCACCGCCAGTTTTCAAGGTAGTATAAACTAGGGCCTCGAAAGTATCAAGAATATTTTCAACTTGTTTTTTGTCAACGCTCGTTTTAGCGGCGAGCGCTTCAATAAGTTCTGCTTTGTTCATAGTTTTTTGTTAATGGCGTGCGCTTTTATCTTTGGTACGCCTTAATTGGGAATCGACCTTGAAAATTATTATCCAACACTAACTTATAATAAGAATTTAATTCAAATGGTTAGAAGTAAGTGTTGGATTTATTTAATTTCTAACATTCGATCAACACGAGATATTTTTTCAGCTTTACCATTTTTTGGGTTAATAGCTAGAAAAACAGCATTGATAACTGCCCAGCCTTTTTCTGGAATAGTGAATTGTCCGGGCAACTGTTGCAAAAAACCTTGCAGCGGTCCTTCTTTAGCCACGCCGATAACACCGTCTCGCGCGCCCACCATTCCCAAATCACTGACATAAGCCGTTTTTTCAGTTAAAATTCTTAAATCACAGGTTGGCACATGGGTGTGTGTACCCAAAACCGCGCTGACTTGTCCGTCGAGATACCAACCCAAAGAAACTTTTTCTGAAGTCGCTTCACTGTGGAAATCTACAATTATTATATCATTTTTATTTAATTTTAGCGAATTTTTTAATTCATCAAACTTGCGAAAAGGACAGTCAAAGTTTTCACGAAAAAAAACTCGGCCAATAAGATTGATAATAATTACTTTTTTGCCTTTAACCTTAAGAATTTTATAACCCACACCAGGAACACTCGGTGGGTAGTTAGCTGGCCTTAAAATTTTGTAATCGTTGTCAGTTACTAGCTCTTTGAACTCTTTTTTGGAGAAATGATTGCCGGAAGTTAGTAGGTCGACACCTAAAGCCAGGACTTCTTCCACGGTTTTTTTGGTAAAACCGCTGCCGTGAGCAAGATTTTCACCGTTAGCCAAAATTAAGTCTGGTTTGAATTCTTTTTTTAAACGAGGCAGAATTTGGGCCAGTGCTTTCCGTCCGATTTTACCAACAATGTCGCCGAAGAACAGGATTTTTATTGGAGTTTTTGAAGCCATATTTTTTTATTTATTATCTGGCGTATTCAATAATCCTGGTTTCTCTAATTAAAGTTACTTTAATTTCACCGGGATATTTTAATTCTTCCTCAATGCGATTAGCAATATCGCGTGCTAATTTTTGAGCATTCCAATCATCAACTTCCTGAGGTTTGACAAAGATTCTAATTTCTCTGCCGGCTTGGATGGCATAAGTCTTATCAACACCAGTAAAGGCTTTAGCAAGATTTTCCAGCTCTTCTAATCGTTGAACATATTGCTCGTAGGTGTCTTTGCGGGCACCAGGTCTGGCGCCAGAGATGGCGTCAGCTACTTTAACAATAATACCTTCTAGGCTTTTGGGATGATCCTCATGATGACCAACGGAAATATAGGCCACTTCTTCAGGTAGGCCGAATTTTTTCATAATATCCTGACCGATATCAGTGTGGCTGCCTTTGACTTCATAGTCAACCGCTTTACCAATATCATGTAGCAAACCACCCTTTTTAGCAATCGAGACATCAGCGTTAAGTTCCTCAGCCAGCATGCCGGCAAGTAAAGCAACCTCAACCGAGTGCCTTAAAACATTGTGGCCATAACTAGTGCGGTATTTTAAGCGACCTAAAATTTGAACCAATTTTGGATCAAGACCAACTACGCCAACTTCATAAGTTGCTTCTTCGCCAGCTTTTTTAATATCAATCGCCAGTTCTTTACGAGCTAGTTCGTAAGATTCTTCAATCCGACCCGGATGAATCCGGCCATCATTAATTAATTTATCAAGAGTTATTTTAGCGAGTTGTCTTCTAATTGGGGAGAAGCCGGAAATCCAAATAGTGCCTGGGGTTTCATCAACCACAATTTCCACTCCAGCCAACTGTTCTAAGGTTTTAATATTTCGCCCCTCTTTTCCGATAATTCTGCCTTTCATCTCATCATTTGGCAAGTTGACAGTGGTTGTTGTCGTTTCGGCGGCATGTGACGAAGCACAGCGTTCAATGACGTTAGATAAAAGTTCCTTAGCTTTGGCTTCTAGTTCTTCAGTGGCTTGTTGCTCCAGTTTGCGCACTCGAGAGAAAAGTTCTTCTTTAACCTGATTTTCCGTGTTTTCCAAGAGCACTTTTTTAGCCTCATCTTTTGTGAGTGCAGAAATTCTTTCTAACTTAGCTATTTGCTCATCTTTTATTTTTATTATTTCCGTTTTGATGTCTTCGACTTTTTTCGCTTTTTCCACCAACTTTTGCTGTTTTTCTTCAAATTCCAAAATCTTCTGGTCAAACAGAGATTCTCTCTTTTCCATCCGCTTTTGCATGTTTTTCAGTTCCACTTTTGTCTCTTGTTCTTCTTTTTTAGCGTCTTCAATTATTTTAATTGCCCGATTTTTGCCTTCCAAAAGAATTTCTCTTTGTTTGGCTTTGGCTTCATCTAATAATTTAGTGACTTTTGCCTCAGCTGATTGGGATTGCCTTAAGGCCACCTCTTTGCGGGCTAAATAGCCAGCAGTCAGGCCCAGGATCAGTCCGGCAAAAAATAAAACCATAGCTGTCATATAATTATCATAATGAAAGAGTTGTTTTCTGTGTCTGTTTCGTATCTCTGGAGTAATAAAAAAACTCCCGTCTCAATAAGCTGGTGAGGAGTTTTTAGGATAAAATTATGTTTATTCTTTCAACTTAAAATTTAAGATTATTAAATCTTTTTATCTTAGATATTTAATTTTTATTTGCTTAATAAATTGAAAGAAAATTTCCATAGTAACTAATTAGTCTGTTCTGGCATTTTCAATATAAATATAAATCTAAACAATAATAGCGGAAAATTTAGCCTAAAGACTTGCTTATTGAAGACTTGACTACTTTAAATAACAAGCAGAAAAGTTCTCTAAATTAATTGTTAATATTACTGAAATTATTCTAACATAAAGCAAAAAAAATTGCAAATGGCATAAAAAGACCTGAGTTTGATGACTCAGGTTTATCTTTGATAAAGAGTGACGATTAATCTTAGATCTTCAGTAATTGAGAAAAAAAGTTTGTAGTTAGCAATTGCCTCAAATGATTCTAAAATGCTCGTGCCCGGGGCATCTGACATGAGAATCAGGCGCTGATCATTGCCGGCTTGGCACTCAATTGATAGAGTGTTGTTTAGCCAAGGTTTAACAGAGACGGTTATCTTGATGTGTTCTGAAATTAGCCGGCGGTTTGTTTGTGGCTGACAGAGCATTTCCGGATGGGTCAGTTGGAATTCAGCGCAGTCATCGTCTTCTTGGAGTAAGGAAAGGGTAAATTTATTACCCTGCTTTTTTAGTAGCAACCGGTATAAATCAGCCTGCAATATATTATGGTAACCATTGTCCAATGTCATTGACAGGCGGTACTCAACAGGTTTTTTGTTACTGAGTGATAAGTTGATGATATAAAAATAAGTTTGCGCTTGTGTGTCATTATAACCAAAAATAATGTCAGCCCGGGCACCAGTTAAGGCAAGTGTAATTTTTTTGGGTCGCTGCCAGAGCTGGAGTTTAAAAGTCGCTTCATTCCGTATTTTTTGGAACCATTTCTTTAACATCGGTTTTCCTCCTTAGAACATTAGATCTGTTAAGGTTTATTTAACCAATCAATCTTGGCACAGCAACCAAATGTTGTCAAACAAAAACACCCTAATAAAATATTAAGGGTGTTCTAAAGATTTTCAATTTAAGCAATTATTTTGTCAACAACGCCGTACTTTTTAGCTTCTTCAGCTGACATAAAGAAATCGCGGTCGGTGTCTTTTTCGATTTTGGCCAGTGATTGGCTGGTATGGTTGGCAAGAATTTTATTTATTCGATCACGAATTTTAAGAATTTGTTCAGCCCGAATTTTGATATCTGTTGCTTGACCTTCAGCGCCACCCATTACCTGATGGAGCAGGATTTCGCTGTTCGGCAGTGCAAAACGTTTGCCTTTTTCGCCAGCTGACAGGAGCACTGCTGCCATCGAGCCAGCCAATCCAACGCAGATTGTTGTCACCGGACTTTTGACATACTGCATTGTGTCGTAGATGGCGAGACCAGCAGTCACCGCTCCACCTGGGGAGTTAATATAGAGTTTAATGTCTTTATTTTCTTGTGAATCCAGAAATAACATCTGGGCGATGATAGTATTGGCCACCTGGTCGTCAATGGCATTGCCTAAAAAAATAATTCTTTCCTTAAGGAGCCGGGAATAGATGTCATAGGCGCGTTCGCCATAGTT
>CAYSSY010000055.1:4806-6450 GCA_964434055.1 uncultured Gammaproteobacteria bacterium | reverse complement strand
CATCAATATAAATCCATCGGTACCTCTGTGCTTCCCAATCTAACTTTATTTTATTAGTGTTAACTTCAATTAATACAGGGTTCACTAGCCAAGTCTTATGATAATCTTTATCAACTTGTTTAATGGGCTTAGCTCTATGCAAAGAGATAATATTTTCCTCATTTAATCCCAATTCTTCACTGATTTCTTCAAGTGCTTTTTGACGGATAGTTTTCCGATCATCTAAAAAACCAGAAACACCACTCCAAAGATTAGGATAAAAATGCATCTTCTTTGCACGTTGCACAATTAATATTTTATCTTGATATTTAACAATGCAATTAATCACCGGAGCAATTTTTTTATCCGTATAATCTATTTGTCCTAATTTAGATTTAAATATCTGTTGTGACATAATAATATTATTGAAATAAATGCTCTCTACCCCGGCCAACTAAAGTTACCCGATTACCAATTATTAAATATGCTTGTTTGTCAGTTAAAGCGCGAACAGCATATTGAGATTTTTGTGAATATGCTTTAATAAATTTATATTGCTCGGGTTTATAATGAACACGAATTAAAAAAGGCACTAAATTAAACGCTGATAAATCTCCTAAATTAACAAAATTTTTGTCTTGCTCTCCCCATTCTACCATTTCAATAGTTGGACAAGCGACGCATGTTCCGGCACTGACACCAATATATATTACTCCATTCTTAATTAACTTTTTTACCAACTGATCAAAGCCGCTTTCTTTCATCGCCTTTAATAAATAAAAAGAATTACCACCCTGAACATAAATAATATCCTGATTTCTGAAAATGTTAGCTAACTCTTTTTGATTTTTACCTTTTATATCAATATTTGTAACAACCATCCCTAATAATTCCAAAATCTTTTTATCGTTTTGAGCGTAAGGCGGTTCGCCTTTATATTTAGGGACACCAGCAGTAATAATCTGAGCAACTCGAAGTCCTTTTATTGGTTTGGGAAGAATTTTAATAATTTCATCCCGAATATCCATACCGCCGGATGTCAACAAAATTTTTTTTGTAACGGGTGTAAATTTTGCTTTTTTGACTATCTCACTGACAAATTCTTCTTTTTTAGCGGTATAAATTTCTCGTTTATCAAAATATTTCTTAGCTAATCTCTCTTTTAACCGCGAATACTCCTTGGCAATATTTTTGTATCTACAAAGGTAATCTCTGAATAAAATCATGTCCTCAATATAACCGCTGCCTTGTTCTCCTAAATGAAGATAATGCGTTCTCTTGTTTTCTGGTCCTTTAGTAAAAAACATCCTCTCGCTATGATGATCATCTTTTTTAAAATTATAACCAATTTTTTCTAGTTTTTGGATGTAAATTTTAGACTTTTTAAATGAAGACACAACCAAACCAATATCAATAATTGGTTTAGCTAAAATATTTTTAATGGCAGTACTGCCTATATGCTCAATGTCTAATAAGTCTTTGCCTAAAATTTCCCGTATTTTTTTTGCCTCCTGATTGAAGCTATCCTGCCATTTGATGTTATGCTTAACTAATTTAACTGTACCTCTTTTAAGGCCGATCATAGCAGCATTGATTTGCTAAGGCATTTTATTTTTTCTCCACCAAAGAAATTATTCCAATAATATGATCTGGTGATACTATTCC
>CAYSSY010000055.1:0-4796 GCA_964434055.1 uncultured Gammaproteobacteria bacterium | reverse complement strand
ACCAATCATAGTGTTTCATGAAAAAAATAGCACTTTTTATTGATAAAAATTACAAGTCGTTTTCTGTTTTGACTTTAATTCCTTTTCTCTTCAATAATAAAGTAGTTACGCCATCACCTCCGATAATTCTGTTAGCGAAAGTTCCATCATATACCTGACCACTTCCACAAGATGGGCTTTTTTGTTTAAAAATTACCTCTTTAACTTGATAGTGCTTGGCTATTTTTAAAACTTCTTGGGCTCCTTTATTGAAATATCTAGTTACGTCTTTACCTGATTTTGTAAAAACTTTTTTACCTTTTTGCTCTGCGGCTTCTCTTGGGGTACCTAAACCACCTAGTTGTTCCGGGCAAACAGGTATTAAAACTTCTTTTTTAGATAAATTAATAACTTTGAGATTTATTTTATCTTTACCATTATAGCGACATTTAATTCCCATTAAACACGCACTACAAATTTTAATATTTTTATTTACCATGGATATTTTTTGATCTTATTCCTATACCTGCAGGACTTTTATCTCTAATTCAGATAAAAGCTTCGGAAATAGTTCTTTACCCTTCTGTGTCTTTATTCTATCAGTCAGTTCAGTTTTCCATAAATTAATTAACTTAGAAAAACTTTCTGGTTGATATTTTTCCTGTAGGTGTTCAAGACATAATTTACTCAGATTATCAGCGTCAACAAGAATTGCTTCATCTTCTTGACTTGATCGATGCTTATCTGCTGCCACTACAAACCTGTTTACTGTCTGGATTTCTGAATCTCCAAACTGCAACTTGATCAGAACTTCAGATATTAGTTTTGTAGAATTTGCGTTTGCTTTAGGTTCTAACTTGATCATTTCTTCAAAATCTATTTTTCCTTTCGGTGCTATTCCTGACCAACCAATATCATGAATATATGCTGCAGTTATTAACAAATTTAAATCTTCTCTACTATTCCCTAATTCTTTCACCCACTTTACCACTCTAAGCGCATGTTCCCAATCGCCAGCTCTAGCTGTAGCAAAGTATGGTTTGGCTATTTCTTTAAGCTTTTCCTCGTTTAAATGCATAATATTTTATTTTCCATGACATTTCTTGTACTTTAAACCTGAGCCGCAGGGACACGGATCATTGCGACCCACCTTAGCCTCTGTCTGCTCACTAGCCGTATTAACCGCCGTTGTTACAACTTCGGCGGCAGTAGCACCGAGTTTAGTAATTTTTGCCGTACTTAATTTGGGACTTTCAGATTTAACACCACCAAATTGCCGACCACCTTGATCAGCACTAGTTTTAGCGGCACCTTTTTCTACAAGCCTTTGATAGTTCGTTGGATTGAAATTTGTCATTTGTCCTTGTTCCGATACTAAACCAATTTTATAAATCGCATAAACCACCTGCTTCCTAATATTATTCATCAATTCAACAAACATCTGATAAGCTTCACGTTTGTATTCTACTAAAGGATCACGCTGACCATACCCTCTTAAACCAATACCATGTCGCAAATGATCTAAAACATCAATGTGCTCTGCCCACAACAAATCAATTGCCTGCAAAAGAATATTCTTCTCAATTAAACGCATTGGCAAAACTTCCTTTAATTGTTCCTTTAACAGTTGGTTATTATTAATTCTTTCTTCTAGCGTATTATATTGTTTAATGGACAAATCAATTAAATAATTAATAATTTTGGTTCGCGCCTTAGCATCATCAGAAGCATCGCCAGCCGTTTCCTGAATATCACTTAATTTCAATCTAACATCAAGCGGCACGGGAAAAATCGTGTCCATGACTTCATATATTTCATCAATATTCCAAGTATTTTCATTGTCGCTCGCGGTGTGAAACATTACCACTTGTTCGATTTCCTCCGCGACATAATCAAGAATTTTTTGCTTGTTTGATGATTCTTCCTTCTGCTCACCTATCACTCCGCCAACTTTACTAAAGTCAGCCATGATCTCATTGCGTTTTTTATAAATCATCTCCCGGTGTTTGTTAATTACATCATCATATTCCACTAAATGTTTGCGGATATCAAAGTTATAGCCTTCAACTTTTCTTTGGGCAGATTCAATAGTCCGAGAAATTAGTTTATGCTCAATGGGCATATCTTCAGGCAATCCGAGTCTATCCATAATATTTTTTAACCTTTCACCACCAAAAATTCGCATTAAATCATCCTCAGTCGAAACAAAAAATTGTGACGATCCTGAATCTCCTTGCCGGCCAGCTCGACCGCGCAGCTGATTATCAATACGACGAGACTCGTGCCGTTCCGTACCAATAACATGCAGACCGCCAAGCTTGAGTATTTCCTGATATTCATTTTGATCTTGCGGATTGCCACCAAGAATAATATCAACTCCGCGCCCAGCCATATTAGTAGCCAAAGTCACTGCTCCCTTCTTTCCAGCTTGTGCAATGATTTCTGCTTCTTTTTCGTGTTGCTTTGCATTTAAAACTTGATGATCTATACCTTCACGCAAAAGATAATTAGACAATTCCTCATTGTTTTCAATGGAAATTGTGCCAACTAAAATTGGTTGTCCTAACTGATGACGCTCCTTAATTTCCTTTATAATGGCCTGATATTTGGCGTGTTTGCTTTTATAAATAACATCGCTCTTATCAACTCTCACCATTGGTTTATTAGTAGGAATAACAATCACGTCCAAATTGTATATTTTTGAAAATTCTTCTGCTTCGGTTGCGGCTGTACCGGTCATACCAGCCAATTTTTTGTACATCCTAAAAAGATTTTGAAAAGTAATAGTCGCCATGGTCACACTTTCCTGCTGTACCTTAACACCTTCTTTGGCCTCAATGGCTTGATGCAAACCCTCACTGTAACGCCGACCAAACATTAGACGTCCGGTGAATTCATCAACAATTATAACCTCGCCCTCTTTTACCACATAATCACGATCTTTTTTAAAAAGTGTCTGGGCACGCAACGCCTGTTCAATATGGTGAACATCTTTAATGCCACGCTCGGTATAAATATTCTCAACACCTAAAAGCTTTTCCATTTTTTTTATACCTCCCTCAGTCAATGTCGCTGCTTTCATTTTTTCATCAATATTAAAATCATCATTTTCTTTAAGCTGTAAAATTAGTCGAGCGAATTGACGATACTTTTCCGTCGGTTCTGAATCAGGTGCTGAGATAATCAACGGCGTTCGAGCTTCATCAATCAAAATCGAATCGACTTCATCAACAATAGCAAAATAAAGCTCACGTTGAACTTTATTAAGATTGCTTTGAACCATGTTATCTCGTAAATAATCAAAACCGAATTCATTGTTGGTTCCATAAGTAATATCCGCCTGATATGCAGCCTGACGACTAACTGGCCTTAGAAACTCTTGTCTAATTTTATAACTTTCAATTTCTTTGTTTTCATTAGTTACCTCTTGTTCTTTATACGCTTTATCAAAGATAAATGATTGTTCGTGATTTAGACAGCCGATGCTTAAACCCAAATAATCATAAATTTGGCCCATCCAAACAGCATCACGTCTTGCTAAATAGTCATTGACAGTAATAAGATGCGCGCCTCGACCTGTCAAAGCATTTAAATAAAGAGCTGAAGTGGCTGATAAAGTTTTTCCTTCACCTGTTCTCATTTCAGAAATTTTTCCTTGATGAAAAACTAAACCTGCCATTAGCTGGACATCATAATGCCGCTGTTTGAGAACTCTCTTGGCTGCTTCACGGACTAAGGCAAACGCTTCTGGCAAAATTTGTTCTAAAAGCTTCTGCTGCGTTTCGTAGTCTTTATCTTTAAGTTCTTGTTTAAAAAATTGCGTTCGCGAACGCATTTCATCATAAGAAAAAAGCTTGATTTTTTCTTCAAGCTGATTTATTTCTGTTACTCTGATTTTTAAATTATTTATCAGGCGCTCATTAGCGTCACCAAAAATTTTCGTCAACAAAGACATATTTTTATAAAAATTCTTAACATAATTGATTCAGCTATTTTAGCAGATTTTTATTTGTTAGTAAAGGCCTTAAATTCATTGATTATAAAACTTTTCGAGGCAATACAAGAATAAAAAAACCATTAAAAAATGATAGTGCTGCCATGATTGCGAAAATTGAATGAAAGCCGTAAGCCTCTACCAACCAACCGCCCAAAGCGGCAGCTATTGCCGGCACTAGATATGCCAAAGCATCATAAAAACCCCACTGCTCAGCTGATTTTTTTTTCTCAATATGCTTACTATAGGTTGAATGGAATGCCGGCCAATAGAAAGCATTGCCAATACCTAATAATATTTGGACAATATACAGCGTGTCAACTGTTTCAGTAAAAAAATACATCACATAAGCAATACCTAAGATAAACTGAGACCACATAATCGCGAGTTCTGTTTCTTTCATTTTGTTTTCAATATAACCAGTAAAGAAAGTCGCTATGCCGGCCACTAACCAAAACAAGGCGTATGAAGTGGATGCTGTGGTAATTCCGCCGCCGATTTCTTCCACAAAAATTGCGTAAATTGGCATGGTCATGGCGCCGGCAAACATAAATATGCCACTTAAAATAAGCAGTATTTTTACTGCTTTGTTAAGTAAATGACTGCGCGGACCTCGTCTAACCTGGTGATAAACATTATCCATAAATATATTTTACCTTTTTTTTGCCTCCTTGCCAAATTAAAAATAAGTGTTAAACTTAGTGCATAAGAAATAATCTTTATACCATTAAAATCGGAGGTTTGTATGATTAATAATCAAGATACTCAATTTGGGAAACTGAAAATCGTCACTACGGCAGCACACCGGCAACTGGGTCTTGAT
>CAYSSY010000054.1:0-6708 GCA_964434055.1 uncultured Gammaproteobacteria bacterium | reverse complement strand
AGGCAATAACCAATTTATTGATCTCACCACAACCCCACCGTCAAGTCCAGTGGCAGTAAATGGTCTTTCAGCGACTGTTGATGACGATCACGTGGATTTAAGCTGGTCGGATGCTAATTCACCAAGTGCATCACCTTACAAGGTTTACCGGAATAGTGAAGAAATAGCTCAAGTCTCTCAAACCAGTTACGCCGACGAAACGATTGTGCCAGGTAACACTTATGCTTATACTGTTTCTGGTAATGGTACTCCTGAATCAGTGGGGGTTTATGCGATTATTCCTGGTGATGGTTCTGGTGGAGGTGTTATTTCTGGTCAAATTATGACCCTGTCTACAGATAATCTGGATTTCGGTTTGATCAGCGACGAACTGACTTTCACTATTGATTCAGAGACTTCACCAGAGGATATTAACTGGAACACCAGCCCGTCAGATAACTGGATTACTTGTAGTCCGAGTTCTGGTGAAAGCGATGACGAAGTTACTGTGACTGTTAGCAGGTCAGGCTTATCCGCCGGTGTCCATCAAGGTTCAATCACCGTCAACTCCAACGCTGGTTCAAAGATCATCGTTGTCTCCTGTGAAGTCTATTCAACATGGGCTACAGAACAAAGTTACTACTTCACCAGCAACTATGACGGCTGGCAGCTACTTGATCGCGATGAAGGTGCTTCAGGGTTGGATAACGGGAGATTAAAGATCGCTGCAGAATACCATGGATTATCGCAAGCTATGCTTTGTGGGTCTGGTGCAAACTTTTCTGCAGTCGACATGACCTTTAGCATTGACAAAGGCGGCTCAACTAGCGGTAATGAGGATACGGAAATATATTTCTGCTACCATGATCCTCAAAACTACTACGCCTGGCATAACCACGAAGACTCTGACAATACCAACTACATTGAACTCGCCAAATACGTCAATAGCACAAAAACCAAGCTTTGGACGCAAAACGGCGCTTTGCCTAACGGACGGTATCATCTTACCTATTCAGGCGGCACCATGCGTTTAGTCGATGCAAGTGACAGCACCAACTTTGATTCCGGCAATCGGACAGATACCACCTTTATCTACGGCAAAGTCGGTTTTGGTGTTAACGAGGAAATCGCCTGGTTGGATAGCGTCATTGTGGACGGTGTAACAGCGAATCTACTCGCTGCCGAAGAATCCGCTTTAGACTATGGTTCTGACTTAACAGACATCACCCTGCACTTAAGCTCGCTTTCCAGTGAATCCATTGCTTGGCACAAGGAATCAGGTCCGGAGTGGCTTGATCTTTCGAGTACCACTGGAGTCACCGGCGACAGCATCGTTGTTTCTCTTGACCGTGAAAACATGGCCTGTGGCTCGTACTCTGACACGCTCATTATCGCTTCCAACGCTGGTTCACTGGTTTTACCCGTCACAGCCTATCAAGGTGAAGTCGTGCTTTCCGATGACTTTAACGACGGAGTTTTAGGAGACGAGTGGGATGTTAATGCAGGTGCCTTAATCGATAACTACAAGCTTAAGGTCTACACTCCCTCATCTGACGGCCGTGCTTGGGCAACCGGTGCTGGCAGTCTAACCAACGCTTCGGTTGAATTCGACTGGTCAGTCGGTGATCCTGGTGAAGCTAACCGTGATACCTACGTTTTCCTGCGCTACACTGACGAAGGTAATGCCTATCAACTCGCTATTGCTGGAGACACTAGAAATCAGAAGCAAGAACACGTCAGGATAACTCGGATCTCAAGCAGCCAAGGCACCGAACTCTTACGGCAAAACATCGGGCTTTCTACCGGCCGATATCGTTTCTCGGTTAACGATGACACGCTGAAGTTTACCAACGTCAATGGTTCTGGCTCGACGATCAATATGTCAACAGTGAGCACGACTTCCTTAAACGCCGGTCAGGTCGTCTTTGGCGTTAACGAACAAATCGCTTACTTTGATAACGTCATCATTACGGATCTCGACGCGACGCCAACAATGACCGTCATCGCTACCTGCGATAACAGGTTCCAGATGTGGATTAACGGAAATAGTATGGGTGCTGAAGATTCTGACTGGGAAACAGCTCACACATATCAAGCCCCAGTGATCCCAGGTGAAAACGTCATCGCCGTCAAAGCCAAAGATGATTACGGTATCGCTTCCTTTATCGCTCACATTACAACTTCTTCTAACAATACCTATCTTTCAAGCGCTAACTGGAAGGTCTCAACGACTCTGCAGAGCAACTGGACAGAAGTGAGCTTCGACGACTCTGCTTGGTCAAATGCGACGAGTGTCGGAACTTACGGCATCAGTCCTTGGTATCAGAATTCAAGCGGTTTTCCTTCATCCCAAGCTCACTGGATCTGGTCTGACGAGAGTTGCGATGACGACAGTGTTTTCCTAAGGTTTACGTTTACGGATACTCCGTCAGAACCACCGGAAGATTACACCGACTCGCCCAACAACCTCTTTACCAACGGCCAAGCCAACGACCCGACATTTATTAGTGATTACCCGGGCATCAATGGTTGGTACCGGACGCCTAACGGAAAAGTAACCTTTACTGACGACGCGCTCTGGGGTGAATACTCTCTGCAAGTAACCAATGATGAGGCACAAAGCTCCAACAATGATGTCAGGTTTTCTCAAGTCGTCAGCGTTGACTCGGGCACGACCTATGATGTCTGCGCTCTCTTTAACAACAGCACTGGCATAACCGGCACTTTTTATTTGACCAATTATCAATACTACGGCTGTTGGTGCTGGCAGAATCTCTGGTGGCAGGGCAGTCTGCAGTCTGGCCGGCATATGATTTCCACTTCCTTCACGCCGCAAGTCAACGGCAACGTGGTGATTGAGTTCTGGTTTGGCAACGTGGTTGGCACAACGAGAGTAGACAGCTTAATCTTAAAGGAACAGGGACTGCAAAAGAAACTCGCATCCCAAGTAGCAACTTTGCTCAAAGAATTCTCAATCGCCAACTACCCGAATCCGTTTAACCCTGAAACCAGACTCAAGTATTCACTACCTGAAGCTACTCACGTTAAGCTCGAAATCTTTAACATCTTAGGTCAAAAGGTCGTAACATTGGTTGATGTTAAAAAAGAAGCCGGTTGGCACGAAGTTATATGGAATGGTCTGAGTCAAGCCTCTGGTATCTACATCTACCGTTTTGAGGCCGGCAACTTCCATCAAACCAAACGAATGTTATTGCTCAAATAGCAAGGCTCGCCTTATTTGAAGAGTAACGTTCCATTATTTTTACACATTAACCCCTGGACCATTCAGCTCAATGATTCAGGGTTTTTTAATTTAAGTTACTTTTTTAATAGCCGTCTCTTATTTATCTAATTTTATCTATATACAAAAAACACCTTCAGTAATTAAAGGTGTTTTTTAGGTCTTTATTTTTTATTGTCCGAACATGGCGCGGCACTCTTCTTCGCTCGAACAGGGCGGTCCTTGAGGAACATTTTGCGGTGCATAACCTTGAGGAATGTTCTGTGGCATATCAGTTGGTGGTGTACTTGGCGGAGTTGTTGGTACTTCAGGCATTTTTGGTATTTCAGTTGGTTGATATTTGCTCTTTAAATCTTCAATTTCCTGGTCAGTCGGTGGCCGATTGGTCGGCAGGCTATTTTTTATTTCTTCCAGATTAACCCCTGCTGGTAGATTGGCATTTTGCAAGGCATTGTTTAACTGACTTTCGGCATACTTCTTCATAGTGTCTTCGAAACAAGGGCCAATTTTTTCTCCTTGCTGTTTGGTTGGCTTCAAACTACCTGACATAATTTCTTGATAGTGGCCATTAAAAGCACTTTCTAAACAGCTTTCTACTGCCGCTTTAGCTTCAGCGGGAATTTTTTCAAAACCTTCTCTAATTTTCTCAACCCCATTCTCCATAAGTTCTTTTTCTTCCTGAGTGATCAAGCCATATTGATTCGCAAACTGTAAACATTCAGCATTATTTTTCGGATCATTGCAATATTGTTGGCAGGCTTGTTGGTTTTTACAATTTCCCGGTCCCTTACCGCCAGTTTTACGCGCTAACTCAGCCTCTTCTTTTGAGATAAAATTGGCACTTTCAGCAAAATTAAGACATTCTTCAAAGTGAGCCTCGTCTTCACAATAAAGTTGGCAGTCATTCTTTGTCTGGCACCTGCCGGGAGTTTGCCCGTTTTTTAAAAAAGGTGCAACTTTTTTAGCTTCAGCCAATTCCTCAGGACTCATTAATTCCGCTTTTTCCGCAAAATCTAAGCACACATCAATATTTGTACCATTAGCACAGTAGCTTTCACAGCTCGCTCCGTCAGTACAGCCGCCAGGTAAACTTGCTCCTTTTTTTAAGGCCTGAGCAACTTTTCTAGCCCGTTCTAATTCTAAGCCTTGTAAGGCTCCAACCTCTTCAGCAAAAGCAATACAACTCGTCATAGATTCGACATTGCCCTTACAAAATTTTTCGCAAGATTCTTTGTCTTGGCACTGGCCGGGAGTAGTGCCTTCCATAATTCTTTTGACAGCTTTACGGGCAATATTTATTTCCGCTGCTGGCAGTAAAGATTTATTTTCAGCAAAGTCTAAACATTTAAGCATGTTTTCCTGTTGATCACAATAAACACGGCAGGCGGTTTTATCAGGGCAATTACCAAGTTCGGTAATCGGGAAACTAATCTTGGCGGCATTTTCATTGTCTTGATTAATTTCTTCAGCCGCAATAGCCATACCCCCAACTAACATTAAGCCTAAGATCAGACCGGTTAAAAATAGAAATTTATTCTTCTTCATATAGTTATTGATTAAAAGGGTTGGTATAACTTTCATAAGGGTTTGTTTCGACCTTAAAAGGGTTGGTTTCTGGCATTTTTTCCGCCACCACCATTGCTGGATCAGTGAAAGCAGACTGACTGAAGTCAATTTGAGCGATATTATTATCTGCCGCCGGTTGCGTTTGGTTGGTGCCTTTTTTATTACCAAAAACAAACCAGGCAGCGCCGGCCAGCATCAAGATAATGGCAATCGTTGCCGCTAAAAGATATTTTTGCTTCATATGTTTCTTTCTTTAATTATTATGCTGTTAATTTAATTTTAACAATTAAAATTTAAGGCGGCAAGTTTCTTTATATTTATAGTTCATGTTTTTGAGATGTTTGACAGTCAATAATTTTTGAATTAAAGTAGGGTGAGCACCTTTTATGTGGTTATAAATTATTTAACCTTTTTTAAAGGAGGTATTTCCATGAAACGAGAATTATCTGTTGTGGCCAGTCGTTTGATTAATAGAGGTATTTTGGCGGCTGATGAAAGTCCGGCGACTCTCGACAAAAGATTTCAGGCGCGAAACATTCCGCAAAATCCTGAAACGCGGCGGCAATGGCGGCAGCTGCTGTTTACCAGTTTTTCCAAATCAACCAAAACGAATCTAAGCGGGGTAATTTTACAGGCCGAGACACTGACTCAGAAAACAGATCTCGGTGATCAATCGTTGGTTGAGCTTTTAACCACGGCCAAAATAATTCCCGGCATCAAAGTTGATCTGGGTACCCAAGCTCTGTCTGCTGATTCGCCGGAGTTAGTTACTGGCGGTATTGTTGATTTGGAGGACCGGTTGCGTCTTTACCTGAGTGAAGCACCGGCTTTGCAGTTCGCTAAATGGCGCGCCGTGATCAAAATTGACCCTGCCAAACATTTGCCCAGCAATGAATGCTTGGCTTTGAATTCCCGGCTCTTGAGTCGTTATGCGCAGATTTGTCAGTCCCATGGTCTGCTGCCGATTCTCGAACCCGAAGTGGTAAGAGACGGCAAACACACCCTCGAGCAATGTGCTGAAACGATCAGACGGACGCTGTTGAATCTTTTTTATCAACTGCGTCAGGATGAAGTTGACCTTACTCGAATACTACTCAAGATAAACATGATAGTGCCGGGCAAAGAATTTTCACAGCCGGTTGAAGATGAATTAATCGCCCAGCGGACACTTGAAGTATTACGCGAAACCGTTCCGTTCCAGGTTCCAGGAATTGTCTTTCTATCCGGTGGCCAGACTCCCGATGAAGCAACCCTGCGCCTGAATGCTATTGCTCAGGCTGATCAAAAAAATATCTCCCCCTGGCGCCTCAGCTTTTCATTTGCCCGCGCTTTACAAGATGAAGCGATGGACACCTGGTCCGGCGAGTCAGGTAATGTTTTAGCTGCTCAAGCAGCCTTTGAGCACCGCTTAAATCTGGTCAGCGCAGCTAGCAACGGCACACTTTCAGTTTGAAGATCTTGCATGATCAAAACCTATCTCAACCTAAAGACTTGTTTTTTTATAGTCTTTAGGTTTTTTTATATTTTTACCCTTGACATTTTAGCGAAAAAATGGTGAGTTTTTTTAATTTAAAATTGTACATTTGAATTTATTTATCATAAGGAGTTAATCATGAAATCAGAACTTATCAGTAAGTATCTGGAAAGGATTCTTTTAGCCGTCCTTTTTGTCTCAATTTTCATTTCCATGTTCAGTCATTATTTTGCTCACCAATCCGTGCTGAGCTTTGTCTGCTCGGCCATGGCTTTGATCATTATCAGCAAGATTCTGGGTGAGGCGACTGAACAGTTAACCACATATTTGGGGCAAGGTCTCGCTGGGTTGCTAAATGTAACCCTATCCAATCTAGCTGAACTGATTATTATCTTTGCCGCTGTGCGCCAGGGATTGATTGAATTAGTGCAGGCTGGTATTGTCGGCT
>CAYSSY010000053.1:5795-7093 GCA_964434055.1 uncultured Gammaproteobacteria bacterium | reverse complement strand
GCTTCGCTGGCGATATTAGTCATTTAACGGAATTGATTAAATCGGCGATTATCCCCCCGGGATTTGCCTTGGTTGATATTTTCCAGGAATGTGTCACTTTTAATAAAATAAATACCAACCGCTGGTATCAGGAGAGAATTTATAAATTACAAGAAACAAAGCACGATGTCAGTGATAGACAGGCTGCTTGGCTGAAAATACAAGAAGAAGAAAAATTACCTATTGGAATTTTTTATCAAAAACAAAGGCCGACATTTGAAGATAAACTAAATTTAAATGAACAAATTCCTCTAGTGGAGCAAACACTAGATCAGAAAATAATCGTCGAAAAACTAATTAATGAATTTAAATAATTAAAATTAAAGGCTCGTCAAGGAGGGGGGAGAAACCTTTATTAAAAGAGTTTAAATTATGTCTGAAGAAAAAAATAATCTTAAAAAAACCTATTTCATTTTAGGTTTATTAATAGGTATTGCTGTTATCTCGACAGTTGGTTTTTTTACCTTACTTTTTAAGGATGGAAAAATTAGTGGCGGGGATAATAAAAATACCAAACAATTAAATAATAATGTCGTACAAGAAAAGAATATCTTTGATAATTTAGCCAGCAAAGTTGGACTCGACGAAGCAAAATTTAGTGAATGTCTGAATAGCAATAAATACGCTAGCAAAATTAGTTCAAGTTACAACCAAGGTGCTAGTTTAGGTGTGAACGGTACGCCGGCAAGTTTTATCAACGGTCGTCTGATCGCCGGGGCTTTACCGCTCGAGGATTTGAAGAAAGAGATTGATAGTGTTATAAATAATACTCGAAAATTAGGTGCCGAAGAAAAATTAGTTGATATCAGTGTTGATAGTTCACAGGATCATGTTTGGGGTCCTGACTCTGCGCCAGTGACAATGGTTATTTATACTGATTTTCAGTGTCCTTATTGTTCCCGCCACCATGATACTGTCGAACAATTAATTCAAAATTATGGCGATCAAATCAGAGTTGTTTATCGTCATTTTCCCTTAAGTCAAATTCATCCCAAAGCTCAGAAAGCAGCCGAAGCTTCTGAATGCGCCAATGAACAAGGCAAATTTTGGGAATATGCTAATCAGGTATTTGATAACCAGTCGTCTTTAGCTGAATAATTTTTAACCGATGTTTTTGCATACTTATTTACCTCAAAATATTATCTTTAGCATCGGTTTTTTAAGAATCCACTGGTACGGCTTGTTAATTATGCTCGCTGTCACCAGTGGATTTTTTATTACCTTAAAAATTAGCCAAAAATATGGTTGGCAAAAAGAAA
>CAYSSY010000053.1:0-5785 GCA_964434055.1 uncultured Gammaproteobacteria bacterium | reverse complement strand
GGGATTTATTTTTCTGGCTTATCGTAGCCGGTTTGATTGGCGCCCGTCTTTATCATTTTTTTTCAGAAATAACCTACTATTGGCGACAACCCTGGGAATTTTTTTATCTCTGGCAAGGCGGTTTGGGAATTTATGGAGCGATAATTGGCGGTCTTGTTGTTGTTTATTTTTTTGGCAAAGATAATACGGAGCGTCTTTTACTGAGCGATATATTAGCGCCAGCGGTCGCTCTTGGTCTTGCCATTGGTCGTTGGGGAAATTATTTTAATCAGGAAATTTATGGTCAGCCAACAAATTTACCTTGGGGAATTCCCATTGAATTTAGTAACCGTTTAGCTGGTTATCAAAATTACATTTTTTTTCAGCCTGTTTTTTTGTATGAGAGTCTATGCTGTTTATTTTTGTTTTTAATTTTAATTATCATGCATTGGTTGCGGCTTAAAAATAAATCAGCAGAACAAAGATTTGCGTTCTATAATTATGGTAATGTATTCTTTGTTTTTTTAATTTTATATAGTTTGGAGCGTTTTTTTATGGAGCTATTAAGAATTGATTATCAGCCGATTTTTTTTGCTTGGCGCTTGGGTCAGTGGTCGAGCTTAATATTGGGGATAATAGCGTTGATTTTGATTGTTAAAAACAGGAAAATTTATTAGTGAATTATTTATATATTTTATTTTTACATCATAGAAAAAATTTGTTAGAATAATAATGAATTAAATAAGATATTTATGTATAAAAAGAAAAAAATAGCCAGAAAAAAGTGGCAGAAAAAACATGGCAAAAAAATTGCCCTTAATCGATATCGTTAGATTTTTAATCATTTTTTATGGTATTGAGGCGTTTTAAAAGCATTATTTTAGTTTGCACGGCTATTGCTGGCTTTTTTTTATTTTCAACAGATATTCAGGCCGGTGGTTTAGTTAAGTCTGCCACTGCACCAGCTGTTTATTATCTGGAAGATAATAGTCTACATCCATTCCCTAATCGTGCAGTTTTTGATTCATGGAAGTTAAATTTGGATTCAATTATTACATTATCTCCTGAATTTATTGCTAGTCTTGATTTAGCGTCCAATATAAAAGTTAAGCCTGGCAAAGCATTAATAAAATTTGAAACATCTCCAAAAGTCTATACTGTTTCTCCTGGGGGTGTTTTAAGACACTTGAGTTCGGAAATCATAGCTTTATCTTTATATGGTAAAAACTGGGAGCAGAAAATTATTTCTTTACCTAATTCACTTTTTTTTGATTATTACATTGATAAGCCTATTAAGACAGCCAATGATTTACCAGACGGCGCTTTGGTTAAAATTAAAGGCAATTATTACTGGAAAAACAAAAATATTTTGACTAAATTTGGTGATAGACAAGCTGTCGAAGCAAATGATTATTTAGTATCTGATGCAATTAATCAAGATAATTTTTATTATAAAGTCAGGAACAAAGAAATTGTGGGCCGACAACATTTTCTTAATGATATGTTGGCTTTACCTTATAAATCGACACAGGATTGTGAAAATAAGAATCTGCGCTTAGGGGTTGTTTTTCTGTATGATAAAAATTTTCAGGCAGCCGATTTAGACAAAATAAACAACATAAAGAATGATTTGCCGAATAGTTATAGTTGGGCAACTTACAATTTATCAAATATCAATACTCAAGACGCTGTTTATTCTGTGGCTATTACCCCGGTTTCTTACGAGAACGGTCGAATACATCTAGATGAAATTCTCTTAGATTTTTATGACCAACACCAAGATATCTATGACTTCATTATCTTATTTAATAATTTTTTAACTAAGGAAGAGTTTATTGCTAATTACATTGTGATCAATAATTTTGTTTCTGGCAATGGAAAAAATATTGTTTTTTCTTCTTTTAATTATGGTTCGGCAGGTAAACTCAAAGCAGTTATCAACATGGGCAATATTGGGAAATACAAAATTGACACCGCTGGTGAGCAAGAACAAACGCAGAGTTATTTAATTCATGAGCTGGCGCACCATTGGAGCGGTTCGGCGAAATTTCTTGATAACTTTGATCAAGAAAATTCTTCATTAATTAAGAAAGACAGAATTCATTGGAGTGATTTAGTGAGCTTTAATTCTCCTTTAGGTGGGTGGGGTCTAAAAGAAAACAGCGGTGGTATTTTTCAGAGCACTGTTTCGAGTGCCGGACTTTTGAGAAGATTTTCTGAAATTGATCTATATTTAATGGGTTTAATTCCTGATTTTTCTGTTAAACCATTTTATTATTTGTCGGACATTCAAAAAGATGATATTGACGGCACGATTAAAGGGGTAAGAAATAATGTAACCATTGGACAGATTATTGAAGCAGAAGGACAGTATACTTGTCAGGCAAATTAATTTGATTATATGACTAACCTGGAAAAGGCCATTCTTAAAACAATTCTTTATTTTGATATTTTTGACTACCCTCTTACCGAAAATGAGTTATGGTCTTGGCTTTATAATTATCAAGTTCAGGATAAATTAGATCACGAAGAATTTAAAAAAATTATTTGTGATAAGTCCAACACTTTGTATCAGTACTTTGAAAAAAAAAATAGTCTTTTCTTTCTAAAAGGTCGTTCAGAACTTATTGAATTAAGAGAGTTAAAAAGAGAATTATCTTTAAAAAAGATTAGACGAGCCAGATTAATTGGCAAGATTTTAGCTTTTGTTCCTTGGGTGAAGATGATAGCTTTAACCGGTGATGTTGCTTATTTAAACGCCCAGGAAGACGCCGATCTGGATTTTTTTATCATTGCCAGAAAAGGCTCAATTTGGGCAACACGTTTTTGGTGTGCGGGACTTATGAAAATTTTGGGTTTGCGTCCAGATTTCAAAAGACAGAAGTTTTCTAATCGTGCCTGTTTATCTTTTTTTATCAGCGAAGACTATTTAAATTTGGAGCCGGTCTTATTAAAAGATAAAACAGAGCAAGCCAATGACCCGCACTTTGCTTATTGGCTGACACAGTTTTTAATTTTATACGCCGAGGATGATTTAGAAAAGAAATTTTTTTTGGAAAATGAATGGCTAAAAAAATATCTACCAAATTGGCAAGCACCGGTCTTTAATTTTGTTTCCCAAAAGTCAATATTAATGCTGTTAAAAAATATATTTCGCGTCACCACGACGACATTCGAAGAAAACGTTTATAAAAGAATACAATTAAAAATTCTTAATCAAAAGTTGAAAATTTTAGCGCGTCAGAACAAGGATGTAATCATCAATGACAAAATGCTAAAGCTTCACCAAAACGACAGTCGTGAACAATGTCGAAACCTATTTTATAATCAACAGAATAAGTTCGATTTACTGTAATTTTAAATCATTAAAATTTTTTGTTTTATTGCTTCGCGGTAGATGTAAAGTCTTCTTAAGATTAGCCAAATAGGCCATTTGGCAAAGAAAATTTTCAGATCGGTTTTATTATGCAGCAGATATCTTATTAAAAGGAAGGGAATTAATGCCGGCAGGGTAATGAGATAAAGATAATCCTCAGCATTAACAATGAAGCCATATTTGACCTTTGGTTTAAAGTGTTGCCAGTCAGCCGGGTACATTTTCTTCAAGAGCGGCCAAACAGAAGCATATTGTGCTGATCGCCAGAGGGTTTGAGCTGTCCAATTTATGGCTTGATGATAAACAATGGCTTTGCTGATACGTTGGTAATGATAGCCGCGCGAAACTGCATTGAGTGCCAATTCCGTGTCTTCGTTGCCGTATTTAAATAATTTTGGATTAAAACCATTTAATTTTTTAAAAATATCAGTTCGAAAAGCTAAATTACAGCCCATGGGCCAGCGGGCATTATGATTTCTAACCAATCTTTCTGGAAAATAACCGCGATAATTTTCATTTATATAAAAAACTTCGCCAAACGCAAACATTGTATCCATGTTATCAAATGCTCTAGAAAATCCATTAAGCCATTCGGGGTGAGGGCAACAATCATGATCAGTGAAAGCCAATAGCGGGTAATGAGCCATTTCAGCGCCAAGATTGCGCGCATGACAAGTGCCAAGATTTGAAGCATTATGAATAATGATTACTTTTAAATTTTGTAACTGATCTAGAAATTCTTTTGTCCCATCAGTTGAACCATCGTTGATAATGATGATTTCATATTGTTCGTAATTCAAAGCCAGCAAAGCTTTTAGACATTTTTTTAGATAGTCAACTTTATTATATGTTGCCACTATAACAGAGAATTTTTTTTCCATAATTTAATCTTAACACTCTAAAAATTATAAAGCAAAAAAAATGAAAAGAATAAAAATTACAATTAACAAAATTAGAAATAAAATGATTAAAAAGTTAATCAATCAGAGTCTCCCTAAGAGAGAGGCGATTATTATTGTGGACGATTATATTGAGGGTGAGTTGTTGGGAAAGATCACCCATGGTTTGTTGGCTTTTGCAAAGGTTTTGGATTCTGTTGATGAAATAAAAAATAATAGATGGCAAATCAAAAAGAATAGTCATGCCTACGCGTTTATTGACGGTGGAGGGTATTTCGGTCAGGTGGTAGCGGAAAAAGCGATAAAATTGGCCTTAATAAAGGCAAAAAAGAACGGGATTGCTATGGTTGGGGTGAATAATATTCGTGCTTTCTTAAGGCCAGGTACACAAGCAGAAAAATTAGCTAAAAATAATTTGATTGGAATAGTATGGATAAATGGAGGAGCTTCAGCGGTTGCACCGTATGGAGGGGTTGATGCGATTTTTGGAACAAACCCGATAGGTATATCAATACCAACTAACAATGAGCCAATAACTTTGGACATGGCAACTAGTGAGCGGGCTTGGGGCGAGGTAAGGGTAGCTGAATTATTTGGTTATTCATTACCGGAGGATATATTTTTTGACAAGAAGGGAAGGTTTACTAGAAAACCAGAATTGGCTGATGCGGTTTTAGCTTTTGGTGGTTATAAAGGTGCAGCTTTGAATATGATTTTTGAAATTTTTACCGGCTCTCTCGTGGGTAGCAATATGGCAAGCGGTTATAGTTTAATCAAGAGTTCCGGGGATGATTATCAAAAATATTATCGCGGCGCTTTATTTGTGGCCATTGATCCGAGTAAGTTTATTGATATTAAAAAATTCAAGGAGGCTAATACAAAATTGGTTAAGAATGTAAAAAAATCAAGAAGGCGAAAAGGGACACGAGAAATATTAATTCCTGGTGAAAGGGCTAAAAAGAATAAGGACAAAATTTTAAAACGAGGATACTTTGAAATTGATAAACGAATTTATAAAAAAATTTTTGGATAAAGAGATGTTTTTTTTAAAAGTAAAAAATACAAAAATTATTGAATATTTGTTTTACTTTTTTATTTTTTTATTGCCCTGGCAGACGCGGTGGATTTTTCACGATTCTTTAATTGGCGGTGAAATATATGAGTATGGTCGTTTAAGTTTGTATGGCTTTGATGTAGTTTTTATTATCTTATTATTTTGTCATCTTATTAATTTAGTAACAAGTAAGGTACAGAGAGATAGGTTATTGGACATTGAGGTAAAAAGCAATTATGGTCGTAAGCTGTTGGTTGTCTGTTGTTTGTTAACTGTTTTTTGTTTTTTATCAATTCTGCAGTCACCTGACAAATTAGTCGCCCTATTTTGGTCATTGCGTTTTGCTCAAGGTTTAATACTTATCTGGTTAATACAGAAAATTAATTTTAACCAATTAAAAGCGGTTTTTGTCTTTGTAATTAGTGTTAGTCTTTCGTCTTTACTTGGGGTGTATAATTTTGTTGTTCAAGAAATATT
>CAYSSY010000052.1:0-7620 GCA_964434055.1 uncultured Gammaproteobacteria bacterium | reverse complement strand
GTGCTTTTGTTGAGCGGGCCCGCCCTTGAGGTCAGCGATCTTTTCCTGGCGGCGACCACATTTTTTGGTGGTTGCCAGGTGCCGGCGCCGAATCAGAAATTAAAAAACGTGTGGAGCATGACCGCACGCATAGCGCTTCACCTCCTTCAATGCTGTTAAGTGAGGAACTTAAATAGATTGTGCGGAGAACAAAGCCCGGGACAGGGCCTGGCTATAAATACTAATTAAAATTGAAAATGAGAGACAATATCTTAGGATATCACAGCTAAAATTATTTGTCAAGGGTATTGTCTTAACAAGCAAAAGATGTTATTTTGAACATAGAATTTATAAGATTTTAGGCGCCTGTAGCTCAGCTGGTCAGAGCACGGGTCTTATAAACCCGGGGTCGATGGTTCAAGTCCATCCAGGCGCATTGGTAAAAAATATGAGCGAAAAGTCGGGATCCAGATCGAAGCGTCGGAACTCAGTTGGTTACCTGCCTGCCGGCAGGCAGGGAGCACCACTCTTATAAAGTGGGGGTTGATGGTTCAAATCCATCTGTGTCCATTTAGTGACGATAATTTTTTTTTAGTCTAGTATATAATGTGAGGTTGATGGTTTCTTCCCAAGACGGACAGGCAAGTCTATCCAGGCGCATTAAGTCAAATGGCAAATTACAGAAAACAAAACACATTACACTTGAAAGAAAATTAAAAAAATGTTAGATATAATAATAACGATTTTGGGCGGCTAGCTCAGCTGGTTAGAGCGTTACATTGACATTGTAAAGGTCACAGGTTCGAGTCCTGTGCCGCCCACCAAAAAACATCTTCTGAAATTGAGGTGTTTTTTGTTTACATAAATAGCAAATATTTTTTAAAGCGGTCCGATGACCATCGGACAGGTCACCATGTCCCTGGTCCTCGCGCACCCACCAAAAGACGTCTATGGAAATTAGACATTTTTTGTTTAAAGTTTAAAAAAGAGTTATTTTAAACTCTTTATTTTTATTTAATATTTTTTAAACGGTTTCTGATTTCTTCAATAACTTTTCTTTCTGCTTCGAATAAGGTGATGTCTGAGAGGGAAAACGTGGTTCGAGATTTTGTACCCTGCGCGTTAAACGGTTTGGTCAAAATCAAGGCATCATAGTTTTTTTGACAGAAAATTTGACCATTAACTTTTTTACCACCCTCGTAAAGCAGAACAACTACTTGCGCTTCAGGAGTAGAAGTGATTAATTCTTCAACGACGCCATTAAGATCATTTTCCACCGCCCCTGACTTTAAAAAATCCTGTTCGTTAAGGAGTGACCAGACCAAACGAACTTCTAAGTCTTTTTGGAGACGAGCCAGGACCCTGCCCCACAGTCGCAAGGTGGGTAGATTTTTGGTACGATACAAGTTGCTGGCAATTTCTTCTTTTTTGGCGCCAGCGGCGATCAATTGCGAAGCAATAGTTAATGTCGCTGGATAGAGTTTAGCGGAAGTAAAACGTTGGGTCGCTTCCATAATTCCAACCAGCAATAATGTGGCTATCTCTTCGTCAATTAGTTGTTTATGATAATCTTCGATAAAACGATATACGACCTCACACACCGAAGAGGCGTTTAAATTAATAAAGTTTATTTGACCAAAGTTTTCATTTTCTGGCGCCACGTCGATATTAATAATTGTTGTTTTGTAAAAAAATTCCGGATTCTTTTCATAAATATCACCCAGAGCTTCTAAGTCTGGTGAGCCGACAGTAATGATTAAATCAAAACGGTAATTAGAATCGGCCGTTTTGATATTATTTAAATCAAGGTCGCCTTCCTCGGGAGTGATAAAGATTTGTAGTTTATCAGGTTGAACATCATAACTAAACTCTTCAACCTTGCTTTGATTTAAATTAATGTTTAGGACAAATTTTTTCAGGCTTTTCAAGGAAGCTTGAATTAAAGAAGAATTTGGTAGAAAACTGTATTTTTTTGGCAAGAAAAAATCAGCCGCAGCAATTGTCGACGGCTTGTTAATTTTTTTTAAGAAGCTTTGCAGCGCGAGTGCAGCAGCCAAATCATCGCCAGTATAATCCTTTTTAAAGGTTATCAGGATGTTTTTGGTTTTTTCTAGGCTTTCAATTATTTGTTGATGGAGTGATAGAGCCATTAGTTATCTTATAAATGACTGCCGGCACAAGTGGGGTTTTGAGGCAGTTGATTAGCTAAAATAAATTAATATAATATAACGTAAAGGGGTTATTACGTCAAGTCTTTTTAGACATTGTTTATTAAATTAATAAAAAAGCCCGAAATTATTGACTTTTTTAGAGCTAAACGGTAAGATATATTTAATAAGACTGACGACTTGCAACTGACGACTCAAGATTAATTATTACTTCGTTGTAAGTCGTTTGTTGTTTGTTATATATAGTAATAACCACATGAATGTTACAGAATTAGCACGTAAAGTAAAAATTCCCACTAAGGAACTTCTAGATATTATTCCTCAGCTTGGTTTTGATATTGGTCGTAAAGCTATAAAGATTAATGATCAGACAGCCCAAGAAATTATTAAAATTCTTAATAACCCAGATAAGAGAGAAAAATTGCTAAACCCAGTTGCCAGCCAAAAAATAAATGAGCAGGCTGGTGGTTTAGCAACCGAGACTGCCACCCCCGATAATAAAAGTAAAAGTGTGGAGATTTCTAATGTTGTCATTGTTAAGGAGCTGGCTAAAAAAATGAATTTGCCTGTTACTCGTCTTATTTTAGAATTGATGAAAAATGGAGTCATGGCATCTCTGAATGAAAGAATTGATTATGATACGGCAGCGATTATTGCTGAAGATTTAGGTTATCAACCCACTAAAGTTGAATCGCAGGAACTCCAACTGATGAGTGATTCTGATGAAAAATTAAAAGAACTTTTTAAGGATGAGGCAAAAAATTTAATACCTAGGCCACCGGTAGTTGTGGTGATGGGGCACGTAGATCATGGTAAGACTAAATTATTGGATGCTATTCGTTCAACTAATGTTGTTGATTCTGAGTCGGGTGGTATTACTCAGCATATTGGTGCCTATCAAGTTGTGGAGAATGATCGGCTGATTACTTTTATTGATACCCCTGGCCACGAAGCCTTTGCCAATATGCGTTCGCGCGGAGCGAGAGTAGCTGATATTGCCATTCTGGTTGTTGCGGCTGACGATGGTGTTCAGCCACAAACCATCGAAGCAGTTTCCCATATAAAGAAATGTGGGTTGCCTCTCGTCGTTGCTATCAATAAGATTGATAAACCAGAAGCTAATATTGATAAAATTAAATCAGAGCTTTCAGAAATTGGTTTAACTCCAGAAGACTGGGGAGGTCAGACTACTTGTGTTGAGATTTCTGCTAAGCAAAAAATTAACATTAAAGGCCTTTTAGATACCGTGTTGTTAGTGGCCGATATGGAAAAAGAAAAAATAGTTGCCAACCCTAACCGGCCAGCAGTTGGCACAATAATCGAGACCAGAATTGACGCCGGTGAAGGGCCGGTAGCGACAGTGCTTGTTCAAACTGGTACCTTAAAATCAGGTGACTTTATTAAAGTTGGCAGCGTCTCTGGCCGTGTTCGAGCCATGAAAAATTTTATTGGCAAAAATGTTGAAAATGTTGCACCAAGTACGCCAGCAAAAATTTTAGGGTTAAAAGAAGTGCCTCAAGTCGGGGAAATATTAGAAGTATTAGTTGATAAAAAATTAATTAAGAAGGAGATGCGTGAGGGTGGCAAGCAATACAAAACATTGCCGACATATAATGTCAAAAAGATTAGCGAGGATGATAAAAAGGGCCAGGAAAAAAAGAAAATAAATCTTTATTTGAAAGCTGATGTTTTAGGTTCGGTTGAACCAATACTCGAAGCTTTAGATAAAGTTCAACAAGATGATGTTGTGATTAATGTCGCTGCTCAAGGGTTAGGGAATATAATTGAGGCTGATGTGGTTAAAGCGGACAGCATGAAAGCCATGTTACTTGGTTTTAGAGTGCAATTAACGACAGCTGCTAAGGAACTAGCTGTAGAAAAAAACCTTAAAACAGAAACTTTTTCTGTTATTTATGATTTGGTTGATTTAGTAAAGCAGGAAGTTGATAAATTGACCTCGCCTTTAATTATTGAAGAGATAACTGGTAAAATTAAAGTTGTGACAATTTTTAGACAGGAAAAGAATAAATTTATTGTTGGTGGTAAGGTTTTATCAGGCAAAATTGAGAATAAATCAAAATTTAAAGTTTGGCGCGGTGAAGAGTTTTTAACAGTCGGTTTGTTAAAGACACTCCAGGCCGATAAACAAAACGTTAATGAGGTGGTTGAAGGTCAGGAATGTGGTTTGGAACTTGAAGTTAAAGAAAAGATAGAAACCGGTGACTTACTAGAATTTTATCATGAAATAAAGAAAAAAAAGTAATATGATAAAAATTAAGTTATGCCGTGGCAAGACAAAGTAAAGCACAAAATTTATGCCGTTTAAAGCAGAAAAATTGAGCGAAGCTGTGCATCGCCAGTTAGCTGAGATACTTGTTCGGGAAATTGAGCTACCAGAGAACACCTTGGTTACTATTTTATCAGTTACCACTAGTCATGATTGGCAGCGAGTTGAAGTTGTTGTTAGTTGTCTCCCCGAATCTAAACAGTCAGAAACAGTCAAAGTGCTTAACAAGAAAAAGAGTCATTTGAGAAATATTCTAGCTCGGAAGATAAGATTTAAAAAAGTACCCGAGCTTTATTTTATTAGTTTGTCTGATCAGGTACAATAATTTATTAATTCCTAGCGACTTTATTAGCAAGCATCTATGATAAGAAATTTAGAATATCCTTTAGTTGCTTTGTTATTTTTTTATATTTTGATTGTGGTCATGATTTTAATTTTTTTAGTTGTCAGCGTTTTATGCGCCGCAAGTTTTTATGATTTTTTTACAAATCACCCTTTGCTTAATGGCTATCAGGAATGCGAACATTATCTTGAAACTGAACAGCGTATAGATTTGTATCAAGCCTGTTTGGAGATGAACTCTAAGCGGTAAGCGGTCATTTTTAAAAGGTATGACTCGATCAAAAAAAGTTTTATTAATTTTGTTTTATTTTATTAGTGGCGTCTTAAGCGCCTCTTTTTTTTCGGTCAGTAACTCTTTGTTGTATTTTATAGCGCTTTTGACAGCGGTTACTTTTTTTCTAACCAAGAAAATTTTTTTTGTTTTGATTTTGGTGACATTTTTTTTAATTGGTTTTTTCCGGTGCGATTTGACACTAACAAATTTTATTAGTTCGACGGTATTGCCATATCATCGGCAGGAAGTTTGGATTGAAGGTAAAATTTTCGGCCGTTTAGAAGTTGGTCAATATCAAGATCGGGCTATTATTAAGCCGGTTAAAATCAATCATAATATTTTAGTAGGCACGACTGATATTTTGGTATTTGTGCCCAAATTTAGTCACCTAAATCCTGGAGATTTAATCGGGTTTAAATGTTTTTTAATTGAACCGCAAAAATTAGAAGGTTTTGATTATCCAAAATATTTAGCCGGCAGAAATATTTCAACAATTTGCCGCCAGCCGCAAGAACTAATTTTTTTAAAAAAATGTCATGACTGGCACTGTCGCGGTCTGGCTGGTTTTTTTGGATTGACAGCAAATAAACTGGAAAAACAGATTTATCAGATACTGCCTAGCCCTCATTCTGAATTAATGCAGGGGATTTTATTTGGTAACACTAGTGGTTTAAGTCAGGAGCTAAAAGAAATTTTTCAACAAACGGGCACCACACACCTTATGGCTGTTTCTGGTCTTAATTTAACTATTCTCACTTTTCTGGTGACTAATTTATTTTTTTCTTTTGGTATTTCAAGGAAAAAAACACTTTTTATGACTTCTGTTTTTATTTTTATTTATCTGGGATTAGTCGGTTTCTCTGCTTCCAGTGTCCGTGCTGGTATTATGGGTATGTTAGCAAGCGTGGCAATAATTAGCGGTCGTCTTAATATTCAACTTAACAGCATTTTTTTCGCCGCCAGCTTTTTATTGCTTTTTAAACCCTTAGCCTTGGTGACTGATTTGGGTTTTCAGCTGTCATTTCTCGCCATGCTTGGTTTATATTATTTTTTGCCTTTTTTCCAACATATTTTTCGTTTTCTGCCGGAAAAATTTGAATTTCGTTCTTCTTTGAGCATGACCTTAGCGGCGCAGACTTTTGTTTTACCGTGGTTACTTTATAAATTTGGCTTATTGTCAATCATTAGTCCCTTAGCCAATATTTTAATTCTGCCATTTATGCCTGGGTTGATGGGTGGCGGATTAGCGCTTTTGCTTTTTTCTTTTATTGGGGGGCCGATCGTGTCGTTTGCCAGCTGGCCATTATTTATTGTTTTGGATTATCTTATTAAAATTGTCGGGTGGTGTGCTCATTTACCGTTCGCATATCTTCAAATAACTTTTCCATTGTGGCTGTTATGCTTGATTTATGGTATTTTTTTTGTGATTATTTACTGGCGGAGGAAATTTTTAATTACTAAAGTTTAAGACAGCTGTTTTATGTCTAACGGACAAAAATTTTTTAAATATGCTCTGATTGCTATTTGTTTGATAAGCATCTTTTTAGTTACCAATCGCTCATTACAGGAGCGTGAGGCAGAAGTGATTTTTTGTAATGTTGGTCAGGGTGACGCTGCTCTTATTAAGACAAAAGAAGTTAATGTGGTTATTGATGGCGGACCAGATAAAAAAATTTTGGAATGTCTCGGAAAGCATCTGCCTTTTTATAGACAGGAAATTGACTTACTTATTTTAACGCATCCGCATGCCGACCACGTTACTGGTTTTAATGATGTGCTAGAAAAATATCCAGTAAAGCGCATTTGGCTGACCGGTGTCATTCATACCAGTTCAGTTTACTTGAATTTTTTAAAGCTAATTAAGGATAAGAATATTTTAAGCCAGGTTGTATCGACAGATACATTTTTCGAAGTGAGTCCAGGCATTGATCTTCAAGTGCTACATCCAGATGTTTCTTTGGAACAGAAAAGCGTGGCAGATTTAAATAATAGCTCTGTGGTCATCAGATTAAATGTTGATGATATATCTTTTTTATTTAGTGGTGATATTGGCATAGGTATTGAAGAACGTTTAATTAAAAATCAAAAAGGAAACTTAAAAAGTTCGGTTTTAAAAGTAGCTCATCAAGGCTCTGACACTTCATCAAGCGAAGAATTTTTAGAGACAGTGGCGCCACAATATGCAGTTATTTCCGTGGGCGATAACAGTTATGGTCATCCGACTTTAAGAGTATTAAAGAGGTTAGAGAGATTAGGTGTGAAGCTATTGCGCACTGATAAGCATGGTGATGTTGTTTTTAATGTTAAAAAAGGAGAACTTTTATTAATAAACAAGCTCAAAGATTGACACAAAATGAAATAATGTTATAATCTTTTTGAGATTTAAGACTAATAGCTAGGAGTTTTTTTATTTGCCGCGATGGCGGAATTGGTAGACGCGCACGACTCAAAATCGTGTGGAGTTTCTCCATGAGAGTTCGATTCTCTCTCGCGGCATAGGGCTGGGTAGCTCAGCTGGTTAGAGCGTAGCACTCATAACGCTAAGGTCGAGAGTTCAATCCTCTCCCCAG
>CAYSSY010000051.1:0-7667 GCA_964434055.1 uncultured Gammaproteobacteria bacterium | reverse complement strand
GGTGTTCTACCATTGAACTACACTCCCGCATTAAAAACCATTATTAAGTTCCAAACAATTATAACTTGAAGCGAGCTAGTACTCAAGTACCAACTTTGGGTTTTAAATAAAACCGCTCCGGGTATTTTTAAACGGAGAGGTTATAAATAGTTCAAGATTAATTAAATCTTAAGTAGTTAAATATTCAATAAGCTTTTAACTTTGCCTACTACCTCATCAAGCGAAATATCAGCTTTAACTAGATAACCATTAGCTCCAAGTTCGACACCGCGGCTAATTGATTCTTGATCTGACAAATTTGTCAATAAAATTACTGGTATTTTGCTAGTAGCCTCAGTTCCTTTTAATTTCTCCAGCATTCCCAGACCGTCAAGTTTGGGTAAGATAATATCTAATAAAATCATGGCCGGTATCTGTTCCTGAGCCTGTCTTAAACCGTCCTCGCCGTCAATCGCTTTAAAAACCTCAAATCCTTCCTGAATAAATTTCTCAGCCAGTGCGTTAAGCAATGTTTGTTCATCTTCAACTATTAAAATTTTTGCCTTAGTGTCCATATTTTTATGGTTAATACTAATAATTTTTAACAAATTAAGATTATCACAACAACTATTTTTTTTCAAATAAAAGACCAAAATACTTATCACGATCAATAGTAGAATTAAAAGTGTAATTACTGTCTTCCTGATCAATAAAAGTAGTCTGATCCCTTAGAGAAATTGTCTTCTTAAGATGAAACTCTTCCGGCCAAATAACCGAGACTTTAATTTCAGCCGGCGCTGAACCAGCTTGCTTTTGTAAATAAAAACTGTACTTTGCTAATTGTTCCTGCTTGCGTCCAAAAAAATTCTGTACTGCCATATATAAATTTTTTTCCTGCGGAATTAATATTCTCTGCGCCAAACGATAAACAACTTCCACGCTTTGAGTTTCACCCGGCTTAATCCGCATCCAATTACCAAAAACTGTCTTCCTCTCCTCACTCCCTGTTTCTGGATTATAATAGATCTCTTCGCCAACTACTGTTCCGCTTTCCGGATCAGAAAAAATTTCCCGCGTGTGCAGATTCAAATCAGCATCAGGTTGAATCCCCTCTTCGCTTGGCTGAAAACGCCCAGGGCCAGGTCCGACAAAATCTTGAGCGCTGATGAAAACTGCATCATCAGGCACATAAAATCTAACATAATCCATATTTTCTACACCAGTAAAAATATCATCGGGTGTGCCGAAATGAGTGCGAGTTAGTTTAACTCGAGCTATAACTGAGCCATCAGTTTGAATTTCAGCCTGATAATCAAGATCATCTTTCATCATCTGATCTGTTTTACCACCGGTTATATTAGTATGGACTACGGCTAGATAATCACTGTCTTTTGGAAAAACTGCCTTACCACTCCAGCCTAAACGCACAACTTTCTTTTCTGTTTCTGTATCAAAAAAATAAAGCTGGATATCGCGGCTTAACAAAGCCTCGCTTAAAACATTAATTACAGCCGGCGCTTTAACTTCTTCAACAGCTGCTAGTTTCTCAAAAACTTTAGGCACTAAATCAGAAATAAATTTTTTAGGTCGATTTTCTATTTTATCATATTCTAATTCAACCGCTCTCTGAGTTTCTTCAATAAAATTGGCAGCTGTAATCACCTTATTGTATTCAGGCATATTAATCTCCCCCAATTGAGTCAAAAGTTGAGTCATCACCCGGGCATTAACAGCAATTACACCATCAACACTCGGACCGGATGAATGCTGATAAAACCAGGAAATTTTTTGGGCTGAGGTTGGAAAATCAAAAAACCAATTAGCATTCCATGGCTGCCAAAGAGGAGAAAAAATATTAAACGGACCGGGTGCTGCCACACGCACATTAAGCGCGCCCTTTAAATCATAAAAACCGCCCCCAGGGACTTCCATTTTTTTAATCTGACCATCTTTAATATCGACAAGTGCATAACTTCCCATAAATCCGCCGGTCGGTCTTAATTCTTCATTGTTCTGAAAAACAACCAAATAGCGTCTCAAACCATTGGCACCGATAAGCTCCTGCAAAACAGAAACAAAATCCGGCAATAATTTAACATTTTCAGAAACTACCGGAAACTTGCTTTTTAGATCCAAAAATTTGGGGCGCAATTCACTGGGTAACAAATTAATGTCGACTTTATCTAAATTTGTACCAATAATTAACAACTGATCATTAACAGCAATTAATTTTGTCTTTATTTTTTCCAGGCTGGCAGTTAGACCAGGACTTAAAAAATATTGAAACTGTTCTTGATTAATAGTATTTTCGCTTTTGTTTAAAAGTTTATTCTCATTAAATGATTTGTATAAATCGACAAGATCGGCACTGATATCAGCCGAGAGCTGGCTCAAACGCAATAAACTCTCAGCAACAACAGTTGGTGGATAATTGGCAGCGGCCGACTGTGCCAGAGTATCTAAGTTGTTAAAATAATTAATCGCTTGATCAAATGAATTAGAAGCTTTACTGAACGCCACCTCCGCCTGATCAAAATCGGCTTCCTTAACATAATTAGCTCCTGATTTTATATAATCCAAACCGGTCGTCGAAACCCCCATGACTTGCGCTTGAGTTGAACGCAGGGTGTTATAATAATCGAAAACTAATAAAGGTGCAATAAGTATTAAGCTAACTAAAGCAAAACCTATGACTGGCTTTAGATAAGAATGATAAAAACCAAAACTGACTTCGTCTTGGTCAAGCTCAACTTCATTCGACTTGTTTAAAAATAATCTCAGACTCCTGGAAATAAATTTTAAAAAAACAATTATCAATCTAACTGGCCAAATAACAAATTTAGTAGCTGACTTCAGTGAGTTAAAAAACGATGTTGAATTTTCTTTAAAAACTTGAAGCACTGAGCGCTGACTATTTTTTTCAGACTTTACGCGAGGGTTTTTTTTAAAAATTTGGTTGAACGGACGCTGTTTCTTCTCATTAAAAGGCATAAAGATTTGTTCGGGTCGCTGCTCGTCAATAAATACAATCTGATCATCAACAACTGCTATCTTTTTTTCTAAGTGTGTATTAACTGACTGGCCGGCTATCGACAGTTCTTGATTGTCTTCTGTTTTTTCGTCGGAGATAAATGTTATCTCTTCAGTATCTGCTGTCTCAAGTTTTATGCCCTTTAAATCCAATAAATGCTGAGATTTGTGACTCTCGCTATCTGTCTGCTTGACCGGCAAATGCCATTCATCTGTTTCAGGTTTTTTTGTCTCAGTAACAGGCCCGTTTATTTCCGCTTGCGTGTTTTCTGGAAATAAAAAAGAGGACTCAAAAATATCCTCTATTGGTAGTATGTTATCTTTTTTGGGAGTATTAATATCAAAAACAAACTGCAAGGCCAGCTCGTCTATTTGCTCCTGTATTGAGGCTTTATTTCTGCCTTTTTTTCTTATTCCCGATTGAGAATTCATAAAGTGAACTCGCTTTTAAAAATTCCGCTATAAATTTCGGATTTAATATCCTGCTAACTGGTTATATTATACAATAAAGCGACAAAAAGACCAAGAAATTAATTATCCACATTATAAAAAATTCTTAAATATTTAAAAAGATGCTTGATATCCAATAATATCTATAAAAAAACTATATTATTCCATTAAATAAATAACCGGTAAATATTATTCCTAAGGTTAATATTCCAATATAAATAGCCAGAAGCTTAACTTTCAGAACACGTCGTAAAATAATCATTTCCGGGAGAGATAAGGCTGTGACTGCCATCATAAAAGCTAAAGCTGTTCCTAATGGAAGGCCTTTTTCAATCAGTGATCTAACAATTGGTAGGGTGCTAGCAGCATTGCCATAAAGTGGCACACCAATAATTACTGCCAAAGGCACAGCAAAAAAATTATTCTGTCCCGCTAAGCGTGATAAAAAATTTTCCGGTGCATAACCATGAATCAAAGCTCCTAAAGCTACCCCCAGCAAAATAAAAGGAAAAATTTTTTTAAACAAATCAACAGTATAATAGACAGCTTCTTTAGTTCGAACCTCTAAACTCTTTTTTATTTCCTGAATCTCAATATTTGATTTCAGTTGCCAGACATAATCTTCTACTAAATGATTAAGTTTTAATCGGCCAATTATAAAACCCGTGATCACAGCAATCAACACACCAGATGAAATATAAATCAACGCCACTCGCCACCCAAAAAGTCCAAGTAATAAAACCGCGGCTACTTCATTAACCATTGGTGCTGAAACCAAGTAAGAAAATGTTACTCCCAAAGGCACGCCGCTTTCTAAAAAACCGATAAAAAGTGGGATCGCAGAGCAGGAACAAAATGGCGTAATAATACCAATTAGAGCTGCCAGAATATTACCAATAAATTCTGATTTGTCGGCCAAAACTTTTTTAATTTTCTGTGGTGGTAAATAAGAACGTAAAACTGAGACAATAAAAATAACTGCTGCCAATAAAAAGGCGATCTTAATAGTGTCGTAAATAAAATAACTCGCGCTTTCAGCTAACTGAGAATTTTTATCAAAAGCAAAAACTCTAAAAATAAGCCAATCAGCAAACTGCTGAATTAAATTAAACATAATCACTTTATTGATTTAAAAGTTTGCTAATATTTTTTTTATTTCATCAACGCCGGGAACCCGACCAGCAACAACAATTTGTTTATTAATTACCAACGCTGGCGCCTGCATAATCCCTGCACCAATCATTTTTTTAATATCAGTAATATATTCAACTTCACTTGCTAAACCGCTTTCTAGAACAGCGGCCTGCGTACGCTCAAAAAGTTTTTTGCAGTTTGGGCAACCTGAACCAAAAACTTCTATTTTCATAATTTTTATTTTATTTAATAATTTGTTGCACCCGGCCGACTTCGCCGGTCTGCAACTGAACCTTAATACCGCGTGGGTGAAATTTTTTGCTAGTTAGAATATCAACCACAATTCCGCGCGTTAACTTACCACTTCTTTGGTCTTCTTTTAATACAATATCAACCAAACGGCCTATTTTTACATCTTCCCTGTTTTGGCCAGTCATAATAAATAATTTAATAATTTGTTTTTACAATTATAACAAAAAAATAAACATTAAACCATTAATAAATGTTTACCAATAAAAAAAGAGGTTTTAAAAAACCTCTTTTTATTTTTTTAAATTAATTAGTGGTAAAACTGCTCTCGCTCGAGACGGTTTGATTATTGCTGTCATCACTGGATTTAACAAGATAATAGTACGTTGTGCTAGCAGCAAGGCTTGTTATACTAAGTTGGTGAACAGTTACAAAATCAGATTGAGTTACCGTCTGCTTGTTTATTGCTGTAACTAAGGTAGAAGTTGCATAGTCAACTGCACTGGTGGCTGCTTCATTTGTTAACCAGCTAACAATTGAGCTGGTAGCGGTGTGTGTCACGCTGATATTAGAAATAACAGGCGCAGTGGTATCAACAGTCTTTAAAGTAACAAATGTTTTCACTCCGGTTGTGGTTTTTTTGTTATTAGCATCAATTGACGTTACTTTATAATAATATTTTGTCTCCGGCGTTAAATTTGTTAATAACAGAGAATGATTGGTTACTAAAGCATTGTCAGATTTAGCTAATAAATTAGTTGTTAAACCCAAGGTTGAAGTTGCATATTCAACCAGGCTGGTGCTGGTATTGTTGGTTTGCCAGCTAACTACCGCTGTCACATCAGTGGTTGACACCTGCAAGCTGATAATTGTCAAAAAGTTATTGTTGTTCTGATTTTGATTTTTAAGATGAGCACAATCTCTGGCTGGTATGGCTGGAGTGGCTCTGCCTTTGGAACCAGCTTTTTTGGCTGGTACAGCTGGCACAGCCCGGCACTTTTCAGTTTCCGCTTCTCTGGTTTGTTTAGAAACTTTCCAGCGATGATTATGATTAATTGTAGGATTATTGGTAATAATTGTCTCTAGATTAAAATTTTCGTCATCTTCAACAGCATTACTCACAACATAGTTAAAGAAAAAAGACTCTGGTAAATCATCAACCAAATACTTCCAATCTGCGCCATATAATTTTTGAGCCATGGCCTCTGATCTTATTTGGTGAAGCTGACCGTTTTCGCCGACAACATACACTTTGGGACTGCTGACTAATTTAATCATCACTACACCTGGTCGGTAATAAACATTGCCTCCCAAAGGAATTTGCGCCATTAATTCAGCATCAATTTCAATAACCTTGGTAAAATCAGCAAACCAGGTTTTATAAATTTTTTCACTGGGAAAAACATAACGCTTGCCATCAGGTGCATAATAATAAACCGTATCGCTCCCCTTGGCTTTTATCAATGAGTCGATTGGCACACTGCTTAAATCAGCGGCATGAACTTGAAGCACTGGCAGAAACACTAAAACCAATAAGGCACTAAACAAAAAAAACTTTTTACTTATTTTAGCAAAAAATTTTGTCGACATATGCTTAAATTGTTAATGATTATGCCCTAATGATAACACTTTTATTGGCAAAAATCAAGTTTAAAAATAACTATTAACCAGTTATTAACTTTTTAAATAATCAAATAATAATTGATACTCATTTGGATGCGGCACATACTCTGGGTCATTATTATCTATTTTATTCTCTATTTCACGCCAGAACCGCCATTGTAAGTCATCGACTTCTTCGACTTGTTTTTTAAACTGCGAAACAGCTAAATCAATTTTGACGATAAACACCGAATTGAACTCTTTATTAATATAATTTAGCCGTTCAGATTGCTGTTTAACAGTGCCAATTAAAATTAACTGTTCTGGTCTAAGTACAACACCTAATTCTTCTTTTGCCTCTCTCAGAGCGCTAGTCAAATCACTCTCATTTGCTGAGACATGACCGGCGGCTGAAATATCCCACTTGCTTGGGTGATTATCAACTAGGTGTGAACGCAGTTGAAGTAATAATTCTTGCTTAGAATTTATAAACCACACATGAACAGCTCGATGCCACAATCCTTGCTGGTGCACCTGCTTTTTTTCAGCTTTTCTGCCAGATGGCGAACCATCTTCATTATAAATATCTAGATATTCTTCGACCATGTTTTTATTTAAAATACGCCTTAAAGTATGGCCAATGCCATAAGGTGTGACATAACGCAATTAAAATCATGGCATAGCCAATCTCAATATGCCAATAAACAACATTCAATGGAAAATAAACGGTTAAACTATAATTCAAACGCAATAGAACAAGAATAGAGGTGAATGCAGTTACTACAAAAGAAATAAGCAACAATAAATTCCAGATTTTTTTATTGGCTGCTGGTGATATTTTTTTCTTTTTAACTAAAACTAAAGAGAACAAATAAAACGCAAGTATCACCACGGTAATCTGCCACATATAATATTGCTGGCGCACTTCTTGAACTTCAACAACTTTTGTTTGCTGACCAGTTTTAAGCGCTACCAGCAACTCCTTAGCTGCATCCGGTGACAAACCGTAATTATCATGAAGCAGTTGAAATGAATCGCTTGTCCTAACACTTTGTTTAATTAAAACTGTTAACTCGCGGGCGACTAAATCAGCATCAAGTTGATAAAGATCAGCCGCCTCGCTGACTGTTTTGGTTTTCAGCTCCTTGCCAGTAATTAAATCCATTAAGTCATCAGTCGCAGTTACTGACTGCTCAGCTACGCTTTTTTCAACCTCACTTAAA
>CAYSSY010000050.1:0-8377 GCA_964434055.1 uncultured Gammaproteobacteria bacterium | reverse complement strand
TAATTAAAATAATTAAATTTAAACCTATGAACAAACTTTTTCTTAAGTTCGGAGCTTTGCTCGGCTATATTATTATGGTCGTGGTCAATTATCTGGCGGTGTCATTGCCTTTAGCTGGCCGCGATACCGGCGCTATTTCCGACAATTACCCGAATCTGTTTGCGCCAGCCGGCTATGCGTTTTCTATCTGGGGTTTGATTTATACTCTGCTTGGTATTTATGTGATCTATCAATTGGCGCGCAAAGACGATGTTTTAGTGGTGCAAGTGAACCAAGTTTTTATTGTGAACGCGCTTTTAAATGCTGCCTGGCTTTTTGCCTGGCACTATGATGTCATCTGGCTGTCGGTTATTATTATGCTCGCCATGCTTGTAACTTTGATCAGAATAGCTGATATTACGCGCGCCGGTGCTAAAACCAGTAAAGAGCGCTGGCTGGTGCGTTTGCCTTTTAGTATTTATTTTGGCTGGATTACAGTCGCCACCATTGCCAATATCGCGATTTTATTAGTGAACTGGGGTTGGAAGGGTTTTGGTTTATCAGAAGTTTTCTGGACTGTGGCAGTGCTCATTGTCGGCGTGGTTATCGGTTCATGGCGCATGCTGCGCGATCGCTCTATTCCTTATGGTTTGGTTTTAGTCTGGGCCTATGGCGCGATTTTATCAAAACATCTTTCTGCGAGCGCTTTTGACGGCAAATACCCTTTAGTGATCTGGACAGTCGGCGCGTGTCTTTTAGTTTTTGTCATAGTGCTGGTGATAATTGGCTTAAGAGGCAAGGGCAGTAAAGAGGTAGTGAAAAAATAAATAATGTTAACATAAATTAATTGTTATCCTGAACTTGATTCAGGATCTAATAGTAACAACAAAAATATGTCTGAAATCAACCAAATAATAAATAAAATAAAAAAATTTCGTGACGAGCGAGACTGGATGCAGTTTCATGATCACAAAAATATGGCTATTTCTTTAATGTTGGAAGCGGGCGAAGTTTTAGAACATTTTCAGTGGAAGTCAAAAGAAGAAATAGAAGTTTATGCAAAAGAAAATAAAGATGAAATTGCAGAGGAAATTGCTGATGTTGCCATGTATCTTTTTGAACTAGCTGACAATTTAGGTATTAATATTATTAATGCAATGGAAAAGAAATTAATAAAAAACACTGAAAAGTATCCAGTTGAAAAAGCAATGGGAAAGCATACGAAATATAATAAATTGTAGAATATTCATGATAGAATCGAAAAATAATTTGATAGACAAAAGAGCAGGGCACAGAAAAAGACTTCGAGACAGATTCTTACAATCAGGACTCGATGGTTTTTTAGACTATGAAATAGTGGAATTACTTTTGACTCTTGGAACGCCGCGGCGGGATTGTAAACAAATAGCTAAAGAGGCAATTAAGGAATTCAAGGGATTACAGGGAGTCTTGAATGCATCAGTACAAGAATTACAAAAAATTAGAGGAATCGGTCCCTCCAATGCTTTTGGTTTAAAGCTTTTTCAAGCTGTATCAGAGAGATATACAAAAGACAATATTTCTAAAAAACTATCCCTTTCTTCAACTGAAGCAGTTGCAAGCTATCTGCAAAAATTAATAGGAATGGAAACAAAAGAGCATTTTGTGATTTTGTACCTTGATAGTAGACACAAGCTAATCGTTGATAATGTGTCTATTGGAACACTTAACGCAAACCTTGTCCATCCAAGGGAGGTTTTTAAGAAAGCTATTTTAATGAATGCCGCTCAATGCATTGTCGCTCACAATCATCCCTCTGGGGATCCTGAACCATCACCGCAGGACATAGCCCTAACCCGACAACTCGTAGATGCTTCAAAAATAATTGGGATTGATTTAATTGATCACGTGATTGTTACAAATAATAAATTCAGAAGTTTAAAAGAGCTTAAATTATTATAATTATGATACTTTACGAGGGAACAATTGAAAAGTTTAATGACGATGTAATGCAAAATTGCATTGCTGATCGCGTAGCCGAAAAATATGAAGAACATTATCATTATCGACCCTCAACATCCGTGTATCGTTCTTTTCAAAATTCATTGCCAATACTGAGCAACGCATTTAAATACGCAGAACTTAGAGATAATAAAATTTTGCTTGAGTATGAATTGCCTTATTCATCAAAAAGGATCGATGTTTTATTGTTTGGAAAAAGTACAGCAAATGATGACAATATTGTGATTCTTGAACTAAAGCAGTGGTCAAATGATGGAGTTAAAGAATCTGATAGTGAAGGAAATGTGTTTGTTAAATATCAGTCATGGAAAGAAGAACCTCATCCTTCTTTGCAAGTTGAGGGTTACTATTATCATCTAAAAGACTTTAAAAAAATTTTTGAAGAAAAAAATTCCCCATTGCTTAGTGGCTCAACCTATGCACATAATTATTCAAGACAAAATAATTCAGTTTTGTTTTCTGAAAAATTTTCGGAACCTATTAAACACTTCCCACTCTTTGGGAAAGAAGATGCAATAGTCTTAGCAAGATATCTGAAAGATAAGCTTCAAGGCGGCGGAGGGCAATTACTATTTGAACGTTTTTCTGGTAGCCCAGTAAGACCATCAAAACGTCTCCTTGAGCATACCTCAAAAATGATCAACGAACAGCAAATATTTAATTTAATCGATGATCAGATTGCTGCCTATAACTCTATAATGCATAGGGTTAAAATGATCACAAAATCAAAAGAAAAATCATTAGTTATTATTAAGGGTGGCCCCGGAACAGGTAAATCTGTAATTGCACTTGAAGTAATGGGTGAGTTGTTGCGACAAGGCAAGAAAGTAATGCATGCGACCGGGTCTTCTGCGTTCACGAATACACTGAGACACATCGTTGGAACACGAGCCAAACATTTTTTTAAGTTCTTTTTTAATTTCACGAAAGAGCCAGAAAACTCTATTGATGTTCTTATTTGCGATGAAGCTCACAGAATAAGAAAAGACAGTAATGACTATGGGGTTCCAGCGAAATTTAAATCTAAAGATCCGCAAATTGATGACCTTATAAGACCAGCTAAACTAAGCATATTTTTCATTGATGAAAACCAGATAGTACGCCCAAAAGAGCAAGGCAGTATTGCCTTAATTAAAGAAACTGCTCAAAAATTTGGTATAAAAACTGAGAATATTGCAGAATTCGAACTCCAAACACAATTTAGATGTTCTGGTTCCGATGCTTATTTACAATGGTTAGATAATATTTTAGAAATACGCGACACTGAAATAACAGAGTTTGATACAAAAATGTCTTTGCATATATTTAATGATCCGAAGGATATGTATTACGAAATACAAAAAAGAAATTTTGAATCAAATAATAAATCTAGAATCGTTGCTGGGTTTTGCTGGCCGTGGAGTAATCCAAACGCTGATGGAACTTTAGTAAATGATGTTAAAATAGGTAATTTTGAAATGCCATGGGAAAAGAAAAATCAATTTTGGAAGTGGGCTATTGATAAATCAGGCATGGAACAAGTTGGAACAGTTTATACAGCGCAGGGCATGGAATTCGATTATATAGGTGTTATATTTGGCAATGATTTAGTTTATGATGCAGCTATCGGCAAATGGCGTGCTGTACCTGAAAATTCGTTTGATTCACAAATAAAGCGAAATAATCCGAAACTATTAAGCCATTTAAAAAATGTGTATCGAGTGCTCCTGTCTCGGGCGCATAAAGGAGTATACATATATTTTATAGATAAAGAAACTGAGAAATATTTTAAAAGTCATTTACCAGAAATAAAATAAAATAATTTAATAACCCAATCTTTTAAAGAATATATATGATCACAAAAAAAGAACCACAAATAAAATGTAAATTATGTCCAAAAAGTTTTTCTACTTTATCAACCCACATCAATAGAGCACACAAATTAACAATAAGAGAATACATAAAGCGATTTCCGAAAGCTGAAATAATGACGAAGGAACATAAACAAAAGTTAAGTAATGCAGTAAAAGCTAGATTTATGGAAAATCCGGAGCTAAGAAAAAAAGTTGCCAGTAGAACTTTTGACTTTGTAAAAAATAAAAAATTAACCCCATTACTCCAAAGAGATTACAAAGCGGCAAAAGTTTGCTTATCAAATGGTTTATGGAAGCCTTCTATTATTCTTTATGCGTCGATAATTGAAGCTATTTTAATTGAAAAATATTCAGGTACAAAAGATTTTTACAACGCAATAGATGTATCTTTTAAAAATAAGGATATTTCAGAAAAAGAGTATCATCAAATTAGTATTGTTAGAGATTTAAGAAACTTCGTGCATTTGCATAAAGAATTACAAGAAGGTAGTGAAATTAATGAGTATTGGGCTAAAACTTTTGCCGAAATTTGTGAATCAGTAATAAAAAGATTTAACACCTGATAATTTTTATGAGGAACTTTATGATTGATATAAAAAGAGTTACAACGTTCGTTGGTATAAAATAAAATAATCTTATGCCTGACGAAAAATTTATTAACTAAACAAACGAGTGAGGAAGATCCCGGCTCCACCGCAATGCAGAGCAGGCAGAATCCGGAATGACAAACAGGGAAGTGGTGGCGGAAACGCCGGCTGAAAATACAGAAATGACAGAACCAGTCGCGCCGACAACACAGACAGAGACAGATAATGAAATCCTTCTTCTCTAATTCGCGCGAATAGGCGAATAATAGTATAATGAACACAAACAGCTAAAAGATATAAATTTAAAAATATGGACATAGGGAGTTTAGAAAAATACTATAAATTATTAGCCAACCGTCGAAGGCTTGCTATTATTAAATATCTCAGTCAAGTAAAAGAGGCTACAGTCTATCAAATTGCTGATAAAATTAATTTGTCATTCAAAGCCACCTCAAAGCACTTGCAACTTTTAAAGCAAGCAGGATTTCTCGACAGTGATCAGGTGAGTCTGGAACAGCATTATTATTTATCTGATGCCAGTAATCCGTTAATGAAGCAGGCGATAAATAATCTTTAATAACGTTTTCAACATTCTCTAATTCCTGCCTGCCGGCAGGCAGGCGCGCGAATAGTTTGATTGCTATAAAAACGCAAAAAATAATTAAGACCGTAATTCGCAAATTAATTCAATGATTTTTGAACATCAATCCCCAGGAAACAACAAATTGACTACGGGGCAGGCAAAAAACAAAAAGCTTTTAGTCATTGCCTCGCTGGCTGTTTTAGTATTCGGCGTGTGGCTAATTTTTTATTCGCCAATTATTTTTCAGGAAGGCAACCCTTGGCCACAGATCAAAGGCATAGTCCAATTGAATTTTGGCAATCAGAATGTTGTCAAGTTGGATATTGGAGAGAATAAATATATTACCAAGAGCAATAACCCAGAGATTATCAAGTCTTTTATGCGAGACCAAGGTTTTGAGTTTACTGAACAAATGGGAGCGGGTTATCTTTTTAAATCAGCCGCCGGAGTGAATGCTGTTGCTGTTCATCGATATTATAGCCGTTTTTATTCTTTGTGGAGTATTACTGAAAATCTTGCGATTAAAGATATTTCATTAGCTGAGCAATTGAAAGAATGTCTGCCTAAAAGTGATCTGGCCAGTCATGAAAAATGCAATGAGCTTTTAGCTACCATTAGGAATTTTGATGATTGTGTTGAGGCAGGTTTTGACATTATGAAGTCCAACCCACCGCAATGCGCTACGCCCGATGGTCGAAATTTTACAGATGATACCAATAGTAGCTGGGCAATGGTTTTAACAGCTCTTGGTAATTGCGAGGCGGAAAGCGTATTCCAAACTCATAGCCAATTAGTGACGCTTAAGCTTAAGAACGGCAATAAGGTTACTGCCTACGAACCCCAGATTGACGATGTGATGAAGGCGGTTGATGCCTTAAATGGTAAATGTGGAAATATTCGCTTGGCCACTGAATAGTCTTTAACTAATTTATGTAAATAACAAAAAATCGTGATCGGTATTGTTGCTGAAAATTTATTGAAATAATATGAGCTTATCTTCAAAAGGAATTTATTTTAAGTCAGGCTTAATATTGCTAAGTTTGCTATTAATTGGTGGACTTTTATTTCAGATTAGTAAAGCGCGTTCCTTTCAATTTTTTGGAAAATTAATCAACCGGGTTGAGACCAGTGAAAAAGTGGTGGCACTGACTTTTGATGACGGGCCAACCGCTAGGACCACTGAAGAGGTATTAAAAATTTTGGCAGAAAAAAATATTAAAGCCACTTTTTATGTCATTGGTCAAAATGCTGAACAATACCCAAAACAACTGCAAAAGATTGTAGAACAAGGCAATGAGCTGGGCAACCATTCTTATTCTCATAAGCGTTTTTTATTCAAAGCGCAATCTTTTATTGATGAGGAGATTAAAAAAACAGATCAGCTAATACGTCAGGCCGGTTATGCTGGTGAGATAACATTTCGTCCGCCAAACGGGAAAAAACTTTTCGGATTACCATGGTATCTTTCAAAACACGAGATAAAAACAATTATGTGGGATATAGAACCGGATACTTATTATCAGGGCAATACTGAAAACATAGTTAGGTATACTCTGGATAATATCAAGCCGGGTTCAATAATTTTATTGCACCCCTTGTGCGACAATAATTGTGAAGCCGACAGACAAGCTTTGCCAAAAATAATTGATGGTTTAACAGCAGAGGGCTATCGGTTTGTGACTATTAGTCAATTATTAACATACAATTAAATCAAAAAGAATTTAATTCTTGGTGAAGATGAGAACTTGCTGCGAACCTTTGAAATCCGTAAAAGTAGTTTTATGTGATATAATATTTTCATGAAAAACAAAATTTTAATAATCATCAAGATTGCTTTGTTTTTATTTCTTTCTTTTTTATGGTTTCTTTTTATTCAAGGAGAATACGAGATGATTACAAAACCATATTTACAGAACGATTTTCCGATTATTAAAGGAATTGGCGCGGTTTATTTTTTAGGCACGGTAATATTGATAATTAGTTTTTTAATTTTATTTTTAATGCATTCCATATATGTCTTTTTTAAAAACAGAAATTCGAAAAAGAATATCGATCTCTAGTAAGGTTTTATTTCAAATTATTTATTAATAATATGGATGAAAAAGTAAAACAGTATATAGAAAAACAAAAATCTCCGCAAAAAGAAATTATTCTTGCTATCCGCAAAGTTTTTTTTAAAACCTTAAAGCACTGCGAAGAAAAATATGGTTGGGGAGTTATCGTTTTAGCCAGCGGTAAATTTTATCTGGCCGCCCTGAAAGATAAAGTGCACGTTGGTTTTTCCATTGTTGGCCTGAATAAAGAAGAGGTTCAATTTTTTGAGGGCGCTGGCAAAACCATGAGACATCTCAAGATAACGGATTTAGCTGGCATTGATGAAGTAAAACTGAAAAAATTAATTAAATTGGTGGATAAAAAAGCAAAGTGTGTCGGTTGTTGAAAAACTATTATATTAAAAATAAATATTAATTATAACTTCATGAATACTCTTCAAAAGATAATTATTGGCGCGGTGGCGGTCGTTGGTTTGGCCGCAGCTGGCTTTTTTTTAAAAAACACTTTAATTGATTCTGGTCAAAAAGAATTGGATACGCCGGAAAAAATTGTGGCTGATTATAAAGATCTGTTAACTGAAGCCGAAGAATTGCAAAACTCGGCTGGTGTTAATTGTGGCGACAAAAAAGAGACTAATAAAAAAATAGACGCTTTGGAAAAAAAGTTGGCAGATTTGGCTGAGCGTAAAAAACAATGGCTGGACAGTGTGCCAAAGTTGCCAGATGTGGAGCCGGAAGTATTAAATGGCGACAATCCACTGGGTTGGCCCGGATCAGAAGTGCCGGAATTAAGTTCCGACGCGCCACCTTTGCCAGACATCAGCCCGGAAAATATAGAAGTGCCGGGGTCGCAAGTACCGGAACTGACTTCTGATGTGCCACCCTTGCCAGATATTGGCATGGAATCAATTGAATATATTCCCGACATGCCGGAATTAAATCCGGGACGACCTGGTTCAGAAGTGCCAGAATTGAGCTCGGATGTGCCACCATTGCCAGAAATAAATGAAGCCAATATTATTGATCCCAATGAAAATATTTTTCAAATGGAGGAAAATGCCCAAAATATAAAAGATATTTTGCAGGCTTTGAGAGATTTGTGCCAAGAAGCAGAGCCCTCCCAAAGAGTGATTTCTGATAAATGTAGCGATGCTTGCGAGAGACACAAAGATTGTGCCGCCTATACCGAGGATGTGACAGCCGCTGATTTGACTGATGCTTATAATACTTGCATGGAAGAATGTCCGACTTGGCCAACAGCCATGTTTAAATGCATCAATACCACGGAAATTAAAACACCCAATGACTGTGTCGGTTTTG
>CAYSSY010000049.1:0-8663 GCA_964434055.1 uncultured Gammaproteobacteria bacterium | reverse complement strand
CAAACACAGAAATAAAAATAAATTCCGCCCCGATCAGCGTACGGCGCGGGATTTGAAACAACAAGGCCTGGTCCCGGCTGATCCAACACCAGCCGCAGACAACGCCGCCGTCGTCCAAAACGCGTTGCATGAGGTCGAGGCGACAGTTAATGTGGCCGAGGTTGTTTTCAATAACCCGGATACCCCTGTCTCAGCACCGGCCTCCATCGCCGACGAAGCTGGACTGCTCGAACTGCCAGTATCGGAGTTCGAACAGGTTTTGGCGGCCGATGAACAAGGTGTCAGCCCGAAAAGCGATCTGGCTGCTCTGGCAGCAGAGCTGGTCACGCCGCCGGCACTCGAGGAAAAACCACAGATTGAACCACTGGCCGAACAGCCCGTGGTTGCTGAATCACCTAAACCACCACTTCCTGATGAGCCACCGGCTGGCGAGTTCGAGATACCACTTCTGGACGAAAGATTTGGGATCATTGATCAAAACGACCCCGATATTTTTCTGCCGTGTGGTCATCAGGAACCGCCGATACAGCCTGCCGATGAACTCCCGTCTGCTCTGCAGGCGGGATTAAATCGTGCGGCTCTGATCGAAGAACCGATTGCAGTCATTCCCCCACCCCCGGCAGCAGCTGAACCGCCGGAAATACCTCCGCCTGTTGAACCACCGACACTGGATGAACGCAACGCACCACGGCTGATCAGGACTTACCGTCGCTGGTGGCTCATTCTCCTGGGTTTAGCAATTATCATTGTCCCCATCTTTTTACTATACATGGCCAATGAAAACCCGGATTGGAATATCTTCCCCTCATGGTTCTACTTAACCTCGATTTTAATCTGTCTATTTTTTCTTGGCCCTTTTACCATATACAGGGGCTCTGTTAAAATGGCAGAATACGAGGTTGATGATGAGGAAGAACCGGAGGCAGTGCCACCCCACGGCGACACAACCCAACCCCAACCGCGCCCAACTGCTGCTCCACGACGCGAACAAACCACTGGCAGTCTGCGGTGGCTCTGGATCTCTTTGGGAATTTTGGCGGTCGCCACTCTGATCGGCTTCTTTACCCTCGGTGGCCGAGAGAGCTTGCATTTCAATCAGCTCTCCTCACAAATCGGCTCCACTCAGAGCAAAGTCGACGAAATCGACAAGCTGATCAACCCGGTCAATCCCAATGACCCGGCAAGATTAGCTCGGATGCGCGACGTTGATGCCAAAGTCGCTGCCCTGCTCGAAGCACAGAAAAGCGGCGGGAAAACCACAGTCCCAGCGGGACAGAGTTTCGCTGATGGAGTGAACGATGTCAAAAGTCGCTTCGCTTTCTGCATGAAGACACTGTTCCCGCGGGAGGATGAGGTGACCGGCTATGTCGAGCCTGCGGTTCCGGACTACATTCCCTCATTAAACGGGAATCAACGCCGGCAACAAGTTGACACCGATCCGGACATGACCGATCAAAAACAAGTGGTCGAACCGGATTCGGTAACTCTCCGGAAACTGCAAGAACAATTACGATCTCAATCGGGTCTAGGAGAACCCGATAATCAATAATATTCACACACAACAAGCTAGAGAACATACCATTCCAGGTATGAGAACTCTAGCTTGTTTTTTGTTTGTAGACTAACAACAGACGACAAACGACTTACGACTAACAACTATCAACTAACGAATGTCGTTTGTTGTAAGTCGATGGTCTATTGTAGTCAGTCACCTGTCATCTTTAACTTTTTACTTAAGCCACCGAGTTGTCTTTTAATACTGTCACCCTTTATATAAAATTTATTATAAATTTCCCGACTGATTATATTATTATCATAAGCTATATCAAATCCTGCAATAACTTCATCAACAGAACCAATGGCAATCATTAAAAATCTATTAAAATCTTTGTCAGAACCTCTGCCAGAACCTTCTGCTAAATTTAGCAGAATTGAAATAGCTGCTCTTTTAATTTGAGCAGCTAAATCATATTGAAAATTCTGTGGAAATTTTTTTGTTACTATAAATGTTCCTTTAATAAAAAGCTTAATATCTAGATAAACAGGAAATTGTTGAAACCTAAACGACATAATTTATTGATTGTCGTCAGTTGTAAGTCGTTAGTTGTTAGTCGTAGTTTTAGCTTGTCGGTGTCATCAATGCCTTGAAGATGAAACTTAGGATGGCATAAGAACCTAAAGCCACCACAATGCCAATCACGGCATAAAGCATAATGTCCTTGGCTTTCTTGACCTGCTCGGGATTGCCAGCCGCTGTCAAAAAGTTAAAGCCGGCAAAAATAAAAGCGACTAGTGAGGCAATGCCTAAGAAACCTAAAAGCCCTCTGATCAAACGACCCCAAAGTTCTTCACCAGCAATTGGTTCATTGGGTTTATTGGGATTCAAAGGGTTGTCCAAACTGACGCTAGTCCCACCAGAACCGCCCGTATTGCAGCCAACAGCCGTTGGGTTGGTCGTACAATTAACTGGTGTTTGAGCCGAGGTCTTTAAGGCAATAAATGAAAAAAAACTAAAAATAAATAAAATTAATAAAACACTAAAAATATTTTTTTTGAGCATAGGAGTATGATTAATTTTAAATTTCAAATTTTAAATTTTAAAAAATCCCGTTACCTGCTACCTTAAAATCCCTTACTTCTTAATTTTCACTTCTTACTTATATCATTATACTTCACTCTAAAACATTATGCAAAAGAATAAAGTAACAAGGGGTTCAAAAAGGCGGTAGAAGGAAAACTAAAAAGGCAGTAGTGCTGCCTTTTCTCGAAACTAAGCTTGGGGTTATTTTTATTGGAACCACTAAGCTTAGTCAATCTGCATATAAAATAGGACTTATCCAGTTGTCTTTCTTCAAGTTCAGTCACACTCTTATGGCGCTTAAAACAACCGCGCCAGCTATGATTATTTGTGACTAACTTTGATGACCAATTAGATAAATCCTAAATTAACGAAATTAATGGACTGTCGCCGAATGTCTTCAACTATAATCCTTGTCATCCTGAGCCTGTCGAAGGATGAATAATTCTAGCAAAAATGTCATTGTCTTGAAATTCTTCGACAAGCTCAGAATGACATTCGACGACAGACTTTTAATAGGGCCACAATGGCTTTTCATTTACTGGCTGTTCCTCTACCCTTTTTTCTGAATACTCTCGCATAGCATCCCACTTACTCGCTAAGAAACTGTTATCTTCCACCTCGTTTCTGGGCGTCTGACTAAAAAAATTAAATGGCATGACGAGCTGTTGCATAGGTATAATAATCAATAATCAAGAAACAAGATACAAACAATGTTCAATAACTAACTCCTTCGAAACTTAAACCTTTTTGGTTATTGTGAATTCGAATTTGTTTGGTGATTGTCTCTTGGTTATTGGAATTTATTTATTTATTCTAATCTTTACCTTATATTCTTTGGCTGATAAATTCTTTATTTTTAACTTCATATAAAAACACGCATTAGCGATTAATGCGCGCTTACCCTAACAATTATAATTATAGCATGAATTTTGCCTTTTGTAAAGACTTTTTTAAAAAAATACTAGGATTGACTAAATTTTTCTATCTGCTATAATATTTTTAATTCTTTCACACTTCGACTAGCTCAGTGTGACAGAAATTTTGGAGCGGTAGTTCAGTTGGTTAGAACGCTGCCCTGTCACGGCAGAGGTCGCGGGTTCGAGTCCCGTCCGCTCCGATTAGAAAATCATCCCTAAAGGATGGTTTTTTAATTAAGGAGCGAACGTGAGCCAACTGCTTGGCTCACGTTGGGACGAGAACGCCGGAGTGCTGTGCGACGAGCTCGCGGGCGAGGAGCACCGCGAGGCGATGGCTAAGCCAAGGAGAATGATTCTAATATAACTTTTATAATTATCATATTCTTTTGAAAGTGTCAAGACTTTATTTGGAAGTCATCTTAACAAAGATAGAATACCGTGTGAACAATTTGAGTATTTTTGGATTAAAAAAGCCAGAGTCTTTTTTGCGAAGGACTCCGGCGAAGAGAAACTGGCGTGGAGTACTACCTCCAGCCGTGTAACCAGTGGACGTGCATTCCACTGTGTCCGCTGGCCTTGGTGCAGCGGACGCCAAGAATTGGAGAACGAGAATTACATCGTGAGAATCCCAATCCTATAGACGCTCCTAACACCAAGAAAATCATTACACTTATCATTGTTTTATATCAAAAATTTTCTTTTACTCCACTCATCCCCTAATGGGCGTATAGGAGATTTATTAAAATTTTTGATTTCCTTTTGTTTTTTACCTCATTAACATGTTTTTTAAATTTTTTGAAGTCACCGCATAAAGCGATGGCAACCACTATTCCTCTACCCTTATTTCAGGGTACGGTCTGGGAGCAGAAACTATTTCTGCTTTTGCCGGTCATTTTGCCAGAAATGAATAGTGGAAATCCAATAAGTAAAACATTTAACTTTTTTGAATTTCAGATAATTAGTATCATAAAATAATAAGGCTGTCAAGGACAAGCTAACTGGTATTAAAAATAACCTCCCTTACAAGGCTATTAAAAAAAATTATATTTTATTTATTTGGTTCTTACCTCTCGATTTCCGCCCGAGGTGCCTGCCTGTCGGCAGACAGGGATCAGCCTTGGGCTGACTACATTCTAATCAAAACGATAAACCCTAAAGACCACCTCTCCCCGCTTATTTTTAATCTCTGACGCTAAACTCTCAGGTTTCATCTGCGCCTCCAGTTTATCCGCCGCCTCACGCGCGGCTTGATTATTTTCTAACAAAACCTTATCTGTGGCTTTGATAAAATATATTTCTTTAACGCCTTGTTGGTGGAAAAAATTACTGCCTTGGTCAGCTAATATCTGGCTATAGGTTTCAGCGTCCAAAATTGGCCAAGCCTGATAAATTACCCGGCGGTGAATTACCCACAAAGCCCCGAGATCGTCCATGCTGGCGTCGTAGACAACTAAATATGGTTTTGTCTCTTTAGTTTTATTTTTCTGGAGATACTCTTTTTTTATATCTTCTAAAAATTGATAACGGGCAGGCAATGCTAAGGCAGGAATACTGCTATCCAATAATTTTTTTAAATAATCATCAAGCTCGTTAAAGCCCCACGATTTGACCTCATAATAAACTGGCGACCAAGTGATGCCTTGTGGACCTTGAGGCTGATAAGCGATCACGGAATTGATGCTAAAAAAAATTTCAAATGCCAGCCAAATAACTAAAACCCCAACAGTAATTTTCTTTTTCTTTTCTAAAGACCAAACGATTAAGGATGCCAGACTTAAAATCAAAAAAGGCACCACGTAAGTCATGAAGCGCTGTTCAGAACCAATGACAATTAACCAAAGAAAAAACAACAGACTGCTAATAAAAATAATCGCAATAGCCCGGCTTTTATTTTTAAAAGCTCCGAATCCACCAGATAAAAATCCACATAGTAATAAAATAAATGCCGGCCAAGACAAGCCCTGTTTAAGTTTCGGCAAAAGTAACCGCGCGTGATCTAAGACGCCGCCTGACTGTTCCCGACCCTGAAACACCGGCCACTCAGAAACTGTTTGTCCTAAAAGATAAGACAACTGAAAATCAAAATGCCCACGTGCCTGATAGAGTGCCAGATTATAAATAATTGAGGGGGAAAAAATTAAAAAAGTTATTGTTAGCCCTAACCAAAATTGAGGCAGTCGAAAAACGTTGCGCCGAAAAATAATTAAATAACTTAAACAAATCGGCAGCAGAATAAAAGAGACATATTTAGCTAAAAATGCCAAACCCAAGGCCGCCCCCCACCAATACCACAATTTCTTATTATTTAAAGAAATTAAAAACAAATAAAAAGTGACAAGCATCAACAATATAACCAATGATTCTTGCAATCCAATTCTTGATATCCAAACTTGATAACTTAAAATACTCATCAAAAATGCCGCCCAGATACCGGTAACTTCGTTAAAGAGGCGCTTGCCAATCAAATATATTAAATACACGGACAAAATGCCTGCTAAAATAAAGGGCAAACGCAGAACAAAAAGACTAACGCCAAAAATATTAAAAAAGAAGTGCTCAATAGCAAAAGTTAAAATCGGATGGTCGTGAAAAGATAATTTTGCCCACCCGGGTACTGTCTCAAACCATTGCCAGGGTGAAGTCTGAAGCGCGGCCGCATCATAATCAATTAATCCAATTGAACGGATAGCATTCAAAGCTTCATCAGTAATGACATCAGCTTGTGTTAAATTAACCAAACGCAAAACCGCGGCCAGTAACAAGATAGCTATTAAAATAATTTTGGTTCTTTTAAATTTATTAAAAAACATTTGCTTTAATTTTTATCTATTCAAATCTGTCATTCCTGCAAAAGCGGGAATCCAAGTTGTTAACTTTAAGATATTTCTAGATTCCCAGGTCAAGCCCGGGAATGACAATAACTATATTAATTATTCTTATAAAAAAATTAGCAATCCTATGCCAAGTGCAATCCGATAAATCACAAAGATTGTAAAATTATGGTCTTTGAGCCAAGCGAAAATTAACTTGATGGCAATCACGCCCCCAAGAAACGAGGTCACGAAACCAATGATAATTAAACTCAAATTAATCTCACTAAAGCCAGTAGACCACAGTTGATAAAGACCCCAGATGCCACTTAAAAAAACTACTGGCACGCTAATCAAAAAAGAAAATTTAACCGCTAATTCTTTACTAAACTTCTGCGCCAGCCCGGCTGTCATGGTAATGCCTGAACGTGAAGTGCCTGGCAACAGTGCTAAGACTTGAGCCAAACCCACCACCAAAGACTGCTTGCTGTCTATCTCATTATAATTAACAAGCTGTTTTTTACTGACCCGCTCAGCCAGCCATAAGACCACACCCCAAAAAATTAAATTTAAAGCGACCAGATCAACCCGCCGACCAAAAGCTTCCAGTTGATCACCAAACAAAAAACCAACCACCAAGGCTGGTAAAATTGCCAATAAAATTATGTTAAGCCAGCGCCAGTCAGGAGCAAACTTCCAACCTTGTTTTGGGATAGAGGTTTTCTTAAAAAAAATATCTATCAGATCACGCCTTAACAGCACAACAACGGCCATGAGAGTTCCCAAATGAATCACGGCATCAAAAGCTAAACCTTGATCGGGCCAATTAAAAATTTGCGAGGTTATAATCAAATGTCCTGACGAAGAAATTGGTAATAATTCTGATAAACCTTGAACAAAACCGAGGACAACGGCCTGGATTATTAACATACCTTAAATAAATTATTAATTTATAATTTTCAATTCTTAATTTTCAGTGAATGTATCAATTTTACAATTTTTAATGACAAAAAGATTTAAAAAATTGAATCATTGAAAATTATTTGAAAATTGAAAATTGTTAAATTAAAAATTGCTTCTTTGAATTAATTTAATTTGCCTTTAAAATACTCTAAGGTCTTCTTGAGTCCTTCTTCTAGCTTGACCTCCGGCTGCCAATCAAGTTTCTCTTTGGCTAGTTTAATATCTGGTCGACGCTGTTTAGGATCATCTTGAGGTAGTGGTTCATAAATAACATTACTTTGACTGCCTACGAGTTTAATAATTTTTTCCGCAATCTCTTTAATAGTGTACTCTTCTGGATTGCCTAAATTAACTGGACCAATAAAACTATCCTGGGACATCATTTTAGTCATGCCGGAAATTAAATCAGAAACATATTGAAATGAACGCGTGTGTGAACCATCACCATAAACTGTCAACTTCTTATTTTGTAAAGCCTGAATGATAAAATTTGAAACAACTCGTCCGTCGTCCAAAGCCATTTTTGGCCCATAAGTATTGAAAATTCTAATTACTCTGATTGGTAAACCAAACTCGCGATGATAATCAAAAAATAAAGTTTCCGCACAACGCTTCCCTTCGTCATAGCACGAACGCGGACCAATTGGATTCACATTACCCCAATAACTCTCTGGTTGTGGATGAATGTCTGGATCACCATAAATTTCCGAAGTTGAAGCCTGTAAAATCTTAATTTGTTTCTTTTTAGCCAATTCTAAAACATTGATCGCACCCAGAACATTGACCGTAACTGTTTTAACAGGGTCAATCTGATATTTAATAGGTGAAGCCGGACAAGCCAAATTATAAATCTGATCAACCGACAGATCGGGCAGTGGTTGCGTAATATCATGCTTGATAAATTTGAAATTCGGCAAACCAATAAAATTTTTTATATTCTCTTGTGAACCGGTTGACAAATCATCAAGGGCAATCACTTCATGCTCCTGCTTTAATAAATATTCGACTAAATGCGAACCAATAAACCCAGCTCCCCCTGTGATTAAAATTGTTTCTTTCATTAATAATATTAAATTTAAGTTTATAAAAAAATATAAAATTACGGAAATTCGCAGGAAAAAAGAAATTGAAACTGAAAACACCCGTACTACGGCTAACAGCAGTAGCACGGGTTTTGTTTTTTATTTTATCATATCCAAATATTTTTCAATTCTTCTGATAACAGTTACTTTTCCGAGTGCTTCCATAGTTTCAAACATTCCAGCACCGGATGATTTTCCTGTAATCATTAATCTTAGTGGGTGGATTACTTCTTTTAATTTCATACCTTTACTCTCAAGATATGTCATTATGGCATTATGTAGATTTGTATGCGAATAATCTTCTTGGTTT
>CAYSSY010000048.1:0-8666 GCA_964434055.1 uncultured Gammaproteobacteria bacterium | reverse complement strand
ACAAATAATATGCGCATCGTCCTGTGTAAAACCACGCACGCGCGTCAGGCCTGATAGTTCACCCTTCTTTTCAAAACGGTAAACCGTACCGCACTCTGCCCAGCGCATTGGTAATTCACGATAAGAATGAAGATTGTTTTTATAAATCCGGACATGAAATGGGCAGTTCATTGGTTTAAGTAAATAGGTTTCCGGTTCTTTAACTTTCTCTTTATTCTGACTTTCAGAAAGACTCTGTCCAGCCTCAATTGGCGAATACATACTTTCATTATAAAAACCCCAATGGCCTGAAGTTTCCCATAAAGTTTTATTGCCGATATGAGGCGTGCGCACTAAATCATAACCATTTTTTAAATGCTCTTTATACCAAAAATCTTCCACAATTCGCCATAAAAGAGCACCTTTGGGGTGCCATAAAGGCAAACCTAAACCAACCATCTCATCGATATGAAATAAATCTAGTTCTTTGCCCAGTTTGCGGTGATCTCTTTTTTCAGCTTCTTCAATTAAATGCAAATAATCAGCTAATTCTTGCTTGGATTCAAAGGCCGTGCCATAGATGCGCGTCAACATTTTATTTTTTTCATCACCATGCCAATAAGCGCCGGCGATTTTCATTAATTTAAAAGCTTTAATTTCTCTGGTTGACTTGACGTGCGGACCCGAACAAATATCGACAAAGGTCTCTGGAATATCCTTACCTTTTTCTCCCAGCCAATAAACACTGACCTTTTCGCCGCGTGTTTCAATTTCGTCCAACCATTCATGTTTATACTCGTTGTCCTGATAAATATTATGACTAAAAAAATCTCTTGCCTCTTTAACTGTCATTTCTTCATGAGTTATGGGCAAATCTTCTTTAATAATTTTAGCCATTTCAGTCTCAATTTTTGAAAAATCAGCCTCTGATATTTTTTCTTCGGAATCGAAATCAAAATAGAAACCATCAGCTGTCGCTGGACCCATGGCGGCTTTGATTTTATTGCCCCAGAGACGATACATAGCCATAGTCAGCACGTGTTCAGCGCTATGACGTAAAGCCCAGAGTTTATCTTGATTATTATGATTCGAATTTGACATATAGTTAAATTTTTTAATTTTAAATTTTTAATTTTTAAATAAATCCTAACTTTAAATTTCGAAACTCGGCTAACAGCTCTTAGAAATCTTGGCAAAGATTAGTGTTAATTCATGTGCTTCTTGCCACAAAGTTCGACAGTTATTTTTATGATCGGGAGAGGCAATTGCAAGCATCCTTAGCCAGTGTTTTGTCTCATTAGATTCCTTCTGTGAAATTCTGATTTTATTCTTAAAATCCTTCAAAGAGACGGCTTGATTGGCTTCTATATAATTAGCACCTATACTAGTAGCAGATCTTATTAATTGCGTTATTAATGGTTTGGTTATTTCATTAACCCTAAATGTTTTAGAAATTATTTAGAAAATTACAAAATTAAAAATTCAAAAATTAAAAAAATCTTTCATCCTTAAAACACTTAAATTAGTTTTTTAGGGACGAAAGATTTTAACTTCCGCGGTTCCACCCAGATTGTCCGATGAACATCGGACCTCTCGTCTAAATTGTCACTAAAACTTAGGAGTTAAACTCGCTGCTTTTTAAGCAACATAGGTTTGGTAAGCCTATCAATAATTTCAGCAAAATTAAGTATAAAATACTTGACTTTTTTTGTCAATTAATTAAAATTGAATGGTCTTAGCGGTTCATTCTAACAAATTTTAGACTCGAGGTGGCTTATGATTGTAAAAATTTTTATCGCCTGTTGCGCTGTGTCATTCATGACTGTCTTTCTTAGGCTCTCAAACCCAAATAAAGAGCTTAATCGTTATTTTGGGGAAGCCTGTCGCATCAAACCAGCATCATGGTTAAACATCACTTGTGTCATAGTGATTGTTGCCGCCTTTGCTATTGTCATCTTTGCACCATTAACAAAAAATGGTTTATTAGGGAAAGCACTAAGTTTAATTGTTGCCTTCCTGGCGGCTCTACTTCGAAACAGGCAAAACAATAGCTTTATCTATCAAGGACGGCGAATTTAAAAACCCTCTATTCCAAGAGGGTCTTTTTAAAATCATTCAATTATTATTTTTTTAACATTATTGGGAATCTGCCGCACCCACCACGGCCAGAGTTTAATCTCTACTTGTCCAATTTCAGGCATATTTTCTAAACGCGCCTTAGCTTCAACAGCAGTTAAGCCTTTCAAACTGTTTTTATCAACAAATATCTGGTTCTTGGCATATTCTGTTTGCGCAGACAACTGAACCTGATAACGAGCATGCTTCCTCTCCTTTGACCACTCAACTAGCTTGTAAGAAAAACTAGCTAAGTTATAATCAGTAATTCGGCGTCCATTTTGTTCATTCTGATTTTTTATAACCTCTTTAGCTAAACCGAGTAAAGATTCCTTGTTAATAACCATGCCAGAGACACGTAATTTAGCTGAAGCTTTAAAACTCGATACTTCCCGCCCAACTTCATTACTGAATTTAACTTCGCTGAATTCCTTATCTAAACCATCAAGATTATTCAAGCCCGCCTTTTCAATCAAACTGCTTAGCATCTCTCTTTCTAAATCAGCTATTAAATCTGTTTTAGCTTGATCAAGGTCGCTTTGTTTAAGCTGACCGACTCTTAATATGCCGCCGGTCATTGAATTTTGTGACCGGGCGATCACTAAAGGGCGTAGGCTCTCTGACAAACCTGGTATAGTGAAAACAGCTGGGCCGATATTACCTCCAGACCCAGGCAGATCTGCTTCAACCTCAGTTATAATGTCACCGCCGGCTGGAACAACGACCGTTTTTTTCAGACGGAATAAAACATTATCAGCAGATAACAATCTAGTGGTCGCCACTAAAGTTTGGCTTCTTTTTTGTTTATTAGTTATAATCACTTGCCCTGCTGCTTTTGCTGGCCGCTCGATAAATTCTTTAACCTGGTAATCTTTCTCCTTAATTAAAGTTTCATCTATTAACTTGCCTGCTAAATAATATTCAACTTTCTCAACCGGTTCCTGTTCACCAACCCAAACACTGAAATCTGTAGCCAGAACTTCATTTTTTGGTGTGATAATTATTTTTGCTTCACTAATAGAAAAATAAACAACAACTGCTAACAAAAAAATAGTCAAAAAAATAAAACTCCAGGCTATCCGCTGATAAAATTGGTTGGGTGATTTAGTTTCGTTTTTTTTGGACATAAAGGTAATTTTTAAACTTTTATAGAAACCAACTCAACTAACTTAAATAATTACTTTAACCACCCCGCTGCCAACTAAGGTTTGAATTTTTTCAATTACTTCTTTAGTATAATTAATTTTAATCTTTGTCGCAATAAGTTGATCAGGGCCACCATTAACATAGACGAGATAAACCGGTGTCTCACCATTATTAGCCATTAAAATTTCCTTCAAGGGCGCACCTATTTCTTTGGCTTTATCTTTTGTTAAATAAATTTTTATGCCTTTGACAGCTTGATTTTGAACTTTGACCTCAGGTCGGTTATTATTAGTTAATTCCTTAATTCTCATCAAACTATCTTGATTTAAAAGATGCACCTTATTAACCAGAATCTTAGCCACGCCATCCTTATCGGAAACATCGCCTTGGACTAAAACCGATTCTTCCTCCTGCCAAAGACTGACTGTGTCTGCTAAGATCTTGGGAAAAATCAGAAGTTCGATTGAACCAGTCGTATCCTCAATTGTGACAAACATCATCTGGGCTTGTGATTTGGTAAAAATCTTTTGAATCCGGTTTACAGTGCCGGCAACCCAAACCTGACCTTTGGTTTCAAAATTCTGTAAACTGCTGATGGTATTGACATAACCAGCAACATTTTTTTCATGAGCTGCAAAAGGGTGACCAGAAACATATAAACCAAGATATTCTTTTTCCCAAGCCAGCTTCTGTTTTAAAGAAAGAGGCGGCAATGGTTCCAATTTCAAACTAAATGTCTGTGGCAGTTGTGCAAAAAGTGATTTCTGTCCCTGATTTTCTTCCTTTTGGCTCGCGCGCACAAAATTTAAAATTTTATCCAAATTGCCCAAAATGTTATTACGCTCGCCTAAACCGTCAAGAGCGCCTGATTTAATTAAAGCTTCCAAAGATTTCTTATTAAGATTTTTTGTTTTCACTCTAGTCAAAAAATCTTCCAAAGATTGAAAAAGACCATTGGCTTTACGCTCAGCCATAATCACCGCAATAATATCATTACCCAAATTTTTAATTGCTTTTAAACCAAAACGTATTTCGTTGTCATTAATGTAAGTAAAATTAGCTAATGAATAATTAACATCCGGCGGTAAAACCTTAATTTTCATTCGCTCGCATTCCTTAAAACATTCAGCGACTTTATCTAAATCATTACTTTCGGCCGTCATCACCGCGGCCATATACTGGCTGGGGTAATGACTCTTCAAATAGGCCGTCTGATAGGCGACAATGGCATAGGATGCGGCGTGCGCTTTGTTAAAACCATAACCTGAAAAAGGTTCAATTAATTTAAATAAGTCCTCAGCCTTTTCTCGGCTCATGCCGTTGTTGGTGCAACCAAGTATAAAACGTTCGCGTTGAGCAATCATCTCGCCAGGAATTTTTTTGCCGACAGCTTTTCTAAATTTATCAGCCTCTTCCCAAGAATAACCGGCAATATTAATTGCGGTTAAAAGCACATCATCTTGATAAGTGATAATACCATAAGATTCTTTTAGATAATCCTCCATTCGTGGATCAAAATATTTTATCAAGCTCGGCTTGTGTTTTCTTTTAATGAATTCTGGTATTGAAATCATTGGTCCGGGACGAAATAGAGCGATCATCGCCATAATATCAAAAATATTAGAGGGTTTAAGTTCTTTCAGATAGCGAGTCATGCCGCTGCCTCCGAGTTGAAAGACGCCCATTGTATCACCATGCGCTAATAACTGATAAGTTTTTTTATCATCAAATGGTAAGTTCATTAAGTCAACTTGATCGCCTGTTGTTTTTTCAATAATTTTAACGGCTTCACCTAAAATCGTTAAATTTCTGATACCAAGAATATCCATTTTTAAAAGTCCGGCCGCTTCACAGGCGTGCATGTCATACTGTGTAATAATGTGGTCGCCGCCAGCCGGTTCTTTTTGTAAAGGCACATAATCGGTCAGAATTGTCGGACTAATGACAACGCCGGCAGCATGAACCGACGCGTGGCGAGCGCAACCTTCAACCCGCCGAGACAAATCAATAATTTTTTTGGCATCGGCCTCACTTTCATAAAGTGACTTCAGTTCTGGCGTCACTTCCAAAGCTCTTTCAATAGTCATGGGGAAACCTTGTGAACCTAAAGGTATTAGTTTGGAAATTTTATCACCATAAGTATATGGTAATCCCAAAACTCGAGTGACATCACGCACTGAACCACGGGCTAACATGGTGCCAAAAGTAACAATCCGCGCCACTTTGTCAAAACCATAACGCTCAGTAATATAGGCAATCGCTTCATCTCTTCTATTGTCTGCAAAATCAACATCAATATCAGGAGGAGACGGCCGATAAGGATTTAAAAAACGCTCAAAAGGAAGTTTAAAATTCAAGGGGTTTAAAGTGGTTATACCTAAAGCATAAGCCACCAATGAACCGGCTGCTGAACCTCTGGTCGTGACAAAAATGCCTTGAGCCCGAGACCAATTGACAAAATCAGCAACAATTAAAAAATAAGGCGAATAACCCTTGGAGTTAATAATATTCAATTCATAATCCAAACGCTCCTTGACTTCCGGTTTCAAATCCCCCAAACGTTTCTCTAAACCTTGATATGCTTGAAGTTTAAGGTAGCTTTCGGCTGTTTCATTTTTAGGCAAGGCAAACTGTGGAAACATCCATTTGCCTAAATCTAAGGTCAGGTCACAAGCTGCTGCTATTTTTAAGGTGTTCGTCAGAGCCTCAGCGGGCATGTCTTTAAATTTCTCGGCCATAGCTTGAGGCGACAAAAAGGACAGATCGGCACCGCGCATATCCAGCCGCTCAATATCGGAAATAGTTTTACCGGTGGCCACGCACACTAAAACATCCTGGGCTTCAGCGTCTTCGGGATTAATATAATGAATATCGTGAGTCGCAACCAATGGTATGCCGGTATTCAAACTAAGTTTAACCATCAACTCATTAGCTTTTTGTTGTTTCAAAAAATCAGGGCTGCCGGGACGAATATTGACCTGAAGTTCTAAATAAAAATCATCACCAAATAACTCGCGGTATTCCGCGGCCAACTTCATCGCCTTTTTAAAATCTCCGGCGACTAAAGCTTGCATGATTTCACCTTTCAAACAGCCTGATAAAATAATTAGACCTTCCTTTCTTTCAGCTAAAATTTTCTTGTCAATCCGTGGTTTGTAATAAAAACCATCAAGATGGGCGACCGTGGACAAGTGCATTAAATTTTTATAACCAGTCAGATTTTTAGCCAGTAAAGTTAAATGGGCTGTTTGATCATCGACTTTTGTTTTCTTAAAATGCAAATCTGTCGGGGCTAAATAAGTTTCTAAACCAAGAATCGGCTTGATACCTTGCTTTAAACATTCCTGATAAAATTCCAGAGTGCCATACATGACTCCGTGATCAGTTAAAGCCAAAGCCGGCATGCCAAAATCTTTTGCCTTTTTTACTAACTCTTTAATTTTAGGCAGTCCGTCCAAAAGCGAATAGTGTGAGTGGACATGGAGATGAACGAAAGACATAATAAAAATTTTAAAAGTCAAAGCTCAAATGTCAATTCAACAACTTAAATCCAAGGTTTTAAATATTTTGCCATTTTGTGTTTGATTTGATATTTGACGTTAGGATTTTATATTTAGTTCCCTTTCATCTTATCACTTTTTTTCTCTATTAAGCAAATAAAAATCTTGTCATTTAAGACAAGAAATAAAAATTAAGAATTCCTTATATAATTTACAAATTTATCTTTAATACTTCCTGAAAAACTTTTTTTAAATCTGGGAATGTTAATTTATTTATCACTTCGTTTGCTGACAGCCAAATAATTTTTTTGAGTTCTGAAGTATGTCCAATCTCTGGCTTACTAGTAGCATTAAATAAATAGACATAATTAATGCACGAAGCGCCGGCGCGTTCTTTTTTTTGTGGCCCATAAACAAACTCGTGTTTGACAGTTGTGGCCGCCAACTGATCGGATCTGATATCTAACCCTAATTCTTCCTTAATCTCCCGTACCGCCGTCTCAACCAAAGTCTCACCTTCTTCCTGCGCCCCACCGACAAAAGAAATGTTGCCTGTCTCACTATTTTCCACCACTAAAAATTTTCTTTCTTGATCAGTTCCTCGATAAAAAATAATAATTACGCCTTGATAAGATTTCATAATAAATTCAGATATCAAAAAATAAATATCAAATTAACTGGTTAATAGAAAAATCCAAAAATACTTTAAATTATTAGGATTTTGAATTTACTTGGACATTTGAAATTATAATTTTAGCTTTATCATTACGCTCTTTCCACGTAGGCGCCTGTTTCCGTATTGACCCGAATTAAATCACCTTCATTAATAAACAGTGGCACGTTCATCGTGGCATTGGTTTCCAAAGTAACTGGTTTAGAAGCATTGGTCGCAGTATCGCCTTTAACGCCTAAAGGCGCGGCAATAACTTTTAAGACGACTTTTGGCGGTAGCTCTACGCCAATAATATTCTCTTCAAAAATTATTAGATCCACTTCCTGTGATTCTTTTAAAAATTTAGCCCCCTCCCCAAGAACATCTTTATTAACTGCCACTTGATCATAACTTTCACTGTCCATAAACCATAAATTGTCGCCTTCGCTGTAGAGATAGGTCGCTTTCTTGCGGCCGATATCAGCGAACTCCACTTTTTCACCTTGCTTAAAGCTGTATTCCACAGTCTGGCCGGTTTTGACATTCTTCATCTTGGTGCGCACCACTGGTTTTCTTTGCTGCATGCGTAAAAATTGAGCATCAACAATCAAGTGTGGCGCGTTGTTGTATTTGATCACTAAGCCTTTTTTAATTTCAGTTAATGTTGACATAAAAAAAATAAATCTTAATTAAAATATGCAACTCTTGTCATTATTTTAGTCTAGAATTGATGAGCTGTCAATTGTCTGGTAACTGGTAGCAAGTAACCTGTAGCCGGTAACTGGTATTAATGTTAGTTGTAAGTCGTTAGTCGTTTGTCGATAGTTGTTAGTCTTTTTATTTTGCCCCCGACATTCAACATTCAACATTCTACATTCCAATAATAAAAAACGCCCGGCACTGGTTTTGAAAACCAACGCGAGCGTTATAAAAACTCTATGTGATGAAAATTATTTCTTCTTGGACGCCGTGAATTCCGGCAGTCCCAGTTGGGTACGGCTGAGCACGACCTGACCGCGACGCTTGTAAGCGTTCCTGAGACAGCGGCTACCGATCATCTCCACCAATTCCGAAGTGAATCCACCCATGACCACCATTTCAGCGGTCAGTTGACTTAATGAACCGTTGATATCAAGGCCGTTCTGAATCAGGCCTTGCATCATCAGATCGATGTGTCTGTATGGCGCACCGAGCTGGGCTTCGTCGCCACCTGTAGTCACGCCTAGACCATCGTCTGGTTTCGCCTCAATGATTTCTTTGGGGACCTTGAGCCA
>CAYSSY010000047.1:0-8681 GCA_964434055.1 uncultured Gammaproteobacteria bacterium | reverse complement strand
GTTGCCAAATTATCGGCAGCCGGCGGCTTTGTCATGGTGTTGCGGCCCCTGGAGGCGATCGGCAACCCGGTTGCGCCATGATATCGGGCGGATTTGGCGGAACAGGAGATTTTGTAAGCTGAAATATCTCGGCGCCAAGGCTGACGATGAACTGTCTGTTGGTTTACGCAAATGGAATTAGTTTATATTCCCAAGACGCGGCTATCTTCAATTACATTCAGAAAAGATGGTGATTAATAAAAAAAGATAATACTTGCAAAGTTTACTATGTTTTCGTATAATTAACGAAACAGATTAAAAGTTAACTAAGAAAATTCTTAATAAACTTTAGTATTAGCTGACTATAATATATGAAACTGGACGAGTTTAAGGCCGGCGTTTGGCGTAAAGGCTATGAATATAAATATTTTTTGCCTGAGCCGATTAATCATGAGTTTGTTATCAATGACAGCAAGACCCAAGAATTATTAGAAAGGGCCTCGATCAAACTAGGAGAATTAAATTCTTTTGCCAAGTTTGTGCCTGACATCGATTTATTCATCCGCTCCTATGTGATGAAGGAAGCGGTTACCTCAAGCCGGATTGAGGGAACGCGGACCAATATTGAGGAAGCTTTTTCGGACGAGTTGAATATCAACCCAGAACATCGGGATGATTGGACTGAGGTAAATCGGTATGTGGCCGCCATGAATTACGCATTGGAAAGACTGACAAAACTTCCCTTATCAAACCGTTTAATTCGAGACACCCATAAAATTATACTGTCGCATGTTCGGGGTCGGGCAAAAAATCCGGGTGCTTTCAGGACAAGCCAAAATTGGATCGGAGGGGCTGATATAAAGACGGCGTCTTTTATCCCCCCGGCCCATGAACATGTGATAGACTTGATGTCTGATTTGGAAAAATTCCTGCATAATACGGAAATCAATGTGCCGCACTTGATCCGAATTGCGATTGCCCACTATCAATTTGAAACTATCCATCCTTTTTTGGATGGCAACGGCCGTATGGGACGATTGCTAATCACCTTATATTTTGTCAGCCATAAAATCCTGGAACGGCCGCTCTTATATACCTCTGATTTCATTGAGCGCAATAAAACGTTGTACTATGATAAATTGACTTTTGTGAGAGAAAAAAATGATCTTTTATCATGGATACAATTTTTCCTGGTCGCCGTTGAAAAAACTGCCGAAGATGCCGTCAAAACTTTGCAAGAAATTATGGTTTTGAAGGCAAAAATTGCTGATAACCAACTACCAACTTTAGGTAAAAGAATCAAAAACGCCAATTTGCTCTTAAATCTGCTTTTTTCCCGTCCGGTTATCTCGGTACAAACAATTGAAAAAGAGCTTGGCTTGTCCAAACCGGCAGCCAACAGTCTGGTCAAGGATTTTTTGAAATTAAGTATACTAATCGAAACGACAGGGCAAAAGCGCAACAGACAGTTTGCTTTTATCCAATATCTAAAACTTTTAACCAAAGAATAGATTATATATAATAGAGACACTATGAAACCAAAGCTTCGGCCAGAAAAATTGAGCGGGCAATCGCGCGTCCCTCATCGGGAATTGATTGAGTTGCTTCATCAAAAAGCTCCTATGATCTTTACCGAGGACAAAATTGATCCAGATAAGCTCAAACAGTACCTTGGCGAAAATGTTAATGTCGACAGCGAACGATATGGCCTCAATTGGGCTGGTAGAAGCAATTGCTTTCGGCATATCCAGGAGCCTACAACCGCGACTTTAAAGCCGGCCAAAGAAGAGTCGGTGGATTTTGACAATACCGAAAATATATTTATCGAAGGCGAAAATCTACAGGTTTTAAAGGTCCTGCAAAAATCCTATTATGGCAAAATTAAAATGATTTACATTGATCCCCCTTATAACACCGGCAATGATAGCTTTATATATCCAGACAGATTTCAAGAGTCCAAAGAGGACTATCTGCAAAGAGTGGGGGATAAAGACGAAGAGGGTAATCTCATCAACGAGGGGATGTTTCGAAAAAACAGCCGCGATAACGGACACTATCATTCCAACTGGCTTTCTATGATGTATCCAAGACTCTTTTTGGCTAGAAATCTCTTGCGCCAGGATGGGGTTATTCTAGTAAGTATTGATGATAATGAGATATATAATTTACGAATGATTATGAATGAGGTTTTTGGTGAAGATAATCTCGTTGCTCAATTTACCGTAATAAATAATCTTAAAGGCAGAAATGATAAAAAAAATGTTGCTACCGCACATGAATACCTTTTAGTATATGCAAAACATGATTTTTTATCATATGGCCTTCCGTTAACCGAGGAACAAAAAAAGGAATATAAATATATTGACGAGAAAGGAAATAAATATGCGTTAAGAGACCTTAGGAAAAGAGGACGACCTGACAAAAGAGAGGATAGACCTAATATGTTTTTTCCTATTTATTATAATTCAATTTCTAAAAAATGTTCTTTACATAAATCTTCGGCAAAAGATATCGAAATTCTGCCCAAAAGAGGGGACGGCTCAGATGGTCGATGGCGGTGGGGATACGAAAGAGTTGGGGCGAACGTAGGAATATTACACCCTAAATTTTCAGAGGCTAAGCAAAGATGGGACATAGATCATCGTGTATATTTAAATGCACGCAATGTTGAAGAAGAAGAGGATTATTTTGAGGAAGATGAGGTTGAAAGTATTGACGAAAGAACCTCAAAACCGAAGTCTTTTTTAATTGGAGGAGATATATCGACTGATGTTGGCAGAAGAAACCTAAAAAGTATTTTGCCTGAAGTAGAATTCGATTATCCGAAAGCGGTCGAATTATTAAAAAAACTCATTTTTTATAGCAGCAAGGGTGACGATATTATATTAGATTTTTTTGGTGGCTCTGGTACGACGGCACAAGCTCTATTGGAGTTAAACCAAGAAGATAAAACAAATCGCAAATTTTTAATAGTACAAATGCCTGAGCCTTATACTAATCATGTTAATAAAGTAAAATATAAAACCATTGCGGATATCGCCAAGGAAAGAATCCGAAGAACTGGTTGTAAAATATCGGAATCTCGAAAAGAGGAATTAGCGTTGGAGGCAAAATGTGATACTGGATTTAAAGTGTTTAAATTGGGTGAAAGTAATTTTAAAATCTGGCAAACTGATATCCTTATCGAAGAAGACCTTGTAGAACAAATGAATATCTTTATTGACAACCTAAAAAGCGGTGTATCCCAAGAAAATATTCTTTACGAATTGATATTAAAAACAGGGCTTGATTTGAACGTTAAAATTGAAAAAAAGAAGACCAGAAACAAAAAATATTTCTCACTTGATAGTGGCAAACTGATTATTTGCTTGGAGGAAGAGATTGATCAGGGTTTAGTTGACACCATTCTAAAAGACAAGCCGGAGAAAATTATTTTATTGGATAAATCGTTCAAAGGTAATGATCAATTGAAAACTAACACTCTCTTGCAAATGGAGTCTTCAAGGATTGATTTTAAAGTAATATAAAATTAGTGGGTTGGGTATGAAAATTGAATCTCTTCGAATAGAAAATTTCCGTAGCTTCAAAGATGAAACGATATTTTTTGATGATTATACCTGTTTCGTTGGAGCTAATGGTTCTGGTAAATCAACGGTGTTAAATGCATTAAATGTTTTTTTTAGGCAAAACAAAGACTGTCAGACCGATTTATCCAAATTAACCGAAGAAGATTTTCATCACAAAAACATTAACTCTCCAATAAAAATAACTGTCACTTTTTGTGATCTATCTATTGAAGCAAAGGAAGATCTTTCTGATTATGTTAGACAAGAAAAATTAATTGTCACTTCCGTTGCAGAATTTAATGCCTCAGTGGGCTTCGCGGAGGTCAAACAATATGGAAACAGGATGGGCATTGAAGAGTTTCGCAAATATTTTGAACTTGATAAATCCGGAGCAAAGGTTGATGAATTAAAAAGTTTATATTCTAAACTACAAGAATCGTTTCCAGACTTACCCAAAGCAACTACCAAACCCGCAATGATTGAATCCTTACATGAATATGAAGCAAAGCATCCCAAAAGATGCGTTTTGATACCGAGTGAAGATCAGTTTTATGGGGTCAGCAAAGGAGTAAACAGATTAGCAAAACATATCCAATGGGTCTTTATTGCAGCCACTAAGGATTTTACAGAGGAAAGCCAAGAATCGAAAACCTCTGCCCTTGGGCAATTACTTTTAAGAACAGTAAGGTCAAAGGTAAATTTTACCCAAAAAATTAAAGAATTAAAAGAAAGGGCACAAGCAGAGTATCAAACAATTATTGATTCCGAACAGATTACTCTGAATGGAATATCTACTTCCTTAAGTAGCCGTCTAGCCTCTTGGGCTCACCCGGGAATTTCAACACAAGTTTTATGGAAGCAGGAATCTGATAAATCAGTTAAGGTTGAAGAGCCATGGGCATATGTTAAAATTTCGGAAAGAGGTTTTGATGGCGAACTGGCCAGGTTCGGACATGGCCTACAACGATCTTATATGCTAGCCATACTCCAAGAACTTTCAACGACCTCGGATGAATCCGCCCCGACCCTATTAATGGCTATCGAAGAGCCTGAAATTTATCAACACCCGCCTCAAGCTAGGTATCTGGCAGAAGTTCTACATGAACTATCCGCGCAAAAATCACAAATTATACTCTGCTCACACAACCCACTATTTATTCCTGGTGATAATTTTGAAGCTGTTAGAATAATTCGAGAAAAAGGCGACCCACCTTATTCATACGCATCAAGTCTAAAATATCCCGAGTTATCAAAAATACTAAATGAGGCTGGACAAACTTTACTAAAAGAGAATGGTATATTGGCAAAATTATACCCCTCGCTAAATCCAATAATTAACGAGATGTTTTTCTGTAAGTGTCTGGTCCTTACAGAAGGAATTGAAGATGTTGCTTATATTTCAACCTATTTAATGCTTATGGGCAGAAATCCTGAGTTTCGCAGAAATGGGTGCCATATTGTCCCTGTGAATGGGAAAAGCGAATTAATAAAACCTCTTGCGATAGCAAATCTCTTGCATATCCCCACATTTATCGTGTGTGATGCTGACACTAATAAGGATTTGATTGAAGATGAACAGCGCCAAAAGTCTGAAGTAGAAAAACATAAAATAGATAATAGAGCAATATTGAATCTTTGTGGGCAAAAAAATGCAACTGAATGGCCCCGCGAACATCTGCATTTTATAAATATTACTATGTGGACAACCAATTTAACCGATTCCATAGAAACCGAGATGGGGGCTAAATGGAAAGAGTTTATGGAAGAAGCATATTCTTATTATGGAAAACCGGGCGGTCTACAAAAAAATCCACTCGCAATTGCGAGAGCGCTCGAAAAAGCTTGGGAGACAGGATTAAAATCGTCTTTACTCGAAAAACTAATTGAATCTATTATAGAATTTTCAAACAAGAAGCTAATTTAAATTATAATCCCAATGAGTTTAAAACTCCAATTCGACGCCAATCAGCAATATCAGCTTGACGCCATCAGTGCTGTGGTTAATATATTCAAAGGCCAACCCCTAAATAAAGGCGATTTTGAGGTTGATTTTTCTCGTCCTTTGGGCCAGCTCCAATTTAAGGATACTCTGGTCATTGCCAATAATTTGCTATTGTCTCAGACAACTTTATTGAAAAATGTCCAAGCAGTACAGAAAGAAAACAGCCTGGAAAAATCCAATAAGCTGGATGGTCTAAATTTTTCGATAGAAATGGAGACTGGGACCGGAAAAACATATGTATATTTGCGTACCATTCACGAGCTGCACAAAAGCTACGGTTTTAAAAAATTTATAATCGTGGTGCCAAGCATTGCCATTAAAGAAGGTGTGCTGAAAAATCTGGAGATCACCAAAGATCATCTTGCTTTGCTCTATGAAAATCCAGAGATGGATTTTGCGGTTTATGACCCAAAGAAAAAAGGACTTTTAAAGAGTTTTGCCACGACCAATACTTTGCAAATTTTAGTCATCAATATCGATTCTTTTGCGAAATTCAGCGATGAAAAGGCCGGTAAAAATATCATTTATCAGAATAGTGATTGGGGTATTCCGATTGAATACCTGCAGGGCGTCCAACCAATTGTGATCGTGGACGAGCCGCAAAATATGGAAACGGATATCAGGCGCCAGGCTATCGCCAACCTAAACCCCCTTTGTACCTTACGATATTCGGCCACGCACAAGTATCATTATAACTTAATTTATAAACTGGACCCTGTTAAAGCCTATGACCTAGGCCTAGTTAAGAAAATAGAAGTCGATTCTATCCTTGCTCAAGACAGCTACAACGCTGCTTATGTTGAGCTCAAAGGCGTCAAAGCTAAAAAGATGACGATTACCGCTTCAGTTAGGATTGACATCGCCGGCAAAGATGGAGTTCAGAAGAAAGATTTAACTATCCGAGTGGGAGATGACCTTTACAAGCTTTCTGGTCAAAGAGATCTTTATAAGGATGGTTTTGTTATTAATGAAATGGATGCGGAAAACCAGAGCATAATATTCAGCAATGGCAGAATTTTATGTGCCGGCGAAAGCCAGGGGGGCTTGACGGATGAAATAATGCGGGCACAAATCAATACGACGGTAGCTAACCATTTTGAAAAGGAGCGGAAATTACGCTCACGAGGAATTAAAGTGTTATCCCTATTCTTTATCGACCGGGTTGCAAACTATCGTAATTATGAAAAAAGCTCAATAAATAAGGGCAAACTTGCTCGCTGGTTTGAGGAGGCCTTTAATAAAGCAGTACAAATTACACAAAACAAAGAGCTGGTCCCGTATTCAGTGGAACAAGTCCATAATGGCTATTTTTCCCAGGACAAACAAGGGATACTCAAAGACACCAAGGGCAACACGTCGGCCGATGATGATACCTATGCTCTCATTATGAAAGAGAAAGAAAAATTACTTTCACTCGACGAGCCTTTGCGTTTTATTTTTTCCCATTCTGCTCTGAGAGAAGGCTGGGATAATCCCAATGTCTTTCAAATTTGCACCCTAAATGAAACCAAGTCGGAAATCAAAAAGCGACAGGAAATCGGTCGAGGCTTGCGACTGCCGGTGGACCAGAGTGGGCAGCGGGTTTTTGACGAAAATTTGAACATTCTGACCGTGATCGCCAATGAAAGCTATGATGATTTTGCAAAATCTTTACAAACTGAAATTGAAGAAGAGTGCGGGGTCAACTTTTCCGGCCGCATCAAAGACAAACGTCAGCGCAAAGATGCCAAGTTAAAAAAAGGCTATAACTTGGATGAAAATTTTAAAGATTTATGGGAACGGATAAAACACAAAACCAGGTACCAAGTTAACTATGATACCAACGATTTAATTAGTAAAGCTGGAAGAGAATTATCCGCAGCCGAAATTAAGGAGCCCAAAATCGTTAGCGCGAAAGCCGGTGTCGACATTTCAAATGAAGGGGTAATCACTAGTATAAAAAGAAGTAAAGAAATTGCGTATGATTTCAATATCAAAAAAGTCCCGGATTTTCTTACTTATATTCAAAACAAAACTAAATTAACCAGAGACACAATTGCTCAAATAATCTTGGCCTCTGGTAGAATGGCGGACATTTTAAAGAATCCCCAATACTTCATGGATGTGGCTTCGCAAACAATAAATCATGTGCTTAATGCTATGATGATTGATGGTATCAAATACGAAAAAATTGCCAACGAATACTGGGAAATGAAAGAATTTGAGAACGAAGAACTGACCGGCTATCTTGAGAATATGGTCAAGGTGAAAACTCAAGATAAAACGTTATATGACTATATTATGGTTGATTCTGGCGTTGAAGAATCGTTTGCCAGAGATTTGGAAAGTAGAGAAGATGTAAAATTTTATTTTAAGCTTCCGTTTTGGTTTAAAATTGAAACGCCGATTGGAAGCTACAACCCTGACTGGGCTATCGTTTTTGAGGGCGACAAACGCGTCTATTTTGTCGCAGAAACCAAGAGCAGTGGTCAAGAGCTGAGAGAATCAGAAAAGATGAAAATTCATTGTGGAAAAAAGCATTTTGAGAATTTTCCAGATGTGAAATTCAAGGCACCAATCAGCAGTGTTAAAGATATAAACGTAGAAGGTTGATTTCAACTACGGAGGAAAGTCAATATTCTTTAAATTTTTCAAAATTTTGTCGGCATTCTTTTTTGACACAATACCAAGGATAAATATCATATCCCTTTCGATGCCATAGAAGACTCCAAATGAATCGGAGCCATGGTCAATTCTCAAGCGATAACACGGGAATTTTAGTCCTTGTATCTTTCTGACCTTTTTTTATAAAGTAATGGATTAAAAAAGAACAGTAAAAAAGATTACTACAACAATCAATCAAAATCCCAACAATTTTAATATCTATTATTCATTATTTTGTTTTGGTAAATAGCGGCTGAAAATTTACGGTTTGATGTACTACAACTTTTAACAGAAAAAGGGGCAAAATATTTTACACATGAGGCAGCTCCTACAATCCAAGGTTAATTAGAGAGTTGTTTCTTGAATTTGCGTGTTTTATGAATAGACCGAGCTATGCATATTTTATACCTTCGGCAATGACCTTTTTTCCTTAATTTCATATTCAATTGAAAATTTTGCGGTTTTGCTCAGCATCGCCGACACCGAGCAGT
>CAYSSY010000046.1:1529-8733 GCA_964434055.1 uncultured Gammaproteobacteria bacterium | reverse complement strand
AAAGGCATTGAACCCAGAACTATCCAAATATAATCTTTATCAGCAGGCGATGAGAGTCGGTGTTTCTCATTTAAGTTCGATGGTTAATACCTTATTTTTGGCTTACACTGGTGCTTCATTGCCGCTGCTAATTTTATTTAGTGTCAAACAACCGCCTTTTTTGACCTTTAATCAGGTCATAGACAACGAAATGGTGGCAACAGAAATTGTCAGAACGTTAACCGGCAGTATTGGCTTAATTTTGGCGGTTCCGATTGCTACTTTTTTGGCTACGCAATTCATTAAAAATAAGAATCTTAAATAAATAAAATTAAAACAAAAGGTCAGATTTATTATTTTAAATAAATATTTTATGTTATCACAAATACCAATAAATTTAGAAAAAATAGAGACTAAAAATATTGACGTAGAAATACTCAGGGCTGGAGTGATTGCTGAGTTAGATGCCATTAATCTTTATGAACAAATGGCGGCTATGGCTCAAGACGAGAAAATTAAAGATATATTATTAGATATTGCTAAAGAGGAAAAAACTCACGTCGGTGAATTTCAAGCTTTACTGCTTAACAGGGATAAGCAGCAAGCTGAGGAATTAGCAGCAGGCCGAGAAGAAGTAAAAAAAGAGGTCGGCGAATAACTAATTATACTTAAACATATGAAAGTTTTAAAATTCGGTGCCGTGTGGTGTGCTGGATGTTTAGTTATGAAACCACGATGGCAAGAAATTGAAAAAGAATATCATTGGCTCCAGACTGAGTATTATGATTTTGATAATAATAAACCACAGGTAGAAAAGTATCAGATTACCAAAACACTACCCGTGTTTATTTTTTTAGATAAGCAAGATAATGAATTTTTGCGTTTAAGCGGTGAAGTTGATAAACAAAAATTGATTGAAATTATTAATCAAAATCGTGATAAATAAATGAAAAAAATTATTGTTATTGTCTTGTGCAGCTTTTTTTTATTGGCGGGTGTTATTCATGCTCAAGAACAAAATAAAATTAATATTTATTTTTTTTGGCAACCTAATTGCCCGCATTGTACTAAAGAAAAGCCATTTTTGGAAAATTTAGTTAAGCAAAATTCGTATTTGGCATTGTATTCATTTGATATTAGCGCTGATCAAAATAATATTGATCTTCTGGCTGAGATCGGCAAAAAATTTGGTATTGCTATACGAGGCGTGCCGTTTACATTAGTGGGTGAAAATTATTTTATTGGTTGGTATAATGAACAAACAACCGGTGTCGCCATTCAGCAGGCGGTAAATTTTGCTTTAAGCAATGATTGTCGGGATATTGTTAATGACATAGAAAATCCGAATAATATTAATATTCTGCAGAGTGCTAATTGCAAACAAGATGATAATCAAGTCAGCTTGCCACAAAAAATTATTTTACCAATTTTAGGCGAAGTGACATTAAAAAATATCTCCTTGCCTGTGCTGACAGTTGTTATGGGCATGCTGGATGGTTTTAATCCGTGTGCTATGTGGACACTGCTTTTTTTGATTAGTCTGTTGCTCGGGATGAAAAACAGAAAAAGAATGTGGATTCTGGGCACCGTGTTTATCTTTACATCAGCTTTTGTTTACTTCCTTTTTATGTCAGCCTGGTTGAACTTAATCTTATTTTTAGGTTTTGTACTCTGGCTAAGAATAATAATTGGCACTTTAGCTTTGTTGGGCGGAGGATATAACCTTAAGGAATTTATTGTCAATAAAAGCGGCGGATGTTCCGTCACTTCTAATGAAAAAAGGCAAAAAGTATTTGAGAAAATTAAAGTGGTCATTGGAGAACGCAGTTTTTGGTTGGCAGTAGGCGGCATGGTTGTGTTGGCGCTTATGGTTAACTTAGTTGAATTAATTTGCTCTGCTGGACTGCCAGCTGTTTATACGCAGGTTTTGGCACTGACAGCTTTAACAAAAATTCAATATTATGCCTATATTGCGCTCTATATTTTTTTCTTTATGCTTGACGATTTGTTTGTTTTTTTCATGGCGATGATCACCTTAGAAATGACTGGTGTAACCACTAAATATACGCGGTATACAAAACTTATCGGCGGACTGCTAATGCTGATTATTGGTCTGCTGCTTATCTTTAAGCCGAGTTGGCTGATGTTTGGTTAATTTTATGACAAATAACTTAGTTTATTCTTTAATACTGACGAGTGTCGCCGGTTTATCAACCATGATCGGGGCTTTGATAATTTTTTTGGTAAGAACTACATGCACCAAACATTTATCATTTGGTTTGGGCTTGTCGGCCGGGATTATGATTTATTTATCTTTTTTTGAATTACTCAAGGAATCAAACAAATTATTAAAAAGCGATTTCAATAATAATTATAGCGGTTCAGTAATTTTAATATTCTTGTGTGGATTGATGATTGCCTGGGTTATAGATACCCTGACCCATAAAGGCATGGGGACATGCCATAACTTATCATGTAAAAATTTAAATCCTAATAATTATCAGCAAAATATTTTTAATCAGCAAAATCTTTTAAAAACTGGTATATTCACGGCGATTATTATTGGCATCCATAATTTCCCTGAAGGTATTGCAACTTTTACCATCGCCAGCTTTGATTTAATTTTTGGAGTGAGTATGGCAACAGCCATAGCGATACATAATATTCCAGAAGGTTTTTGCATTGCTTTACCGATTTATTATGCGACACACAGTAAAAAAACAAGTTTTTTATACGCTTTAATTGCTGGTCTGGCAGAACCCTTAGGAGCTCTATTAACCTATTTAATTTTATTTCCTCATATTAGCAATAATATTATAGGAATTATGTTGGCTATTGTTGCCGGTTTTATGGTATATATATCTTTTGATGAACTATTGCCAAGCGCCAGAAAATATGGAGGACATATTAGTTTATTAGGCTTAATTTGCGGAATGGGATTAATGGCCATAAGTTTGCGATTGTTGAATTAATCGTTCTAAAAATAGATTAGACAATACAATAAAATATTTTTTTACAAAAAGGCTAATTTATTTTAGTCTTATTTTTATATTAATTGAATTTTTTTAATATTGCTGTTACTATAAAAACACGTAAAACAAATGAAAAAAATATATGATCAAACCCAACTGGCAGCCGACTAAAGCAGCATATTGGAAACATTTACCGCCGCCAGCCCGTCCTTGGCCGAGCGAGGTTGCTTGGTTTGAAAAATATGTTTTAGAAAAGAAAAAGAAAGGAAAAAAAGATGTTTTAATTCTTGGTTCAACTGTTGAGTTCCGTTCTATGCTACATAAAAATAAAATGAAGGTGTATGTCGTTGATTTTTCTAAAAAATTTTTTAAGATCCTTTCTAAACAGCCAATGAGATATAAAGGACCTGAAGTTTTTTATGAACAGAATTGGCTTACCATGAATCTTGGAAAAAAATTTGATTTAATTTTTGGCGATTGGGTGCCAAATGTTATACATTCTAAAGAATATTATAAATTTTTTAAGCAGATTCTTAAGCATTTAAAACCAGATGGCTTATTTATCGGGCGAGAAGCATTACGACCCAACCAAACCAAAGTTGACTTAAAAAAAGTCCTTTTTAGACATTATCATAATTATTCAGCTCAGTATTCATTCTACGAATCCTCAATGCATTATATTTATGGTTATCGGCCAGACCCTAAAACAGCCATGTGGAACATGGCTAAATCAAAGCAAGCTGTAGAAGACGCACATACCAAGGGATTATTTAAAAAAGAAATTGACTATCAACAAGTACATGACGCCTTAGCAATTGAAAAAGATGGTAGTATGTCAATGATGATTAAGGGTAATTTTGAGCGAATAGCTAAAATATATTTTAAAATTTTGGCCGAGCATCATGTGACAGAACCGTCCTCAGACTGGTTTCCGATATATGTCATGAGAAAGAAATAAAAAATTATGTTTGAACATTTCTTCGGTTATTTGTCAGGTACAGCTATTGGTTTGTCCTTTGTACCATATATCCGTGATATTTTTTTAGGTAAAACTAAACCTGAGCGGATTTCTTGGCTGATCTGGGCGCTGTTAGGCGCCATAACTTTTTCATCACAACTAGCTAAGGGTGCAACTAATTCGTTAATTTTGCCAGGCGTGCAAGCGATAGGTGATTTTTTGATTTTTATTCTCAGCATAAAATACGGCGTTGGCGGATTATTAAAAAGAGATATCTTGGGTATGTTGGGTGCAGGCATCGGTTTAGCCGCTTGGTATCTTTCTGGCGAGGCCACTGTGGCTTTGCTTAGTGCCGTCTTTATTGATGCGATCGGTGTTGTCTTGACTGTGATTAAAACTTATCTGCAACCACAGACAGAAACCGTCAGTGCCTGGATTTTAACTTCTTTAGGCGGTTTATTTGGCTGTTTAGCTGTCGGTGAATTTAATTTAATTCTTTTATTTTTTCCCGCCTATATTTGTTTAGCTGGTATTTCAATATTAGTAACAATTTATTTAGGATATAAAAAAAGGCTTCATCGAAGCCTATCTAAGTGAAATTATTTTGACTGATTCTGGATCTTGACCAAACATTCTGGCAGATAAAGTTTCTATTGGTGTTGATTGACGTTCAACCTTACCGGGCGGCAGCCAAAAGCCGGCATAATCAGCGCCAGTATCAGCGCAATCAGAACGTCCGCAACCAACAATTTGTAACGGATTTTCTGAATAAACAATGGCATAACTTGGCCTGACATAATCACCATTGGGTGTATAAAGCGTAATTGGGTCGCCAATAAAAATTGTGCGACCGCACCAGACGCACCGACAGGCCATTTTTTCCAAACAGCGGTGACAGTATGCTGGCTGTTCACCTGGAAAAATTTTAATTTCAGTCTCAGTTTCGTCACCGAAAGCGGAAACTCTGTCAATAAGTTTAGTGAGATGACCACAATTGGCCATAATTATTTGAGGGTTGTTTTTAGCAGGGACTGCTTTCTTTAATTTCCATAATTTAAACATGACTCAGCACTCCTTTTTTAACATTATTGTTATTAAAAGAACTTTTATAAGTTTAACAAAGACTTAAAATTAATGCAAAGTAATATATGAACAGTTCATTCAATTGGTATCAAAGTTTATTAAAACCGAGTTGGGCGCCGCCTGCCTGGCTTTTTGGGCCAGTTTGGAACATCCTTTATTTGATTATTGCTGTTTCTTATGGTTATGTCGGTTATCTATTTTTCAAGCACAAGATTCCGGTGATTGTCTTAGTGCCTTTTATTTTAAATTTATTTTTTAATTTATTTTTTACGCCTCTTTAGTTTGGTTTAAAAAATAACTTTCTGGCTACAATAGATATTGTTCTAGTACTTGTGACTCTTATTTGGGCGCTATTAAGTATTTACCCTTATACAAAATGGGTAAGTTATGTGAATATTCCTTATCTGCTTTGGGTCAGTTTTGCCACAATTTTACAACTTACAATTACAGTTTTAAATTGGCATAAATAATTATCTAAGATGGCTAAATTGAAATTATTGGACATATAATATTTATAATATTGCATAATTCATAAAATAGTGGCAAGATATAACGGTAAAAATAACTCGAACTTTAGTTAAACATGCATGAGGAGGGAGTCATGGTTTACTATGGATTTAATGATGAAATGTTAGCTCGACGCTTTAAAGCACACGACTTAGCCTACGGTGCGGAATTACTTCTGCCAAAATGCCGTCAGAGCATGACCGCATTTCATATGCCCAAGTTTCCACTGGGTATTAGAAAGGGGTCATATATTAACCAATTAATGGTCGGCGGTAGATTGATTAGGGCGCGTCTGCACTATCTTGGCTTTAGCAGCAAATTACTGAGAGGCATTGTCAGCGCTGGTATGATTGATTATTATAAAGACATTAAACGCCGCTATCTTTTTTTTGAAACACGCCATGGTATTATTTTTGTTGAACACTCACAATGTGCTTTAGTTGGCGGTAGTACCACTGTTCATTTTGCTAGAAAAATTATTCCCAAAAAATAATTGCCTCTTATCGGCAATTTTTTATTTACTTCATCAAGTAAATATATTATAATAAAAACATTACCATTAAAAAATTAAAGATGAATAAAAATATTACACTCATCATTTTGTTAGTCTTAGTGTTGATTGTCAGTGTGATTTTTGTCATAGACAAATCAACGGATCAAGCACAAAAAACTGACCAGGTTTTAACAAATACTCAAGCTAAAAGCGCGATTAATGTGTCGCAGACAATTGAACAAAATACCAATCAAGAAAACATTGAAAGTGTCCTTGAAAATATTAATTTAACAGATACTCAAGATAATCAACAAATAAATGAAAATTCTATGTCACTAAAAATAGAAGTTTTAAACGAAGGTCAAGGTACAGCCATTACTACAGGGCAGACAGCCTCAGTGCACTACACTGGTTGGTTAACAGATGGAACTAAATTTGATTCTAGTATAGACCGTGGAGAACCTTTTGAATTTATGGTTGGTGCCGGACAGGTGATTGCTGGTTGGGATCAAGGAGTACTCGGTATGAAGGCTGGAGAAAAAAGAAAACTAACTATTCCGGCTGATTTGGGCTATGGTGTGAATGGTGCCGGGGGCGTTATTCCGCCTAATGCGACTTTAATTTTTGAAGTTGAACTTTTAGCAATTAAATAAATATCTTTAATTAAATTTTAAATTCAATCCAGACAACTTAATAAGGAGGAAACTAGAGCATGAATAAAAAAAACATGCGACGGATTATAGCGGCTGTTAAAGCGCATAAACGTAAACCGCCAAAAGTACCAGCACCAGAAGGCGACCTTAGAGGTTCGGTGATATTTTATCCACCAGACCCAAAACATGATAAAGTACTTTTATGTCCAGATAAAAAAGACAAACCACAACAATAAATAAGGTTAATGAAAATTATCAATAACCTTATTTTAATTTAAGTGAGATGTTGACATAACTGCTAATTTAGTCTATATTAACTAATAATCTCATGCTGCTTCCGCTTATGGGAGCAGTCTTTTGTTGAATTAATTATGGAAATTAGAAACATTGCCATTATTGCTCATGTTGATCACGGTAAAACAACTTTGACAGATGCTTTAATGCGTCAGACAGGCATGTCTGAAGAAGGGGTAACCATGGATACTAACGCTTTGGAACAAGAGCGTGGTATTACTATTTATTCAAAAAATACTTCAGTTTTATACAAAGATACCAAAAT
>CAYSSY010000046.1:0-1519 GCA_964434055.1 uncultured Gammaproteobacteria bacterium | reverse complement strand
TGCCAAGAACTGCAGCATTAATTATAAAGGGATCAAAATTAATATTGTTGATACGCCTGGGCACGCTGATTTCAGTTCAGAAGTGGAACGGGTGTTACGCGCTATTGATTCGGTAATCTTAGTGGTTGATGCTCAAGAAGGGCCAATGCCTCAGACAAAATATGTTTTAAAAAAATCGTTAGAGCTTGGTTTAAAACCAATTGTCGTTATTAATAAAATAGATAAACCAGCAGCCAGACCTGAGGTGGTGCACGAAGAAGTTTTAGAATTATTTATGGATCTGGGTGCTTCTGATTTACAGCTAAATTTTACCACAGTCTATGCAATAGCTAAGCAGGGAATTGCTAAACTTAAATTATCCGAAGAAGCTAAAGATTTGTCACCTTTATTAGATGTAATTTTAAAAGAAGTGCCTTGTGCCTCAAATGAAGCGGCTTTAACCTTGCCAGTCAGGTTTCAGCCATTTAATTTAGCTTATGATAATTATCTCGGGCGTCTGGCCATTGGCCGAGTTTATGAAGGTGTGTTAAAAAATAACAGCAGTGCATATTTAAAAAAAGTGAGTGGAGAAACGGAAAACGGTCGGATAACAAAAATTTTTACTTTTTACGGTTTAAAAAAACATGTTGTTGAAGAAGCAGTAGCTGGTGATATTGTAATGATTGCCGGTTTTCCAAAAATAGATATTGGTGAGACGGTTTGTGAATCAGCTGAACTCGAGGCTTTACCAGCGATTAACGTTGACGAACCAACAATCGCTCTTGATTTTTTAGTTAATAATTCACCCTTTGCCGGTAAAGAGGGTAAATTTGTTACTAATAAGCAGCTTAAAGAAAGATTAGAAAAAGAATTAGAGGTAAATGTCGGTTTAAAAATTGATTTTTTTAGTGATCATTATAAGGTTTATGGCCGCGGTGAACTGCATATTGCCATCTTATTGGAAAATATGCGCCGCGAAGGCTATGAAATACAAGTTTCTCAGCCGCAGGTTATTTTGAAAAAAGAGGGTGATAAACTTTATGAACCTTTTGAAGAGGTGACAATTGACATGCCAAGCAATTACACTGGAGTGGTCATTGAAAAATTAAGTCAGCGCAAGGGTTTATTAAAACAGGTTAAAAATCACGGCACAGAGTCGCGTTTAATCTTTGAAATTCCTACTCGTGGGTTGTTAGGTTATCGCGGCGAGTTCATTATTGATACCAAAGGTGAGGGGATTATCTGCAGCCATTTTTTGGGTTTTAAAGATCATGTTGGATTATTAGAAAAACATTTGGTCGGTTCAATGACTTCTATGGCCACTGGCAAGGCAATGGGTTATTCGCTAGCCAATCTTCAAGACCGTGGCATTTTATATATCAAGCCTGGCGATGATATCTATGAGGGCATGGTAGTCGGGCAAACAGCAAGAGGCGATGAAATGAAAGTTAATCCAATTAAAGGCAAGGAATTAACTAATATTCGATCATCAACTTCTGATATTGCTATTCATTTGACCACCGCTCTTACTTTAACTCTT
>CAYSSY010000045.1:0-8779 GCA_964434055.1 uncultured Gammaproteobacteria bacterium | reverse complement strand
ATAGATGATTACCTTAAAAAATACCCGGACTGCGTTCAATTACGCGATAGTGTAAAAGAAAAACGCACAAAGATAAATTACTGTATTATGAATTTTGGTGTTTCGAAGGGGCTCGACTTTAACAGGGTCCTCATTTACCCAACAGGACCTATTTTAGGCTGGATAAAAAATCATAATTCCGGGCTTGCGCCAACAAGTCGCTGTAAATTTTATGTTGCCCTAACGCGGGCAAAATATAGTGTAGGAATTGTCTGTAATTTCAACAACAGTGATAATGTGGAAGGAATTATAAAATTTAATTTTACGTGATGTTGCATAATTCTAATTATGTTAACATTCAATTGTAACCAAACTAACGATAAATAAATGGCAGAAGAAACCACTATTCCCCCTTGTGTTTTTGTTTCTTACAGTTGGACTTCTCAAGAACACATTCAACGCATTGTTAATTTTGCTGAACGCCTGGTGGATGATGGGGTTGATGTAATTCTTGATCAATGGAGCTTACGAGAAGGACATGACAAATACGTCTATATGGAAAAGATGGTTACTGACAAAAAAGTCAACAAAGTGCTTATCTTTTCCGATAAACGCTATCAAGAAAAGGCCGATCAGAGAGAGGGCGGCGTTGGAACAGAATCTCAAATTATTTCACAAGAAACCTATGAAAAAGTTGAACAAGATAAATTTATTCCGATCGTACTAGAACTGGATGAGAATAACAAGCCAACTCTACCGGTTTTTTTTAAGAACAGGCTTTTTATCGATTTCTCAAACGCCGAGAATATAAATAAAAACTGGGAACGCTTGCTCCGTACTATTTACAACAAACCAGCCCTAAATAAACCCCGGCTTGGCAAACCACCCGCTTATATTTTCCAAGAACAAACACAATACAGCTCAAATCGTAGCTCGCTCGAAGCGTTTAAGCGCGCGCTTCTTGAAGATCGAAGCAGCTATCTACCACTGGCTCGGGGCTACTTGGACGATTTTATCACGACCCTTGAAGAACATCGCCTAATCCTCTCCGGAGAAACCCCTCTCGCGGAAGCCCTGCTGACCAATATAAAAAATATGTTGCCCTGCCGGGATGAGCTAATTGAATTTTATGAATATGCTTTCTCTTATAAAAATAACCCGGAATTGCTGGAATTAGTAATTTCTTTTTTGGAAAAATGCCTGCTATTTAATCTGCCGATATCGCCTGGCGGGTCCCAAGGTGCCGTCTTGGATAATTTTAAGTTTTTTAATCATGAACAATTCATATATCTACTGGCTATCTTAATAAAGTATAAAAGATTCTCTTTGGCCAATGATTTCTTAACACACGAATATTATATCCCCAAGCGGCTTTCGGGTAATGATGCCGCCTTGGTTTATTATAGATATTTTTACTCTGCTAGCGAGATATTAGAAAGAGAAAACAGTAGGGAGAATCCGCGCAGATTAAGTCCAACAGCAGATTTATTCAAAGAAAGAGCAACTATTCCTCGCCTAGATTTTAGCCAATTTATGCAGGCAGATTTTATCCTGTTTCTTAGAAGCTTAGTTAATGGTCTGGGCCATCGCATATGGTATCCAGTAACCCTGGTATTTTCTGGCTGGTCCAACACATTTGAGCTTTTTATCCGAGCCAAAAACGATAAAGAATTTGAGGCTATAAAATTTCTTTTAAATACTCAATCTCGTGCTGAATTTAAACAGAAATATGATGCCGCCATAAAAGAAGAGCACTCTGAATTAAGTGCGTTAACTTTTTATGCGGATGTGTCATTTGATAGCTTGATGAATTATGCCGGAATTTTTAAAGAACTTCTTGCTGATCAGAAAGCTTAGGCCATTTCAAGGCACTATTGATCTCACGTCTCACCGGGAACAATAAAACCTAGGTTACCCTCTTGAATTATAAAAGGCTCTTTCTCAAGAGCCCTTTTCCTTTTATAACTTATCTGATAATTCCTTCAGTTTATCTTTTAGCACAATGGTTGCTTTGCAGTCGTCTTCGTTATAAAGCAAAATTCTTTCCAATATTTTATCATCTTTTTTATCGATGTACTCATTGAACCACTGGATAGAGAGAGCGCCAGACGGTGTTTCGTCGCGCCAGGCAAAGCCCAAATATTGCGCAATGGCTTTAATGGAATAGCTGCCAAGCGGCCAATCGGTGCTTTTGAGTACGATTTGGTACAAGTCAATCACATTGGGATTGCTGAAAAACATTTCCAGTTCTTGTTCCGAGATTACTTCTGGATAGATTTTTTGCATTCTTCTATAGGTGCTTTTCTCGTGTGGAGAATAATAGTAGACCGCAAAATCATCCTGCGGGAGCGATCTTATATACTGCCAAAATTCAGCCCAGGCCTGTTTTTCTGCTTCTGGGCTGATCTCTTTGGCGGTGAAATCTAGAAATCGTTCCCCCTGGGGCCCGCGCTCATAAACACCGTGAAGGTAAATAAAGTCCCGAGTCGGATCATCTTCGATGTCAAAATAGAGCTCAAAGGATACATGTGGGAATTGGATCTTTTCGTAAACAACCGGCCACTTCGTCACTTTAAATATTTTAGCTCGGGTAAATATCTTACTTAGTGTTGGCTCGCCAACGCCCTTAAGAAATGTCTTGTCTCTTTTCTTCTTGGCCAGTAATTGCTCCATATCCAGACCGAGTAAATCATCGATTCGGCTAGTGCCAAGGTCGTTATAGAAGGTGTCGCGCTTAGATCGCCCAACATAGAATAGGCCGGTCAGATCATCATTGTCATGAACCCACTTTTTACAGCTATCATACCATGGACAGAGTTTGCATATGCCGGCCATTGCCGGGCTATTTTGGGTTTGATTGCTTATAAGTAATTCCACTTCACTTTTAACGTTTTGATACCGTTGCCAGTAAGTTATGTTTTTAATTTTACCAATGACTGTATTGAGATCATAAATAACTTCATTACCTTTGCCGTCAAATATAATTCCTTGTCTTTGATTCTCGAAACCGAGTTGATTAAGTACGTCAATATATAAAGCGAGTTGGACGGCATAATGTTCTTTGAGCTTAATTTCTCCACTTTCTTCTTCGCCCTCTTGTCCGATACCGGATTTAATATCGATCGGTAAATAATTTCCGGCAGGATTCAATTTTAATAAATCGGGAATTCCCATCAAATTGTTTTTTAAAAGCACGCCCTGGTAAATCATGGGCGTCTTGTTTTGCATCGCTTCAATTGTTTTGGCAAAACGATCAGCAAAACTTCCGTTTGACAGGTCTATATATTGGCTAATATTAGCGATAATTTGCTTCTCATAAAGCACTCCACGATCCCAAAGAAGTTGAACAAATGGGTTTATCTCCTCTGCCTTCTCAGATAGGGGACCATAAAGGTCGCGCCACACCCGGTGCGGGCATTGCGTGTAGTCATAAAGTTTTGAAGCAGTGATGTGCATGAAATAAGATTACTGGTTTAATTCATTTTTAGCAAACACTTTATTGAAAATGCACCTTGAAAAATAACATCGGGGGCACCTGGGTGCCCCCAAAAACAAAAAGGTACGCCCCTCAATTGGTGTGCTTTTAGTTTATAGAAAAATCAGGTCGTGTGACATTTGTTTGAACAGTAATAACATCCATTTGATCTAAGATAATGCTTTTTTGCTTCCTTTACTGCACCAACGCAGTCGACAAAATTACCCAGATCAATTCTGTTAGCTTCATCTGGCAGATAAGGGCAATCTGATTGATGAACTTCATGATCGCCATTAGCTTGGGCTTTTTTATTCACATAATAGTATGGCATTTCCCGACTCCTCATTTATTTTTGTCTTTTGGTGGGCAAGGATCATTACCATGACTGTCGGCTTGCTGAATCTTGCCGTCTTTGCCATGGATTATTAATTCAGAGCTTTGATTGCGGCTAACTTCACGGCCGTATTCGAGTGCCTCTGTTTTTCTGTCGAAGTGCCGAGATGCTTTTTGGGCACCGCCCTTTTTAACATTCCAGCCACCACCATTTGCTGGCATAACATGATGCGTTTTTCTACTCATCATAACTCCCTTAATTTAGTCCAAAAAACAATTATGCTCACTTGATATGCAAACACTATGCCAATATTTAGTTACCGAATTGTGATGAAAATCAAGATATAGTAATTTTATTAAACAGCCACATAGATCGATTATCGGCCAATTTTGGAGTGCTTGGGCGTAAATTGATCATTTGAATACAGTATTTATATATCATATTTTTTAAGAAAAGCACTTTTCCGCTTGCTTTTCCCTCAGCAAAATGTTATAATACCATAACAGGCTATAGACGGCCAGAAACTATTTAGCAATTTTTAGGAGTTACGCATATGCCCCTCACCATTTCCGGCAAAAAATACTATCGCACCGCGGAGGCCCTAGAGTTAATTGGGCTGCCTCGGAGCACCTTCTTTAAATGGCTGAAAGAAGAGAAGGTAGAGGATGTTAAGTATAAAGACAGGAACGGCTGGCGGCTATTTACGGACGACGATATAAAAAAACTCAAGCGGTTCAAAGAAACCATCACCATTAATAACTAAGAACTACTTATGGCTTATAGAATAGCAATCGCGAATCAAAAGGGCGGCGTGGGCAAGACAACCATTTCCATGGGCCTGGCCGGCGTGCTGTCAGAATTTGGCAAGAAAATCCTGTTGATTGATATGGATCAGCAAGGTAATTTGTCCTCTGCTTTTTTGGATAATATTCATGGCCTAGAGCGGACTGTTTTTGATTTATTAATCGAAGAAGCGGAAATTTCCCAAGTCCTCTACAAAACGCAGATAGCTAACATTGATATCTTGCCGGCTAATTTAGCCCTGAGCGACTTGGATATTCGCCTGGCCGGCGACGATGACGCTCAATATTATCTCCTGGAGGCCCTACAAGAAATCGATGCCAATTATGACTACATTATTATTGATTGCCCTCCAAATCTGGGCCGGGCCACGAGAATGGCCCTGGTGGCGGCCAACGGCATTTTAGTGCCAATTGAGTGCCAGGAGTGGGCCGTTAAGGGCTCCTCACAATTAGATGCCTATGTTGAGAAGGTTAAAAAGCGCGCCAATCCACATCTAGAAATATTGGGCTTTGTGATCAACAAATATGATCCTCGGCGCTCGCTTGAGTCTACCTACAACCAAGCGCTAAAGCAGAAATATGGGGAAAAGATTTTCCAAACCGAGTTTCACAACAACGTGCAGTACACCGAAGCTGCCACGGCCAGGTTACCCATTAACTACTATCTGCCGAGCTCCAAGCAGGCAGAATTGTTTAGAACCTTTATCAATGAATTAATGCCTTATGTTGAAAAAAACAAAGTTGCTTGAGCAAGCCGCCACGAGCGTTGAAAATAGCCGTGTGTCCTTACCCAACGACTCGCCAACCTCGCGCGTTGAAGTTGAGGGCACTAAAAGGCTAAAAAACGCCAAGCTGATTGCCCTTAACCGGATAAAACCGGATCCGGATCAGCCCAGGAAATCATTTGACCAAGATAAGTTGGCTGAATTAGCCAACTCAATTAGAGAACATGGCGTACTCCAGCCAATTACGGTAGAATTTGTCCAAGATAACGGGGACGGATTTTATAAAATCATCTCCGGCGAGCGGCGCTTCCAGGCGTCTGTTAATTTAAAGCTGGAAGAGATTCCCTGTATTGTCCAAAGTGATGTCAGCGCTCAGAAGCGCTACGCGCAACAACTGATTGAGAACATCCAGCGCGAGGACTTGTCCCCGATTGAAAAAGCCACGGCAATATTGGAATACAGGGAAAAGATGGGCTCTGAAGCAGTTTGGGCCGATGTTGAGCGGACCGTGGGCATTAGCGAGATTCGACGCAAACAGTTTATAGCACTCTTAAATTTGCCCGAAAACATTCAGAGAGAAATTGTGGCCACCGGTCGCAAGCCTTCGAAAAACCAGATTACCGAAAAGCACGCCCGGGCTCTGCTCTTGTTAAATTCTTTTCCGGAAAAGCAGCTGGAGCTATTTGAGCTGATTAAAAGTTCGCCCGAGCCCATTACCGGCGACTCAGCCATTAGCAAGGCCAAAGAGATTAAAGGCAAGAAAGAAATTCATCATTTTAGTTTGAGCTATAAGAATGAACACGATCTTTTGGAAAAACTAGAAGAAAAAGTTAAAGAGTTAAAAACTTTACTCGGAAAAGAGACCAAGGGGTAACCTAGGTTACCCCCGATGCTATTAATAGTCCAGACAGTGTCTGGACTATCATTAAGTTTTTCTAATTGTGCACACACTGTCTGCACAATTCAACCATATTTCTAATTGTTGGGACATCGTCGCAACTTTTATCAATACCTGAGACGCTGTTACGATAAATGACTTAAACTATAATCGCTTAACAACACTTACTATGCCCAAAAGCAAATCACTCCAGCCCCTTCCAAGTTTAGAAGGCTATGCAGCGCTTTTAAATGATATCCGCTCCATTTTAGCAAAAAACCTGGCCCGCGCTTATCAGGCGGTTGACAATATCAAGGTCCAAGCCTTTTGGCAGATCGGGGAACGTATTGTCCGGGAAGAGCTGTCCCATAAAGAACGGGCCGATTATGGCAAGCACGCGATGGAAAAGCTGGCATTTGATCTGGGCATGTCAAAACGTGTCATCTTTGAGATTGTTCAATTTTACCGCTTTTATCCAATTGTGCAGACGCTGTCCGCACAATTAAGCTGGTCACATTATGTTGAGCTTTTATCTTTAAATAATGAGCAAGAGCGCAAGTTTTACGAAGTCCAAATTATCAAAAACCGCTGGAGCGTCAGAGATTTAAAAAAGAAAATTAAAACCGGTGAATACTTAAAATTAAAAAGCCAGGGGCGCCTTGATCTGAAATTACCCTCCACCCTGCCGGCAGCGCAAGAGATCTTTAAAAGCACCTATGATTGGGATTTTATTGAATTAGAAGAAAAGCACACAGAAAAGGATCTGGAACAGGCCCTACTTAACCGAATTGAGAAAGTTTTGTTGGAATTTGGCAGCGGCTTCGCTTTTGTGTCTAGACAGCAAAAGGTACTGATTGCGCATCAGTGGGAAAAGATTGACTTGCTTTTTTATCATATTGTGCTGAAATGTTTTATTATTGTAGAACTAAAAGCGCGGCCGCTGGAACGGGGAGATATTGAACAGGTCACCCGCTATTTATCTTATTATCGGGACAATATGCCTGCCGGCGACCGCGATCCTGTGGCTTTAATTATCTGCCAACAGTTTGACCAAATTGATGTTTACTACAGCGCGGGCAAAAACCGCGACGATATTTTTGTAGCCGAATACAAAACCAAATTGCCGGCGCCAGAAGAGATAAAAAGCAAACTTAAAAGGCTGGCGAAGTAGGTTGCCAGGGGTAACCTAGGTTACCCCCTGGCCAGAAAATAGTAAGGTGTCCTTGTCTAGAAAAGTAAATAGCAGGGGAGGTCAAAATGAAACTAGCAGATAACGAAAAGCAGATTTCGCAGTTTTTCTTCAAGGGCCTGCCAGGAGACTCAAATAACATGAGCATTATAACCGATCGCAGGCTCATCGTTGTCTATAAAAACGGCGAAGAAAGTTATCCTCTGACAAAGATCACTGCCGTTAAATACTATGAATTTTATCCTTTGTGGAAAATTATACTAGGTGGTTTGCTTCTATTGGTAAGCATACTACTTTTAAGTCTCCCTTTTCGCAATGCGCTTATGTATTACTCAGGAAATGCATACTACGTGCTGAATTATCTTTTTCACTATTTTATGCATCCTATTTCGATATTAGTACTCCTTGTTTTTTTTGCATCTATTTGGCTATTAATATCAGGCTTTAAAAATAAGACAACGAAGCTGGTTATCGGCCAGATGGGTGGAACTCAAAAATATACCGTTAAAAAAAGCGAGGCGCTATTAGATTTTATCGAGGAAATTAATAAGAAGTTAAAATAATGTTTAGAGATTACCGTATAGTTAATTTGTGTAGTATTAATTGCGCCGCGCGGATGCTTTTCTTTCTTTAGCCAGTACTTGTCTACTTAAGGGCATCCTAGAGGCTCAAAATTGCGATTTAAGGTCGCCTCCACCCTACTCATGATAATTTGGTCAATTAAAGCGCAAAACAAAAGCAAAACAAAAGCTGGGGCCGTTTAAATCCTGAATTAGACTTTAAATAATTGACAAGCTCAAGCAATTTTGAAAAGATGATTTCATTAAGAGCATGATTGGAATGTGGGGTTGGTACTTAGTGACCTGGTGAAGCAATATTTCGGTCCGTTAGAAGCGCTTTTGAGGTGTGGGGTTGGTACTTAGTTGGGTGTGGGGTTGGTACTTAGTCTCTGTGGGGTTCACGCTTAGATAGTGTGGGGTTGGTACTTAGTTTCTGTGGGGTTGGTACTTAGCAGGTGTGGGGTTGGTACTTAGTTGGCCTCTTTATTTTTAGCTAGTTTTGGCTCCAAAATAGTGGTGATTTGGAGCGGAATACATCTTTAGATACTCTTTTAAATACTATTTAAATACAACAACACAAACTGTTGATGTTTCTCTTATGAATAAGAAAAAAACAGATAACAACATAATCAGAGCAGAGCTCAACATAGAGAAGTGGCCGCTCTTTACGACTTCCTCATATAAGGGTAAATCTAAAGAGTTTACCCGAATGGTTAAACTGGCTAATGGAAATATAGAGACCCGAAAAGTGGTCATTGGTAAAATTAATAACACCGAAGTTGGCGTGTTTCGGATTTTTGACTTTAAGGGTTTTTGTGCGCTGATCAAATTATGGGA
>CAYSSY010000044.1:0-9048 GCA_964434055.1 uncultured Gammaproteobacteria bacterium | reverse complement strand
GGTTTCAAAATCCGCTTGCGGCTCGTAACCTAATTCTTTTTCCGCCTTACTGTAATCAATGGCATAGCGACGATCATGACCCGGCCGGTCTTTAACAAACTCAATCATCTGTTCATCTTGCCCCATTATTTTTATAATTTTCTGAATCAATTCAAGATTAGAAATATCTCTTGTCATGCCCCCTAGACAATATGTCTCCCCTATTTTACCTTTCTGTATAACCAAATCAATGCCACGACAATGATCTTCAACATACAGCCAATCACGGACATTTAATCCATCACCATAAACGGGAATTTTCTTTCCTTCAAGTAAATTGGTAATAGCCAGTGAAATTAATTTCTCCGGATACTGATAAGGTCCAAAATTATTAGAACAATTAGTAACGGTCACCGGCAAACCAAAAGAATGATAATAAGCTTTAACTAAATGATCAGCTGCCGCCTTCGAAGCACTATACGGCGAACGCGGATCATAATTTGTTTCTTCATTAAATTTGTTCAAACTATTTAATTCAAGCGAGCCAAAAACTTCATCAGTCGAAACGTGATGAAATTTTTTAATATTATTTTTTAAAGCGGCATCTAAGAGTACTTGCGTGCCAATAACATTGGTCATCACAAAAGCAGCTGGTTCTAAAATCGAACGATCAACATGAGATTCAGCAGCAAAGTGCACCACCCAATCAACACCCTTCATTACCTCATTAACTGTCGCGACATCACAGATATCACCTTAGATAAAATTATAATTTTCTAGACCTTCAATATCTTTTAAATTTTCCAAATTGCCAGCATAAGTTAATTTATCAAAATTAATAATTTCATCTTGATGATGATTATGCAACCAATAGTGAACAAAGTTTGAACCAATAAAACCGGCACCTCCGGTAACAAGTATTTTCATAGAATAATTAAAATTAAAAATTAATCCAGCTCACGACTCATATTTTTAAAAAAATTAATAACCTTTAGCTTGGCTGTTTGATAGGCTGGCCATTTGTCAAAACCAGCAGCCTGTTCAAAATTTTTGCCTTTCGGCCAAATAGAAACCAGCATGACAACAAAAAAAATAATCACTACCATTAAGATAGCAGTGGCATATGACATTCCGCTGTGATTATTTTCCCTGGACATAATACTTAATTTAAAATAATTTTCGCCAGGTAACAAAACAATAATAAAAAATTATTTTGTTTCTTTGTGCAAGGTATGTTTTTTGCACCAGCTGCAATGCTTTTTAATCTGCAAACGCTCCTTAATCACTTTTTTATTTTTTGTAGAAAAGTAATTAACTCTCTTGCAGTCGCTGCATTCCAGCTTAATAAGATTTTCTTTGGATTTCTTAGGCATAAATTTTTTTATTTTTTTTCGTCTTTAATAATTGTTTGTATTATAACCATAAATAAAGTTACTGTCAATATTTATAATGAATATACATTGACTAGTTCTTGAATATATTTTTCATGATTAAATTGTTTTGCTTTAGTTAAACAATTGGCTTTTATTATCGCCAATTCAGCAGGTTTTAGTGTTGCAAATTTTTCTAAAACTTTTTTTAATTGTCCGCCATCACCGGGGTTAAATAACCAGCCGGTCTGGTAATTCTTGACCAACTCCGGTATGCCACCCAAATTTGCAGCCATAACCGGCATACCAAAAGAAAAAGCTTCCAAAATTACCATGGGACAATTTTCATAGGTCAGGGTCGGAAAAATTAGCGCCTGACAAGTTTGATAAAATTTTACCAATTCCTCCCCTGTTAAACTACCATGAAAAATAATAGCCGGGTTATCCTTAATAAGTTCGCGAACATTGCTTGAGTCTGGACCGTCACCAATAATATGCAATTCAATACCATTGATGGTATGCTGCAAATCACGAAAAACATCTAATAAAAATAAAATTCCTTTATAGCTTTCAATTCGGCCGACATAAAGAAGTTTAATTGGCGACTTAAGTTTGACAACAGTTGGCTCTTGATTTGAAACATTAACTGGATTAACTAAAATTTCTTTTTTTACATGCTTAAAAAAACCGCGTTGATTGTAGAAATTCATTAACCACTTTGAGGGTGATATTACCAACACGCCCGATGAGACAACTAACCAACGTGTTAGCAACTGATATAATTTAATAAACAAATTTTTATTGACCAGCTTGTTTTCCTGTCCATAAATAAGCTGACCGGAGGGATACAATAGCTGAATATCGTGTAAGGTGTGAATGTGCTTCATATTCAAATGTCTAATTAGGCGCGGCACTAAAAAACCAATACCGGTTAAATTATGCGTGTGAACCACATCTGGTTTTTCCGATAATAAAATTTTCTTTATCTGCAAATTAGCACTAAAATTAAAGATGTTAAAAAACCACCAGATCAGTCGCAAAAAAATAGATTTACTGTCAATGTCCATATACGAAAAAATGTTCCACGGAATAATTCTGTAAATTTGAAATTTATCACTCAGCATTTGCCGTTCACTTTTTCTACCCAAAGTAATTAAAACAACTTCGTAATTATTTTTTAGTAATCCCTCCACAATATATTTGACAACTGTCTCTGCCCCACCTTTTTGATGGGGAACGAATAAATTGTTTATCAGACAAATTTTCATAAAATTATTTTTTTCCAAAGCGCACTTTAAATACCTCGGCACACACTCTTAAATAATCACTCTTTTTTACCTGTGACTGCGAACGATTAGACCATCTAACTGGCAATTCTTTAATTCTTAGACCTTTTTTCTTGGCCAAATACAAAAATTCAAAATCAAAACCCCAATTATTATTTTTTAGTTCAGAAAAAATTTCCGCCGACCGTCGATTAAAAAGTTTAAAACCGCATTGTGTATCTTTTATTTTCAAACCTAAAACTAATTGAATTAAAAAATTTCCCGCCCGCCCAAGTAATTCTTTCCATCGCACCTGATGTACCGTTACAAATTTTCTTTCTAGTGCACGCGAACCAATAATAATGTCAAAATTATAAATGGCAGGTAAAAAATTACATATTTCTTCAAGCGGAGTTGATAAGTCAGCATCATAAAACAAAATCCAATCACCTTTAGCCTGTAAAACACCCGCCTTAATTGCTCTGCCCTTACCCGGCTGTGTTAAGGTTATAATTTTAATTCTGTCAATAAATTTTTTTAAAATTATTGGCGTTTCATCAGTACTAGCGCTGTCAACAACTAGTAATTCATAGGGTATCTTTAAAGCATTAAAAAAATTAAGTGAATGTTGTAAATTCTGCTCGATAATAGTTGCTTCGTTACGAACCGGAATTATAATTGATATTAATTTAATATTGTTATTCATAATTAAAATCTTTATTAAGGCATGAAGCTAACTGCTGCACATGATTCGGCCAATTATAAGTTGTTTCTGTTAGAATCCGCCCGCGCGCTCCTAAAGTTTGCATTAAATTGGGCATGGTCAGCAAGTAATCAATTTTTTCTCTAAGGTCATCAATGTCACCCGGCTTGATCAATAAACCGTTTTCTTGGTCACGACAAACAGTGCGGACCCCGGGCAAATTACTGGCAATAATTGCCTTACCATAAGCCATTGCTTCCAACAAAACTAAACCAAAAGCTTCAGCCTTGGTAACTGACGGTAAAACCAAAAATTCTGTTTCCTGATACAAACCTGCTAGTTCCTGGTCACTGACATTACCTAAGAAATCAACCCGCTTGGCAATGTTTAAATCTTGTGCCTGTTTCATGAAATAAAATTTCATATTACCAGTGCCAACTATCTTTAATCTAACATCAACATTTTTTAGTCGACTAAAAGCCACTAAAAGCTGTGACAAACCTTTAAAATGGTGGGCACGATCCAAACCGCCGACAAAAAGAACAAACCGCTGATGCGACCTAGGTCTATCAGTCTTTAATTTTTCTAAATTTTTTATCTCACACCCCAAGGGAATCTCGCAAAATTTATAAGGCTTATTTTTAAACTCAGATCGAAAAAATGATTCTTGAAGATAATCAAATGAACTAACAAAAATTCGTTGACATCTTTTAAAAAGCATTTTTTTGCTCAGACGACTTAAAGAAAAAATCAACTGCTGCCACCAAGAAGACGGCAAAAAATCCATGTGAAAATAAAGGAATATTTTTAAACGCTTACCTAAAAACCACAACCATTCATGAACACCAAAGAAAGGATAATGCAAAATTACCGCGTCATATGAACGAAGTTTGAAATAAAGTTGGGGTAAAAAAGCCGCATTGCCAACCTTAAAAAAAGTTGACAGCCGGCATATCTCAAAATTAAATGAATTATCAATCGAAAATTCATAAAAATTTGGAGTAAAGACAGTTACTTCATGACCAAGTTCAGCTAGGCCACGGGCTTGTTCTAAGGCCACTTTAGCCATACCACCACGATAAGGATAGAAACGGCAGATAATAATGGCAACTTTCATATTAAATTAATCTCTTAATTATAGACCAGTAAAATTTCATTATCGGATTAATAACTTTTTTAAGTAATATATTATTGACATCCTGAAACTCAATTTCCGCTGCTACTTTTTCTAAAAACTCACGGTCAGAAATAAGTCGGGTTGACTGAACCTTTGCGCGGGCGTCTTTTATTTTGCGCCAGTGAAAAAAAAGCCAAAGACGAACTCTAAAAAACTCTCTGAGGTAACCATTTTTAAATGCATAGAACAATTGACCGCAAGCCATCAGACAAAGCATGGGTGCAATTAAAAGCAATGTCTTCAATTGATAAAATTTCAAAATTAAATAAAGACGATTCTTCTCTAACCAAAAATAACGCTCTTTGTTTTTTCGAGTTGGAAAATAATAATCGTGGTAAACGATTGATTCAGGTTCAAGTATTGTCTGGTAGCCAATCAAACGGGCACGCAGACAAATATCAGTATCCTCGTGGTAAGCAAAATAATTTTCATCAAATAAACCAATCTTACGCAGCATCTCGGCTTTATATAAAACAGCGGCGGCGGAAGCATATGTAATTTCTCTCCGTTTTAAGTCCCATTCTTTGATTTCTGCCAGCTGCACATGGTTACCGCCTGTCCAACCATAACCTAAATAATGCAATTCATTGCCCCATGAATTAATTTCATTTTTGTTTTGATAATAACAGATTAACGGCTGAACAATCCCGATCTCTGTCTTTGTTTCAGCAACTTTAATTAGCTTATTGATAGTCTCAGGTTCCACTAGCGTATCCTGATTCAATAACACCAAATATTTGGCTTGATTAGCCAGCGCGTAAGACATGCCGACATTATTACCGCCAGTAAAACCGAGATTAACTGTCAATTTAATTAAATGAATTTTTTCTTTTGGCAAACTTTCTAAATACTCCGCTGTCCCGTCTGTTGATCCCGAATCAACAACGACAATTCTACAATTATCCTTGTTTAAAAACGACTGATCCAGACTAGCCAGCAATTTTTTAATATAATCCAAGCCGTTCCATGTTAAAATAACGATAAAAGTCATGAATTTGATGAGTTAAAATCAATATTCTTTTTGATATCTTTAAGTGCATCTGAGCGAACAATTTTTGTCAGCTGCCGTTCAATTTTTTCAATTCTTACAAAAACCCGAAAAAGCATATAAAAAACAATAACCAATCCGGCATAAAGAACCAAATCAGCACCGCGGCCAATGCCTAAAACATTAGCCAGTTTGGTAAGAAAATCAGGTGACCAAACAGCAACTCCGGCCCCTAACCAGAAGGCAAACCAGCTTAGAAATTCAACTAAACTAAATTCACGTTGGCGAAATTTACCTGACACCCTTATTAAGGCAAAAACTACTAATAAAGTAATAAAAAATTGAATTAACATAAGAAATATACTTGATTAATTATTAAAGCTATGATAGTTATTAATTTGTTAACTACTGTTCTTTTTATCACTTCACCAAAAACGGAGAAAGATAATGTCGATGGATGCCACTCAAATTTCCCTTATCACAGAAAAACTCAACGGAATGACAATTTTTAAAGCCAATAATATTGCTAACGCAGCTATTGCTGCAAAAATTTTTATCAAACCAACATGTATTGTCCAACAACTGCTCGATGAGCGTATCATCCAAAGAGTTGGTACCAACACATATAAATTGCATGTTAAAAAATAATCTCTCTCTAATCATAAAGGCAATACACTTGCCTTTTTTTATTTTAAAATTTTGGCTAAAATTAAATCTTTTAATATTTTAAGACCACCTAACAAATTTTGACCATAATGATGATAAATAACAGTTACTGGCACCTCTTTAAATTTTAAACTATTTTTTTTAACCTCCTGCAAATATTCACTGGCGTGGGCCATGCCATTCTGGTTAATCTTAATTTTTTCAGCTGCCTGTCGTGATAATGCGCGAAACCCGCAGTGTGCATCACTTAATTTTAAACCTGTTAAAAACCAATTAATAATTGTGGCCATTGGCAATATAATTTTTTTCTTTAAAAAGGGAATTTTATTATCTTTGAGCATACGCGAACCAAAAACAACATCTGCCTGGTTGTTTGTCAGGGGCTGAATCAATGTCGAAATTTCTGTACTTAAAAATTGTCCATCGCCATCGAAATGAACAAAAAAATTTGCACCGAGACTTAGCGCCGCTTCAGTACCAGTTTGTAATGCCGCTCCTTGTCCGCGATTAATCTCGTGCCTGACCACTAAAGCACCAACCGAGAGCGCTTTGTTTTTAGTATCATCATTTGACCCATCATCGACAACCAGCGCCTGATAGCCGTGCTGGCGCACTGAATCAACGACAGAGGCAATGTGTTCTGCCTCGTTAAAAGCCGGAATAATCACAAAAATTTTAGACTCATTCGCCATACTTAATATATTTTAGAGATAATACCGCCGCCAATAACCAGCTGACCACTATAAAAAACAGCAGACTGTCCAGGCGCTACGGCAAACTGCGGTCTTTTTAAAATTAAAATTGCTTGATTATTTTTGCGCAATTCTACTGTGCAACCAACTGCAGGCGCACTTGAGCGTACTTTGACTTGTAAATTATTGCGAGCTGCTCTGGATAAAGAACACAATGGCACGATCCAATTGAGATCACTTAAGACTAATTGCGTACTATAAACTTCATTCTTGGGACCGGCAATAATTATATTTTGACGTGCCTTAATGGCTAAAACATAGTAAGGTTCTTTTAATCCACCAATTTTTAAATTCTTCCGCTGACCAACTGTATAATTAACAATACCTTGGTGTTTGCCGATAATTTCTCCTTTAAAATTAACAATATTCCCCTCCAGGCCACCTGATAACAACTCTTGCTGACCGTGGCAATCATAAAAGTCTTGACTTTCTGGTTTCTTCGCAAACTCCGCAAAACCATGCCTTGAGGCAAATTTTTTTAAAACTTGCTTTTGCCAACTACCTAAAGGCGTTAAAATATGCCCCAATTGACTGGGGCTTAAACGATAAAGAAAATAAGACTGATCTTTAATTTTATCTAGGCCTTTAAGTAAAACAAATTGTTTTAAAGTTCGGTCAAATTTAATACGCACATAATGACCAGTCGCAAATAAACCGAGCCGCTTACTTTTAGAAAAAGACTTCTTAAGCAACCAGCCAAACTTAATTTTTGCGTTACAGACTATGCAAGGATTTGGTGTGCGTCCCGAAATATATTCTTTTTTAAAATAATCCAAAACTATTTTTTTATACTCAGCCCGCAAATCAATAACTTCATGTGTTATGCCGAGCATCCGCGCCGCTTTAGCAGCCGCTGCGATATCTTGAGCTTCCCCAGGACCGTAACAAGCATTCTTAACAACCTTTTTTCTTTTTTCACCACCGTATATTTTCATGGTTACACCATGAACTTCATAACCTTGTTTTTTTAAAAGATAAGCAGCCATTGTTGAATCAACGCCGCCGGACATAGCCACAAAAACTTTTATCTTAGAATTATTTTTCGTCATAAGAAATTGTCCTCAAATAATGTCTCAAAGCGCGGCTGGTTGATTTAAAAGACAATTGATTAAAAGGTATCTTCTTGGGATGAAAAAATTTAGCCGCTGCTGCGTCATCACCAGATACTGGTTTAATATCGGCTACCTGCCCATAAAAAGACAAACAGATCGTATGATACAAATCACCTCGATATAAATAACGATCAGCATATGAAGCAAAATACTTCAGATTCTCAACTTTCAGTCCAACTTCTTCCCAAACCTCTCGAGAAGCAGCCTCTTCAGCTGATTCATTAATTTCCATGAAACCGCCAGGCAGATCCCAAAAACCTTTGCGTGGTTCATCTTTTCTTTTAACAAGCAATATTTCTTTCTTCGGATTTTCCAATATTACAGCATTACAGGCTTTGGGGTTTTGATAAAATTCAAAAGCGCAACTCGTACATACAAGCAATTTATAATCTTTTGGCAATAAGAGTCCGCCGCATTTTGGACAATGAATAAATGTAGTTTTCATATCTAATTGCAATTCTTTTTGCTGGTTATAAAATAACACAAATTACTCTTTTTTACCAGCTGAATTTGAAGTAAAATTGAAATCTCAACAAAAAAGGAGCCTTTAAAAAAGCTCCTTTTAAGAATAAAAAAACTATTTTTACAAAACTGCTTCTTTGGCAGCTTTGGCGACTCTAAATTTAACCACGGTTTTTGCCGGGATCTGAATAGTTTCGCCTGTCGCTGGATTGCGTCCAGTGCGGGCGGCTCTCTTTACTTTGACTAATTTGCCAATACCTGGCACCACAAACTCACCGCTAGTTTTCACTTCCTTGTAAGCCATCTCCACCATTTTTTCCAAAAGAGTGGTGACGTCTTTTTTGCTCACACCGGAAGCTTCGGAAAGTGACGCCAATAATTGGGACTTTGTCATTTTGGCCATATTATTTTTTTAATTATTTAATAAGTGAAGTTTTAGTTCTCGCCTTTAATCTTGAATTAATTATATACTATTTTTTAAAAAAAACCAATAATTACGGGCATTTTTAGACTTTTATTTTTGACTTTGATTAAAAATTGATTTAAATTTTGCTAACTAAAGCTAAAAAATACT
>CAYSSY010000043.1:0-9760 GCA_964434055.1 uncultured Gammaproteobacteria bacterium | reverse complement strand
GTTACTAAAATAGTTTTGTCGGAATCCGTAAAATCAGGCTCAACTTTATTTTTTTTCTTAGCTGACAAAGTCATGACAACCTCCGTGATTAAGATGAAAAAAATAAAACTGGACTTATATGTCCAGTCTTTTTGCAAATAAATTGAATCTTAACTCAAAAGACCGGACCTATGTCCAGCGAATCAAAGTATAAAACTTGATCATTTTTGAGCTATTCATACTGTTAATTATTATACTGATGTTAATTAATTTGTCAATTTTATTAAAAAATGCTATAATTTTGAAGTATAATTAGCCAAAAAATATTAATTTTATTTTTTTCATGTTTAATTAAAACATTGTTTATCCACAGTTAATATTTAATTATGGTAAAATCATTAAAAATAATAACATACCCCAACCCCAATTTAAGATTAAAAGGACGACCCTTAACGCAAGAGGAAATTATTTCACCTGAAACGAAACAGTTTGTAAATGAATTATCAAAAAAAATGTTAAAAGAAGATGGTTTAGGTTTGGCTGCTACTCAAGTTGACCGGCAATTTAGAGTTTTTGTTATCAATACGCCGGATGGTGTTCAGGAATTTATTAATCCGGAAATAACATATCGGTCATGGCTAAAAGAAAAAGGTGAGGAAGGGTGTTTGTCTGTGCCTGGCATTTTTGACTATGTTAAGAGACATCGAAAAATAAAGATTAAATATTTTAATCTTTTAGGCGAACAAAAAATATTAAAAGCAAGAAAAATGTTAGCTAGGGTGATACAGCATGAATATGATCACTTAGATGGTATTTTATTTATTGATAAACTGGCAAAAAAATAAATTATTATGAATAAAGATTATTCAAAGATGAGATTTATTTTTTGGGGTACTGGCCGTTTTGCCGAAATAATATTGGCTGACATGATTAAAAACGGCTTAAAGCCAGCTTTAGTTGTAACCGCACCCGATAAAAAAACTGGCCGCAAGCAAATTTTAACAGCTTCGCTAGTAAAACAACTGGCTTTAGTTAATCACATTAATGTTTTACAACCGGTAAACTTAAATGCAAATCAAGAAATTGTTGAAGAAATAAGAAGAAATAAGATTGAGTTTGGTTTAGTTGCTGACTATGGTTCATTGATTCCAAAGGCGATAATCGATTTACCGGATAAAAAAACATTAAACATTCACCCGTCACTTTTACCGAAATATCGTGGTGCTTCTCCAATTCAGCAAGTAATTTTGAATAGCGATCAAGAGACTGGTGTTTCAGTTATCGTCCTTGACGATAAATTAGATCACGGTCCTTTATTGGCGCAAAGGAAAATTCATTTGTCTGGTCAGGAAACATTTAATTATTTATTAGAAAGTTTAGCACATAATGGTTGTGAAATTTTTTTTAGCTCTGTGTTTGATTATTTAGACGGTAAATTAATTGCCATACCACAAAATGACACTTTCGCCAGTTATTGTCGAGAAATAAAAAAAGACGAAGGTTTCATAAAATTCATGCAGCCGGCAGAGGTAATAGCTAGAATGCTTCGAGCTTTTAGTCCTTGGCCGGGAGTATTTTTTAAATCCAAAGAGTTAAACAAAGAAGTTAAGATTCTATCTGGGAGTGAGTTTAAAACTAAATTAAAACAAAAAATTGAAATAGGTAAAATAGTTATTTTTAATAAGCAATTATTATTAACTTGTGCGCACCAGACTTTTTTTCAAATTAATCAAGTAATAGTTAGTGGTAAAAAAGAGATGTCGAGTCAAGAGTTTATTAATGGTTATGGAAAATATTTAGACTTGATCTAACTCATAAAAAATAATATAATAATGCAAGTATTTTAAATAAATAATTAATAACTTAATCAGAAAATATGGCTAAGAAAACAAAAATTATTATTATTGTTTTGGTTGCATTTAGTATTGCCGGTTTTTTCCTTTACAAAAATAAAGATACAAAAGTCACTTATTTAACGGAAAAAGTTAAAAGAGGACAATTAATTCAAACAGTTGAAGCAACAGGTGTTGTTGAATCTGCAAATAAGATTAGTTTGAACTTTAAGACAACTGGACGCGTGAGTGAGGTTAAGGTAAAACTTGGTGACAATGTCCAAACTGGACAAATATTAGCGTCACTTGAAGCCAGAGCATTAAGAAGTAGAATTGCCGATGCTCAAGCTTCATTACAGCAGGCACAGGCCAACTACGATAAGGTAAAAGCTGGGGCGTCAATCCAAGATGTTTCTGTAAGTGAAAATAATCTGAGAGAAAAGGAAACTGCTCTTATAGCCAGTCAAAATGATTTAGAAAATCTCTTGAGTAAAAAGGAAACAGAATTAAAAAGTTTGAAAAGTACGCTACTTATTACTTTAAATAATGAAATTGTCATTGCCGAAGGGAGTATGGAAACCGTTAACAATATACTGGCAAATAGTGATGCCCAAGAGACACTCGGTAGTAGTAACCCCCAATATTTAATTAAAGCTTTGAATTCTCAAGAAGCAGCTAATGCAGCTACTGATAGCAGTCGATTAGCGATATTCGCTCTAGAGACAACCAATAGTGATGAACAAATTATTACTGCCGCTGATAACTTAGTTTCAGTCTTGGATCAGGTTAAAGTAAGTTTGCAGGATACTCTGAATGTATTAGAGAATACACCGACATCATATAATTTAAGTGAAACCGAATTAGACACTTTTAAAAGCAGTATTAAAGCTGAACAAGTTAAAAACAATACTTCACGTATTAATGTTAATACCAGTTTGTCTAATTTTTCTAACAAAAAAGCAGTCTATGAAGAGTTAGTAAGCAGTGCAGAAGATGCGGTTAACAAAGCGGAAAAAGCCCTGGCGGTTGCTCAGTCTCAGCTAGATTTAAAAAAAGCTCCAGCACGTGAATTTGACTTAAGATTATATGAGGCGCAAATTAAGCAGGCGCAGGCCAATTTGTCACTCGCACAATCTAATTTTGAAGACACTATTATTAAGGCACCTTCAACCGGTGTAATAACTAAAATAAATTATAAGGTTGGAGAACAGTCATCGCTGGCTGAACCGGCTTTAGAAATGATTAGTGAGGCGAATTTTGAAATAAAAGTTGACATTCCGGAGTCTGATATTGCTAAAGTACAAGTTGGACAGAAAGCAGACATTACCTTAGATGCTTTTGGCGATGAAAGAATTTTTGGTGGTACAGTTACATTTATTGAGCCCGCTGAGACAAATATTCAGGATGTTGTCTATTATAAAGTAACAGTTCAATTCAAGGACAAAGACCAGGTTAAAAGCGGCATGACTGCAAATCTAACAATTATCACCGCATCTAAAGAGGATGTATTAATAATTCCGTTAAGGGCTATTAAACAAAGAGCTGATACTAAATTTGTTGAAGTTTTAGAAAATAATTTGCCTGCTGAAAAAAAAGTTGAAGTTGGTTTAAAGGGTGATAGTGGTATTGAAATTGTTTCAGGTGTTAATGAAAACGAAGAAGTCATTATTAGTGAGGTTAAAAAATAATTTGTTATTAATATTATCAAATAGTTGTGACTAGTCTTATTTCAGTTAAAAATTTAAGCAAAAGTTTCGAAAATGGTGAAGTTGTAACTCCAGTTCTTAATAATTTAACTTTTGAGATAAAAAAAGGAGAGTTTGTGGCTATTATGGGGCCTTCTGGTTCTGGAAAATCAACTCTGATGCATATTTTGGGTTTTTTAGACCGTCCAACCACTGGGCAATATTTTTTTGATGGAGAAAACACGACTGAATTCAATGATGACAAATTAGCTAAATTTAGAAATAAAAAGATTGGTTTTGTCTTCCAATCTTTTAATTTGCTCGCTCGGACCAATGTTTTGGAAAATGTAATTTTGCCCCTTGAATACAATGGTGCTACAGATAAAAAAGCGTCGGCTGAGAAAGCTCTAGAGGCAGTTGGCCTGGCTCATCGTTTACATCATTTATCAAATCAGCTCTCTGGTGGTGAAAAACAACGTGTGGCTATTGCCAGAGCTTTAGTTAATAATCCAGAAGTCATTTTTGCTGATGAACCGACCGGTAATTTGGATTCAAAATCAGGTCAGCAGGTTATGGAAATTTTACAAGAATTGAATAATCATGGAAAAACAATAATATTAGTTACTCACGAGCAATACACCGCCGCAATTGCTAAAAGAATAATTAAATTAAAAGATGGCGAGGTTATTAGTGATGAAACAGTTATTAATCGCTATAACATTAAGAACGGTTTAGTCAAATAGATTATTTTTTTCTTCTTTAGATAATTATTAATCACAAAGAACTCATAAATTAATGAATTTAATAAAGTTAACTATTAATAGTTTTCGGGCTAATCGCAACCGGACATTTTTAACAATGCTGGGGATTATTATTGGTATTGGTGCAGTGATTGTAATTATGTCAGTTGGTGCCGGCGCGCAAAGTCTAATTTTTGATCAAATTAATTCAATTGGCTCTAATTTAATCGGCATTATGCCCGGTTATAGTGAAGAAGAAGGACCGCCTGCTTCTGTTATGGGTATTGCTTTAACAAACTTAAAAAATGGCGACGCTGAAGCTTTAAAAAAAATAAAACATGTCGATGGTGTTTCGGCTTATGTTAGAGGTATCGAGTCAGTGACTTGGCAAAATCAAAAAGTCGACGTAACATATGTTGGGACAACTTCTTCATACCCTGTTGTTGAATCTGCAAAAATTGAAAAAGGATATTTTTTTGACGCTTCAAGTGATAATGGCATTTCACGGGAAGTTGTCTTAGGTTGGCAGGTGAGTCAGGATTTATTTGGCAATGAGGATCCATTAGGTAAAAATATTAAAATTAAGAAAGAAAGTTTTCGCGTGATTGGGGTAATAGAAAAACGTGGCGTGCGTGGTTTTGAAAACCAAGATCAATTAGTTTTTATACCATTAGAAACAGCTCAAAAAATTTTATTAGGTATTAATCATGTTAGTTTAATAAGAGTTTTGGTTAATAGCGAAGAAAATATTCCCATGGTCTTGCAAGAAGTTAATAGTATTTTACGTGAACGGCATGGCATAACCGGCAGTAATCCTAACGATTTTACCGCTCGAGCCGCCATTCAAGCGCTTGATGCGTTAAAGGAAGTTACAGATGCTCTGAAATTTTTTTTGGCAGGAATTGCCGCTATTTCTTTAGTTGTCGGCGGTGTAGGAATTATGAATATTATGCTGATTGCGGTCAACGAAAGAACTAGAGAAATTGGTTTGCGAAAAGCCGTTGGCGCAACTAGTGCAAATATTCAATACCAGTTTTTAGTTGAAGCGTTGGTTTTAACCATCAGCGGTGGTTTATTGGGAATTATTGGCGGTTCATTAATTTCCGGATTAATTGCTTTGATTGCTAATTACTTAGGTTATAATTGGGATTTTGTGGTGACCTTATCCTCAATTATTGTGGGAGTTGTTTTTGCTGGTTGCGTTGGTTTAATTTTTGGTTGGTATCCGGCAAGGAGAGCCGCTGATTTGCAACCAATTGAAGCCTTAAGGCACGAATAATTATGATAAATGTTTTAGCACCATTTAGAATTGCCATGCGGGCTATTAGAGTTCATAAAGTCAGGTCAATACTGACAATTTTGGGTTTAATGATCGGTGTTATGTCAATAATCATAGTACTGAACATGGGACAAGGGTTAAAGGGATTTGTTTACAATCAAATGAAGGTCTTTGGCACTGATTTTTTGCAAGTTGAAGTTAAAGTTCCCTCAACTTCAAAAACATCGAGTGAAAATGCTATGGGTATGGCTCAAGGCATAACAATTACGACTTTAAAAATGGCTGATGCTGAAGTTTTGGCCAGACATCCGAATATCCGTGGTTATTATGTGATGCAAATTGGTCAGGACGTTGTCAGTAATGAACTTGATAAAAAGACGACCTTGCTTTGGGGGGTATCTGCTGATTTTTTTAATCTATATCAATCAGAGGTGGTTGAAGGCAGGTCTTTTACGGAAGAAGAAGATAAATCACAAGCCCAAGTTGTAGTCATTGGTCCAGGACTAAAGAAGAAATTTTTTCCAAGTGGTTCTGTTATTGGTGAGAAAATTAAAATTGGTAATAAAAAATTTACTGTTATCGGTATTATGGAAGAACAAGGAAATTATTTTGGTGTCATGGATCTAGACAGTGTGGTCTATATGCCCGTTCGAACTCTCCAAAAAAAGATTTTAGGTATTGACCACGTTTCAAATATTATTGCTTATATGCGCGATCCTAATTTAGCTTCACAAACCGCTGAGGATTTTACCGCAATAATGCGCCAGCAACACGACATTTCTGATCCTAATAAGGATGATTTTGCTGTTACAACCATGGAAGAAGCCATGGGTATGATGGATACTGTATTAGGTGCTGTAACTTTACTTTTAATTGCCATTGCTGCTATTTCTTTAGTTGTCGGCGGTGTAGGAATTATGAATGTAATGTATGTTTCTGTTTCAGAAAGGACTTACGAAATTGGATTACGTAAAGCTGTTGGGGCAACGAAAAATAATATTTTATGGCAGTTTTTATGGGAAGCAATTTTTTTAACTTCACTGGGCGGATTATCGGGTGTTATTTTGGGATCATTCTTTAGTTTAATTTCTGTTATTGCCGCTCGAAGTTATGGTTTAGATTGGGGTTACAATTTTTCTTGGTTCGGTATTATTCTAGGGGTTGGTTTTTCAGCGGGTGTTGGATTGGTTTTTGGATTATATCCGGCGCGTCAAGCCGCTAATCTAGAACCTGTGGAGGCTTTGAGATTTGAATAAAATCATGTAATATTAATAATAAATTAAATAAATTATGCCTAACAGTGCTAAAAGAGCTTACGATAAGCAACAAAAGAAAAAAGCTCGCAAACTAAAAAGAAGTGGTAAAAATAAATAATTTATTTTTTGTAAAACCGCTTTCTCTAATTGATAAAATTAATTATGATTAATAAAATCAGAAATTTTTGTATTATTGCACATATTGATCACGGGAAGTCAACGTTAGCTGACCGATTTTTAGAGGTTACCGGTACTGTAGAAAAAAGAAAAATGAAAGAGCAACTACTGGATCAAATGGATTTGGAACGTGAACGCGGTATTACAATTAAACTTCAACCAGTAAGAATGGAATATCGTGATTGTATTTTGAATTTAATTGATACTCCGGGTCATGTTGACTTTACGTATGAGGTTTCACGATCATTAGCGGCAGTCGAGGGCGCGTTATTATTAGTTGATGTGACTCAAGGTATTCAAGCACAAACACTTGCCAATTATCACTTAGCGTTAGATCAGGGTTTAAAAATTATGCCAGTCCTCAATAAAGTTGATTTACCAACGGCAAATTTAGCGGAAACAGAGGAAGAATTAGTTAAATTATTAGGCTGCGCGCGAGAAGATATTTTAAAAGTATCGGCAAAAACCGGATTAGGTGTTGAAAGTCTCCTTGAATTCATAATTAATAAAGTGCCAGCACCTGCAACCGAACAAAGAAAAGTTTTGCAGGCTTTGATATTTGATTCTGTTTATAATGATTATAAAGGAGTTGTTGCCTACGTGAGATTAAAAAGTGGTCAAGTAAAAAAAGGAGATAAAATTCATTTAATTGGTACGGGAAAAGATAGTGAGGTTTTAGAGGTTGGTTATTTTAAACCTCATTTTTTGAAGGCAGATATTTTATACAGTGGTGAAATTGGCTATATTGTTACTGGTTTAAAAAATTTGAGTTATTGTCGTGTCGGTGACACTATTACTAATACACAGACAGAAAATCACGATTATCAAGATTTGCGGTTGCCAGGTTATAGTGAAGTCAGACCGATGGTTTTTGCCGGTTTTTACTGTAAGGAAGGTGTTGAACTAGAAGATTTAAGAGAGGGTTTGGAAAAGATAAAACTTACCGACGCTTCTTTATTTTTTGAACCAGAAATGTCAGCCGCTCTCGGTCCGGGTTTCCGATGCGGTTTTTTAGGTCTTTTGCACTTAGAAATTATTCAAGAAAGATTGCGTCGCGAGAATAAACTTGAATTGGTTGTAACTTCACCTAGTGTAGCTTACAAGATTAGATCAACAAAGAAAAATTTTATTGCCAGCGGCGGTCACAAGTTTAAGATAGACAAAGAAGGATTTTATATTATCAGGTCACCTCAAGAATTACCAAATGAAAACGAAATTGAAGAGATTCAAGAGCCGTGGGTCAAGGCTGATATTATTGCGCCAGCAAGTTATATTGGTAATATTATGAACCTAGTTAATATTAAGCGTGGTTTGTATATCAATACTGATTATTTATCCCAGGAAAGGGTGATTTTACATTATGAAATGCCATTAAATTCGATTTTAACGGATTTTTATGATAAACTTAAAAGTGTCAGTTCAGGTTATGCCTCCTTAAATTATGAATTGAGTGGTTATCGGCAGTGCCTAGTAGAAAGAATGGATATTCTGGTGGCCGGAGATCTGGTTGAATCTTTAGCGACGATCATTTACAAAGACTCTGCATATCAGGCTGGGCGTAAGGTTGTTGATGCGTTAGCTGAAGTATTGCCGCGCCAGATGTTCGAAGTAAAAATTCAGGCCGTTCTCGGTTTTCAAAAAAATAATAAACAATCAGGCGGTAAAGTTGTTGCTTCTTCACGTATTGCACCTTTTCGCAAAGATGTTACTGGTTATCTCTACGGAGGAGATGTAACCAGAAAGATGAAGCTTCTTGAAAAACAAAAAAAGGGCAAGAAAAAAATGAAAGATCGAGGACGGGTAGAGATACCGCCGGAAGCTTATTTATCAGTTCTTAAAAAATAAAAAAATAATTATGAAAAGAAAAAAAGTTATTAAAACATTTTTTGTAATTTTTTCTTTGTTAGTTATTATCAGCATGCTAGCCTGGATTGGTTTTTAATAATCAACTATGGCTGATTTTTTTGAGAAAAATTTAAAAGATGATGAAGTAATAATAGAAGTTGTTCGTCGCTTCTATCTGACATTTTTTTTACCAGGCGGCTTAGCAATATTTTTTATTTTATTGGCTTTCTTTTTTCTGTTTCCGCTTTTAGCTCAAGGGTTAGTTGGTAAAATTATTTTTTGTGTTCTTTTACTTACTGGCATGATATTGTTAGCTAGAGTAATTGCGATGCATTATTTTAATTGTTTAATTGTGACTAATCAGAGGATAATTGATTATGATCAAAAGGGGCTTTTTGAGCGGCATGTTTCTGAAGCGCGTTATGATAAAATTCAGGATGTTTCCTTTAAACAGAAAGGCGTTTGGCAAGTAATCTTTAATTATGGAACTTTAGAAATTCAGACAGCCGGAGCCGGTCAGAAATTAGAAGCACAAAAAGTGCGTAATCCTCAAAAACTTCAGCAACTGATCATGGATGTTCAACAAGAATATAAAAATAAATAAGATTTGGCCCATGCCTGCTAAACGAAAACCATATTTAATAAGAATTTTATACTCAAAAAAAATATTTATTTTGGCTTTGTTTTTTATTTTGATCACGAGTTACGCATTTTTTAAGGAAATGAGACGCTATCAAAACGTTAGTACTGATCTAACTAAACTGGAAAGTGAGTTGTCATCGCTTCAGGCGCGGCATGTCGAACTTTTGGAGCTGGTTGATTATTTTAAGTCTGAAGCTTTTATTGAAAGTGAAGCGCGTGATAAATTAGGACTGCGCAAAGAAGGAGAGCAAGTGGCAGTAATTACTGACATGAACGCCACTTCGTCTCTAGAAAGCTTGTGGGGGAAAGAGGTCACAAATAAAAA
>CAYSSY010000042.1:0-10120 GCA_964434055.1 uncultured Gammaproteobacteria bacterium | reverse complement strand
CGAACCCGTGCCACAACCTTGGGAAGGTCGCGTACTACCACTATACGATACCCGCTAGGGAAATAACAAGGGAAATCCTGAATTTATAATACCCAGAGACAATATTGACTCAAATATTCTAAAAAAGCGAATTCTTGATAATTAGTATTTGTTTTTTTTAGCTAAAAATATTATAATTAATATATGGATATTAGACAAGTATCGAACTTTTATTTTGTTCATGCAAAAAAAGTATCATTTTTTTTGATAGTTTCAATTAGTTTTATTTTTTTTGGAAATAGCGTAAAAGCTCAGGTTGTGGCGACAAGCAGTTCTGAAGTTATAGCACCGATTTCTGAGCCGGAAATTTACAGTCTGAGCATTGATCAGGATACGATATTAAAAGGCTACACCGTTACTTTCAGTAATGGCGATTTTAATATTGGCTTACTTGATAAAGCAGTTACCGAAGCCGTAGATGTGACAATAAAAAAGATACCTGATAGTTACATGCTGGGACCTTTAGCTTCAAGTACTACCAGTAATATAAAAGCAAGTCCGATTTGGGAATTTGACATTAAAACCAAAGCCGGGAAGCTTGGGGTATTGAAAAAGCCTATTTATTTAAGTATTAAAACAGATAATAAGTCAATGATCCGCAAAGTCGCATTTTTTTGGGATAAGGCGGGTCAGAAATGGGTAGCTTTACCCTCAGTGATTGATCTAAAAAATAATTTAGTTAAAACAATTATTCATTTACCTTATGCTCGCGTCGCTCTTTTTGAAGAAGATCATGTGTATGAGGCTTATGCCTCCTGGTACCCAACCGAACTCACAAAGAGAGATACTATGGGCTGCGCCTCTAACGTCTATCCAATGAATACCAAGCTAAAAGTTTGCCGTTTGGATAATTTACAGAAATGTGTTTTAACAACAGTTATTTCTGTCGGGCCGTATGTTGATAATCGAATTATTGATTTGACAAGAAAAGCTTTTGATAAGATTGGCAATTCCCGCGGCGGGGTATTAGGAGTGAGAGTTGAACCTATTAATAAAAGTTTACTGGTACAGACTGAAGCTGAACGGCGTGATATGAAAAGAATAAATGATATTTTACAAATACAAACTGCACTCGCTGAATATTTTAAAGAAAAAAAAGTATTTCCTGAGGCGGCTATGCCGATTATTTTAGGCCGAGGCCAGGCGAACTTCTTATGTGAATCCGGTTTTCAGGCAAGTCAGACTGATTGTCAGAAAGTATATTTAGCTAATTTAGCTTCAGAAGGCAGTAACTTAGTAACGCCATATTTATATTTTAGGGAAAAAGAAGACCATTATCATATTTATTTTAGTTTAGAACAAGGGGCTTATAAATATAAAAAAGGTAAAATGCTGGCATATGAAAAAGGCATGGTCAATAGTAGTTTTCCTGATCAAGATCAAGATCGCGACCACTTAAGTGATGAGCGTGAAAATGAGCTCGGGTCTGATCCTCAGAATCCTGATACTAACAGTGATGGCTATAGTGATGGTTTTGAGATCATCAATGCGTTTAATGAAACTTAACATTAATTAATTAATTCGCTGCTTTTTTAAACAATTAGCGACGAAAGAAAAAATATATGCGTTGTCCCCAATGCGGCGCAGAAAATTTAATTAATTCTCCAAGTTGCGCAAATTGTCATTATCAATTTTCAGGCATTTATACTGCTAGCAGTCAACCGACTAGCTCGCAAAACGTTGTGCATACTCCCAATCCGTTACTAGCCCAAGAAGAAAGCTATGTCGTGACACGCAGTCATCGTCCGCAAAAGAATATTATAAAAGTTGCTTTAATAATTATTGGCGTTTTAATACTAGCCGGAGCCGGATATGCTGGTTGGTACGGTTATGACAAATATATTGCCAACACTCCAAATAAGGTTTTACAAAAATCAGTCAAAGCCATGGAGGCAGTCAAAGCTTTTACCTTTAATTCTCAATTTGAAATTCGAATTTCAACTGATAATAGTCAGGGTGCGGACAATGAACTTGGGAGTGCACTACTAGCCGGTATTTTTAGTGACAAGTTATTGCGTTTTTCTATTAATATTACTGGTGCATTTGATGAAACTGATACTAATATAAAAAAGACAAGTGTCGTAACTTCGGTTGATTTAGGTATGATTGGTAGTTTGTCTTTGGAAACTAGAACAATTGGCAAAACATTTTATGCAAAAATTAAAAAGATTCCACCAATTTTTGGAGGGTTTATTGATGTTACTCAATTTGAAAATAAATGGTTAGTTTATCAAGCTGGTGAAGAATCAGAGCTGCCTTTTAAGGTGCCGAAGCTGGAAGTGACAGATAATGAAAAAGAACAAACAATGGCGATAATCAAGAGAGATCTATTTAAAGTATTTGAAATTAGAAAAGATAATGGTATCGTTTTACTTGATGATAAAAAAACATATAATTATACATTAGGTTTTAACAAAAATGAAACTATTAATTTAATTAATAATTTAAAAAATGTCTCCAGTGACAAAGAGCGTTATGAAGAAATGCTTAGTGATATGAAAGATGAAGATTGGCAAAAGTTTTCTGAGTTTAAATTTAACATTTGGATCGATAAGAAAAATTATCTTGTAAAAAAAGTTCAGGCTGATTTCGATAGCGCTCAATTAGCAAAAGTTGATGAAGCTCAGAAGGGTGATCCGGAATTTAAAGGAACCTTAGCTGTAGCCTTCGATAATTACAATACACCAAGTGAAATTAGCGCGCCGGGTGATGCTGTGAAGTTTGAAGATTTTATAAAAGATATTATGCAAGGCACTGTTTTTCAGGCTTTGGGTGATGCCCGCGAAAAATCAAGAGATGCTAAGCGCGTCGCTGACATCAAACAGACACAGACAGCTTTGGAGCTATATTATGTTGATCATAATAGTTATCCTGTGACCGACGCACCTGTTTTGCTTGGTCAGGGTGCCTATATCTCACTATGTGATAAGGGTTTTGCCTCTTCCAGCATTGGTCAAGGAACTTGTTATATGTCAAGCATACCCACTAATCCAGAGCCAGGTGGAATAAGGTATATTTACCACGGCCTCAGTGCTAATGAATATAAAATATTTTTTCAGTTAGAGGCTGATACTGGTGGTCTGCTGGCTGGTGAACACGTTGCCACGCCGATGGGTTTGCTTGAGAGTGAATTAAGTGACGATCAAGATCATGACGGTCTTAGTGACTTAGGTGAAGTGGAACACAATACAATCATTGATAACCCTGACAGTGACGGCGACGGTTATACTGATGGTGCAGAAATTAAAAACGGTTATAATCCATTAGGGGCGGGGAAACTAAATGATTAAATTATTATGATCGAATTCAGAAATGTTTCAAAAATTTATCGTCCGAACAGCAAGGCAATCGAGGATGTGACTTTTCATGTCAAGCCGGGAGAGTTTGTTTCGCTTGTTGGTCAATCTGGGGCAGGCAAGTCGACGATTGTGAAATTAATGATTGCTGAACTGAAACCTACTAAAGGCAGAATAATTATTGGCGGTTGGGATATTACCCATATTAGAAATTCGGAAGTGCCAATATTGCGAAGGCAAATCGGAGTTGTTTTTCAAGATTTTAAATTATTGCCGAATAAAACAGCGGGTGAGAATATTGCTTTTGCTTTAGAAGTTTGTGGCGAAAAACTCTCAGTTATAAAAGATACTGTAAGTCAGTTGCTTAAAATTGTCGGTTTAGAAGGCAAGGAAGATCGTTTTCCGAAACAGCTTTCTGGCGGCGAACAACAGCGAGTGTCAGTTGCTAGGGCGTTGGCACATCGGCCAAAAATTTTAATCGCTGACGAACCAACAGGCAACCTTGATTCATTAAATACCAAAGATATTATTGATTTATTGCTAAAGATAAATACTCTAGGTACAACTGTTTTATTAGTGACTCACAACAAGGAGGTGGTTAATTCTCTCAAAAAGAGGGTAATTGCTATAGAAAATGCGCATATAATTTCAGATAAAGAAAAGGGTCGTTATCTTTTATAAAAATTTATATGAAAAAACTTTATAATTATGTTTTTAGTCTCTCTTTATCGTGTATTTAGGTTCGCGATACAAAATTTTTGGAGAAATATTTGGTTGTCTTTAGTGACAGTGACCATTGTAATTCTTACACTTTTTTCATTAACGACTCTAATAGTCATTAATGTTGTTTTTGATCAAGCTTTTGCCACCGTCAAAGAGCAGATTGATATTGCCATTTATTTTAAGAAAGATGCCCCCACTGAACAGCCGCTTCTTATTAAGCAAGAGATTGCTAAAATTGATAAAATTAAAGAATTAAAGCTTATTACCGCTGAAGAATCATTACAGCGTTTTAAAGAAATTCATCAGGACGATTCCATTATTCAGCAGACATTAAGTGAGTTTGAAAAAAATCCTTTAGGTGCTGTGCTGTTAATTAAGGCTAATAATCTCAATGATTATCCGGAAATTTTAAGTAATATCGAGAAGATGAAACTAGAAAATATTATTGAAGAAATTGATTACAAGGATCATCAGAAATTAATGGCTAAGCTAAAAGGTATTTCTGATAAAGTAAAGAATTTCGGTTTAGGTTTGAGCATATTTTTTGGCGCTATAGCTTTGTTAGTAGTCTTCAATACAATTAGAATCGGCATTTACACTCGTCGAGAGGAAATGAGTATCATGAGATTAGTCGGTGCAACCAACTGGTTTATCCGTTTGCCTTTTTTAGTCGAAAGTATTTTTTATGCTGTAGTCGGTTGCGTTTTTTTCTTTTTAATATTTTATATGTTAATTGGAGTAATTAATCCTTGGTTGTCAGCCTTTTTTGCTGAAATTAATTTCGATTTGTTTGTTTACTTTAATAATAATTTTTTAAGTTTATTTGGCTTTGAATTAATTGTGATGATTTTTTTGAATTTAATTTCATCAATTATTGCCATGAGCAAGTATTTAAAAGTTTAAGAGCTTGACATTACTTAGAGTATTAGTTAAATTTATAAAAATATATTAATACTATTCGGGGATCGTCTAATGGTAGGACAGCGGGTTTTGGTCCCGTCAATTGGGGTTCGAATCCCTATCCCCGAGAAATGAAAGGCGCTTTAAAGCGACTTTTATTTATTTTTACAAGCAGAGTAATTGCCAAAGATGATAGAATAGATATAATAATGGTAAATTGATTATAATTATATTTATCAAAGATTTAAATATGAGAAATGAAAAACAAATTGGTAACTTATTTGAAAGATTGGCCAATCACATTGATCTGTTGCCGCCAGAAATTGAAGAGATGAGAAAGAAAATTATGGTTATTGAGAGATTGCCAGTAAAGGGCAGGGAAGTTAATGAACGATTCACTCAACGCAATACACTGCTGAATTTAGAAGATTTTGATAATCAACCAGATATTATAGATGAAATTTCTGTTTCTGAAAATGAAAGTTTTTTGTTGTGGGACAAAACCAAACCCCATGCACTTAATGAAATCATGATTATTTCTAAGAGTACTGAAATTATTCCGAATTTATTTGATCACTCTAGCCGGTTTATTAATAAAGTTTTTGATGTTATGGGCCAGTTTACCGATTATGCCAGAGAAGATAAATTGGTACCGTCAATTAGTTGGAGTTACGACCCAATGACACACGATAGAGAAAGCGGCCAAAGTGAAAAGCGTTTCCACGCACACCTTATTGCTCGAAGTCAAGATGAAGTTAATAAAGCCCTTGCATCACAGAAACCACTTTCAGAACTTTCACATATACAACAGAGAAGAATTGTCGACGAAGCAATAATTGTTAACGCGATGGTGGCATATGATTTTTTAAAAAATTCTACAGAATACTCCACGGTTAATTTTATACCCCCATTATCCGGTAACTGTTTGACGCCGGCATTGTTTTTTGAAATTAAGAATGGTTGGGAAACTTTTAAGAGTGGCTCCTTTAGAGAAGAACTGGGCGATATATATGACAAATTAGAAAAATTATATCAGCAGTTGCTACCTGAAGTAACGGCTGAAAAAGAAAATACGGGAGATTGGCAACGACCAAGAATAATAGATAGTGCTAGAGTGGTGCAAAATATTGATCGCGAAAGCTATGACTGGATGAGTGAAACCACTAGAGAGACTTTTTTAAAATTTTTATCTGGTCTGGAAAATAGGTTTATTTCAGAACAGCGTTCTCAATTTTTTAAAAAAAATCAAAAAACCCACCGTGCTATTTTGACATATGTTTATCCATTAGGCGGCTTTAGTTGCAATATTTCATTTTGTGAAATGAAGGATGGCAAGGTGCAAGGACAAATACGTTTGCCACTTTTCTCCGACATGGGTAGCGCCGGGATGACTTTTATTCAAGGTGTACCAACTAAGATTAAGAGAGGGGTTGGAGAAAATGGACAACCAGAAAATTTTAATAGTTTTGAATTAGAACAACGCAGAAAATTTCAACACGGTTTTAGAGATTTTTTAGAAAAAAATAAAATATAAACGCAATTATGCTAAATTTAATTAAATTTTAAGGCAATAAATAAAATCGCTAAATTAGCGATTTTTTGATATAATTAATACAGCAACATAATAAAGATGTTCTAATATAAACAGTATGTTTTATTTTTTGCCTGTTTTGGGGATAGGCCTGGGAATTGTGATTGAGGCCTGGCAATTAATTTATTGGCGCAGTGATCGAAAAACCTTAGGCGCTATTGGTTTTTGCGCCATCGGTTCATTAGTTGCTTTTGTGCCTTTTAAATCAGAAGTTGGCTATAATTTGACTTTACATTTTCTTGTCTGTTTTATTGTATTTGCAATTTTTTTTATCATTCATTTCAGAAATGAAATATTGCCCGTCGTTAATGAGCGAGTAATATTAATTTGGCATTTGATATTTTTGTATGTTTATTTTAGAAAATTTGAGAATTTTAATTATATTTGTATTTTTGCTGTTGTGATTGGGATTATTAACTTATTAAATGTTTTATTAAAAATTAATTGGGGAACTGCAATACGTTTCCTTTTTTATGTTTGGTTTTTAATAATGATCGTTTTTATTAGTGTTGCCCAATTTACCATATCTGACCTTGCGTTAATCAGTAAGCCTGAATTTGTTGAGCAGCATTTTTTTTATTATTTTTTGTTAGGTATGGTCTGCATGTATATCTTTGCTCATTTATGGCATCTGGTTCGTTTGATACCAATCCCAGAAGATGGACAGACATGGCGCCAGCGTTTTAAGATATGGAAAAGTGACACTATTTTTTTAGCCAGCAAATACATAAATATCCATACAGATTATACCAGTTTGTTTATTATTCTAGCTTTAACCGCTTTACTTGTTATTAATTATTTTTTTAATATTATAAATGATAAATATTTTATTAATTTAGCCATAATTTTTATACCCTTTTTGGCAAATTATGGAAAACAAAAAATATTTGAAACTTAATGTTCGTAATTTTATTTGCTATTAAAGCTTTAAATTATGATTTCCGCTTTAAAAGTAGAAAATTTAAAAAAGGATTATGGCAAATTTAGTGCTCTCAAAGGCATTAGTTTTGAAATTAAGGCTAATGAAATTTTTGGATTAGTCGGACCTAATGGCGCTGGAAAGTCAACGACACTAAAAATTATAGCCACTATTTTATCATCAACCTCAGGTGAAGTATATGTTTATGGAGATAATTTGGTAAAAAATCCTGAACAAGTGCGATCTGTGATAAGTTATTTACCAGAAGAAGCAGGTGCTTACAAAAATATGAATGGTATGCATTACTTGAAATTTATGGCGGCTTTAAACACTGACGATCATAAATTGCAAAATGAATTTATTAATCGTGCTGTTGAAATAACCGGCTTGGGTAATCGACTAAAAGATAAAGTTAAAACATACAGCAAAGGCATGACGCGCAAACTGTTATTAGCACGCACTGTGATGACTCGCCCCAAACTGGCAATTCTAGATGAGCCGACTTCTGGCCTTGATGTCGTTAATGCGGTGGAAATAAGAAAAATCATTAAAACCATGGCTACTCAAGGTATGGCAGTATTACTTTCTAGCCACAATATGCTTGAAGTGGAGTTTTTATCAGATCGAGTAGCAATTATCGATCGAGGACTAATTCACGCTGTCGGTACCGCTCAAGAACTTAAAAATCAATATCAAGCGCAGAATTTAGAAGACGTTTTTGTAAAAATTACCCAAAATAAATAAGCAATATGAAGAAATTTTTCGTTTTAGTTAAAAAAGAAATAGCAGAATTAATGACCCCGCAGATGATTTTACCTTTAGTGGTTATGGTTGTTATTTTTGGTGCCATTGGTAGTATCATGTCCAAAGAAACGGCAAAAATCAATAGGCAACAGGAGATTATCATGGTTGATATGGATAATAGTTTCACTTCTCAGTCAGTAAAACAAGTTTTAGAAAAAGCTAATTTTAAAGTAATTTTTGAGAAAGGTAAAATTGAAGACGCAATAAATCTAGCTCACAAACAAAGAATATCGTTAGTCCTTGTAGTGCCTAACGGCTTTGAACATGGTCTTAAAGATTTTGTACCGCAAAAAATTGACATTTATAACTTAATTAATAGTTTTTCGTTAATGTCAACATTCAAAAATCAAATTTTAAACTCCGCATTAACTGCCTTAAATGATTATTTCAGTGCCAGTTGGCTGCAAGAAAAAAATGTTAATTTGATGCTCAAGGATTTTAAAGCACCCTTGCAAGCCTCTGAGTATGTCATTATTAATAAAAACCGGGCAGCGGTTAGTTTAAATCAGGTGATGAACTATGTGCAACAACAAACGACTTTTATTCCAATTATTTTGTTTTTGGTGATTGTGATTGCGGCCCAGATGGTGGCCATGACTGTTGCTAATGAAAAAGAAAACAAAACTTTTGAAACACTCCTAAGCTCACCAGTTAGTCGAAAAACCATTGTTTTTGCAAAACTTCTTGGTGCCGGATTAGTAGCCTTACTCTTCTCCTTGGTTTACATGGTCGGTTACTATTATTACGTCGGTGGGCTGATGGGCAATCAACTAAGTATCGGTTCAGAAGCAGCGCAGCCAGCATTTCAACAATTGGGCATTATTTTGAATACAATTGATTATATTTTATTAGGCACTTCTCTATTTTTAGGTATTTTAGTAGCGTTGGCTATTTCATTACTTTTAGGTATCTTAGCTGACAGTGTTAAAAGTGTTCAAGCGGTCACAACACCATTGATGGTTTTGGTCTTATTGCCATATTTATTAGTGATGTTTTTAGATATAAATAGTTTGGCTCCGACAATAAAATATTTAATTTATGCTATACCATTCGCTCATCCATTTTTAGCGGCCCAGAAAGTCATGCTTCATGACTATCTTTTTATTATCTACGGCATAATTTATCAAATTATAATTTTTATAATTTTTGTTTTTATTGCGGCAAAGGTTTTTACGAGCGATAAAGTTTTAACTATTAAATTAGGTAGAAAAAAATAAACGTATGGGCATGATTGAATTAATTAATAATTATGAAGCTGAATTACGAGATAATCTCAGTAAAACACAAAGTGCTGGCGACTTAAAATTAATTTTAGAACGTTATCACACTCAGTTAAGAAATTTTCAACATGAAAGATTAATCCATTTATTGGTCACCTTAACTTTTGTTTTTGCTAGTCTGGTGGTATTTTTTTTGACCATCTATCTTAATAGTTATATTGCTCTGGCTTTGGTTTCAATTTTATTAGTTATGTTGTTAGCTTATATTTATCATTATTTTAAGTTAGAGAACCGGGTGCAAAAGTTATATGGCTTAGAACCGGAAATTATTGCCAAGTTATTAAACAGGAAAAAATAACAATGATTTGACATTATTTTTATGTGTGCTAAGATAAATTCACTATGATTTGTCGGAATAACAACAATAATAACAATAATAATAACCACCTGATTTGATGGCCGGATTTAAATTTAAGTAGATGTCAACCGGCCGCAAGCGCCGGTTTTTAAATAAAATTAATTTTTATGTCTGTCTGCCAGACTCTGGGATAGTTCAGTGGTAGAACGCCACGCTGTTAACGTGGATGTCGCAGGTTCGAATCCTGCTCCCAGAGTTTGTTAGGTAGGC
>CAYSSY010000041.1:0-10125 GCA_964434055.1 uncultured Gammaproteobacteria bacterium | reverse complement strand
AAGACAACTAAACATGATTTGATTTACACCTTAAAATATTTAAAAAAACATGTCGCCTATTTGAGAAGTATCTCGGCTATAAATTAACAAATCAAAAATCCAAAGCTCCAGCCTGCCGGCAGGCAGGCAAATGTCAAATGAATGATTTAATAACTAAATATTTAAATACTTAATCTTTATCTTTTCAGCTATTGAGATTTAATACATTGATTTGACATTTGGATTTTGATATTTGAAATTTACAAATTTTAAGCAATCTATATGAAAAAAACAAAAGATATTATTAACAAAAAAAATAATCAGTCCTGGCTCTATTCAGATACTGTTAAACAGCATTTTTTTCAGCCACAAAATTATTTAACATCTGATCCTAAAACGGGTGAATTCGATTGTCTAGGAGAAGTTGGCTCTCCTGCCTGCGGTGATGTCATGAAACTTTGGTTAAAAATCAACCCAAAAAATAAAAAAATTATTAAAGTCGGCTGGCGGACTTTTGGCTGTGCTTCAGCTATTGCTTCAACCTCAATGTTATCGTCCATGCTTCTGGAAAAAGGCGGTCTAAATCTTGATGTTGCTTATAAAATTACCCCCAAAGACATTATTAAACGCCTAGGTGGTCTACCTGACAACAAAATTCACTGCTCGGTCTTGGGTGACCAAGCTTTAAGAAAAGCAATTGACGACTATTATTCAAAGTCTTTTAAATAATAAAATTCAATTTTCAATTATTATTTAATAAATTAATTTGCAATCCTTAATAACTGAAAATTTGAAAATTAAAAAATTCATTGTATTTATGTCCAAAACAACCAAAACACAAATTAACGAGTTTCTTAACACTCTCAAAGCGCCACTCTTAATGGATGGCGGCGATGTCAACATTGTTTCTTTTGAAAAAGGAACACTTATACTCAAAGTCAGCGGTACCTGCGGTACCTGTCCTTATTTTTCAATCACCTTCAATGATGGTTTAGAACAAAAATTAAAAGAGAAATTCCCTGAGATAACAAATATTGCTTATCAATAAAAAATCTAGTCAGAAAGCTCGAGATCTAAAAAATGACCAAAGATTTGGTTATTTTTTAAATTTATGGTATAATATCAATAATATTAAACTCTAAAAAACCTATGCCGTCATCAACAAACAATAATATCGATAAAATTTTTAAAATTGCCATCGAAAAAAAATCTTCTGATGTCCATTTGATTGTCGATAAACCCCCTATCTTAAGAATAGATGGAGCCCTTCAGGAGATTGAAAGCATTTCCGTTATCGACAACAAAAAAATGGAACAGTTAATACTGGGCATGCTCTCAGAAAGTCAGAAAGAAAAATTTCTTAAGGAAAAAGAGTTGGATTTTTCCTATCAGATTGATGGCGAAGCGCGCTTTAGGGTTAATGCTCATTTTGAAAAAGGCAACATGAGTTTGGCGGCAAGAATTATTCCCTCAAAAGTACCGACGATGGCCGATGTGGTCATGCCAGAGATTGTATATGAATTAACCAGACTACCACAAGGTCTTATCTTAGTCACCGGACCAACCGGCTGCGGTAAATCGACCTCGCTCGCCGCTATGGTCAACTTAATAAACCAAGAACGTCGGACAAACATTATCACCCTAGAAGATCCGATTGAATATATTCATGATCCAATTAAAAGTATTATTAGACAGAGGCAATATGGCTCTGACTTTTTGTCCTTTAAACAAGCTCTAAAAAGAATTCTCCGCCAAGACCCGAACGTCATCATGGTCGGAGAGATGAGAGATTTAGAAACTATTGCTGCTACTATTACTGTCGCTGAAACCGGCCATTTGGTTTTAGCCACACTGCACACTTTAAATGCTGCACAAACAGTTGACCGTATAATTGATATTTTTCCGCCTTATCAACAACCTCAAGTCAGATTACAACTTTCTATGTCACTGAGAGGCGTTATCTCGCAACAACTTTTACCTGGTAAAAAGGGCGGTCGTGTAGCAGCTCGAGAAATACTTATCAATACCCCAGCTGTTGCCAATTTAATCCGTGAAAATAAAATCGCCCAGATTAAAACCGTTCTGCAGACCTCGGCTGATGAAGGCATGATTACCCTAGATCAACATCTAAAATATTTAGTCAAACAGGACTTGGTTGACAAAGAAGTGGCAGCAGCACATATGATCAGTGCCGATTTCAATTATGATGAAAAATAAATCTTTCCTAAAAAATTATACACAACTATATGAATGAATCCAAAAAAATAAAAGATATTGATCTTTTTAAAGACTTGAACGGCGCTGAAATTAAAGAATTACAAAAAATAACTAAAGTAGTTAGCTTAAAAGCTGGCCAAAATTTATTTAGACGGGGTGAAAAAAGAAAAAACTTTTTCATCATCGCTTCTGGTTCTTTGCGAATTTCTCGTTCTTTTGAAGACGAAGAAGAAATGTTTGCTCTTTTCGTGCCGGGAGAATTTTGTTGCGAGGAAGCTCTGGCTAAACCTGACTCCATTCACACCAAGGAAGGCTGGATTGACAGCGATGCTGAACTATTTAGCATTGACGGTAACGCTTTCTTAAAGCTTGGGGAAAAAAATCCTAGCCTCGCTCATAAAATCGAAAATAAAATTGTGGAAATATTAGCTGAACGCCTCCATCATGCTGATAATAAACTCATTACTCTTTATAGAACTGGGGAAGTCTTAAGCCGGCACTACCCGATAGAAATCACTGCACCGGAAATACTACAAACTATTTTTGAAGTTATTGCTGCATCACGAGGTTTGTTCCTGCTCTATAATGAATATAAAAAACAAGTTTTAGTTATTGGAGCCATTGGTTTTGCCGGCAAAAATATGTTGGAACAGACTACTTTTTCAATCGCTAACGATCCGATCTTAACAGAAATCTTAGAAAAAAATAGCACAATTATTTCGAACGAAAAAACTTTTGTTAAAGCCTGGGAAAAAATATCCTATGCTTCACCCTCCATGATTGGCGTGCCAATCAGGCTACACCGAAGAGTAATCGGTGCGCTATTACTATTTGATAAGAAGGTTGGTGATTTTAATATTAATAACAAAATTTTATTGGAAATTATTGCCAAACAAATTGCTGTAGCTGTCCATGCGGCCACGGTTGAAGAAATTGAACGCGCTCAAGAAGAACTCAAACGAATTTATATCCGGCCATTCTAAACTTGAAGAAACGACTAAAATATGCTATTTTAAAAAAGAATTACTACTAAGTTTGGTAATTCTTTTTTAGGTGGTGCCCTCATAGCTCAATGGATAGAGCGACTGGCTTCGCCCTAAACCATAAAGGTTCAGGGCGCCATGCACCTTTATGGTGCATGGCGGACCAAAAAATATGTATTATACTTATTTACTACTTTTATCAAATAATAAAATTTATGCTGGCTATAGCGCGGATTTAAAAATACGTATTAGAGAACACTCTCAAGGTAAAGTTAAATCAACAAAAAATTATAGACCACTACAACTAATTTTTTATGAAGCTTTTATTAGCCAGAAAGATGCTGAAAGAAGAGAAAAATACTTTAAAAGTAATAAAGGTAAAAAAATGATAAAAGTTATCTTAAAAGAGTATTTTTCATCATGAAATTAATCAGCCCTCATAGCTCAATGGATAGAGCGACTGGCTTCGGACCAGTAGGTTGGGAGTTCGAATCTCTCTGGGGGCAAAAAGCTTGAATTAAAATTAAATTAAATGTAAAATATTTTTTAAATACTCGGTTGCTGAATTATCTGCTTATACTCTTGCCTCTATAGCTCAATTGGTAGAGCAGCTCCCTCTTAAGGAGACGGTTGGGGGTTCGATTCCCTCTGGGGGCATGGGCATTGGCAGATTAAAAAATATTGAATAATTCAGCTCAAAATGAAGCTGTTTTTTATTTGCTTTTTTTAAAAAATTAGAGTAATTTACCTAAAGGTACACCTTAAAAAAATTCTTGCACACTTAACTTTAACTTTTGGGAGGTAAGGTTATGACTGAAAAACGTCACTTTATGGATCTGCTACTAAGTCAGTGGATCCGCGGTAATTTTGTCTGTGTCGGCTTGGATAGCGAATACGGCAAAATCCCAAAATGCGTACCAGGCACAAATTTCAGACCAATCGTGACAGCTTTCAATCAGCGGCTAGTGGAAGCGACAAATCATCTAGCCTGCGCCTACAAACCAAATCTGGCATTTTATTTGGCCCATGGTGCTGAAGGTGTTGAGGCTTTAAGACAGACGATTGCTGATATCCACGCCATTGCTCCAACAGTACCGGTCATCCTCGATGCCAAGTTCGCTGACATCGGCAACACCAACATCGGTTATGCGGAATTTGCTTTTGACTATCTGCAAGCTGACGCTTTAACCGTCAATCCTTATTTAGGCGCTGAGGCTTTGCAACCGTTCTTGACTCGTACAGACAAGGGTATTATTATTCTCTGCTGCACCTCAAATTCTGGTGCCGGTGAGTTCCAAAATCTGTCATTAAACAGCACACCACTCTATCAAACAGTGGCACTGCGTGTAGCAGAACAATGGAATAAAAATGGTAATTGCGGTCTGGTGGTCGGTGCCACTTATCCTAGTAAACTATATGCGGTCAGACAACTGGTCGGTGACCTGCCAATTCTGATCCCAGGCATTGGCGCTCAGGGCGGCGAGGTCAAAGCAACCATCATGGCCGGCCGAGACAGCCAAAGCACTGGCATAATCATCAATGCTTCACGCTCAATTATCTTTGCTTCTCTGGATGAAAACTTTGCTACAGCGGCAGGAGAAGAAATTACAAGGCTCCATACTCTTATCACTCAGTACAGATTCTCTGAACCGACAAATACTAACGAATGTTAAAACCAGGAGGTTGACTATGCCGAGTGCTCGTCAACAAATTGAACCCACTCAGGATATACTGCAAACACTTCGTAATTGCGGTGGCTATTATTCCTGCCCAAAAAATTTGTCTGGTCAGCGACTTGGGCCGCTTGTTGGTTATGCTGGCCACTATCTAGATACTACTGGGCAACGAAGACAATGGGTGGGTGATGTCTACTGCAATTTTGCCAAGGCAGAACAATACCCGCATGTAATAAAGTATTTTGCTTGGCATTTATCTTTTGAACTAGAGATGCTCCTCAAATATTCAATTGATGTATTTTGCGGAGCGCCAATCGGCGGCTATAGTTTTGCGGATATGCTTGGCCTAGTTCATAATCGCCGGGTTATCAAAGCGGAAAAGAAAATCACTGCTTTGGCCACGACCACAACGCGTGAACAATCTGAACTCGCCTTTGTTCGCCACGAGATACAAGTTGGTGAACAAGTGGCTATTGTCGAGGATGTCTGCAATAATTTTACGACCACCCAAAAGTTAATCGATCTGATTGTTCTTTCTGGCGGTCAAGTAACAGCAATCGTCTGTTTACTTAACCGTTCACTGACAGTTGACACCCATTACCAGCTACCAGAATCTGTTACGCGGCTACCAATCATCAGTTTAGTGCGTCTACCAATTCCCGAATACCGACAGGATGATCCAGAAGTTGCCGCTGATATCGAGACTGGCAACGTCATCTGGAAACCAAAAGATCGCTGGCCAGAATTGATGGCGGCGATGGCAACTCAGTAACAAACATAGCAACAATCTCATTCAGACACAAACAGCTGTTTATTTTTTTGAACAGCTGTTTTTTATTCATTCTTATATATTGCTTTAAACTCTAAATTTTGTTAAGGTGTAAGATGTTAAAACTCATAATTCCTGAACTTTTCACTCTTTATTAAAGGAGAACAAGCTTATGATACCTCGTTATCAAACACCGGAAATGGCCACCTTATGGTCAGATGAAAAAAAATTTTCCAGCTGGCTGCGGGTAGAACTGGCTGTCCTAAAAGCCAGGGTCAAACTTGGTCAACTGACTAATAAGACCTACCTACTTATCGCCCAGCAAGCCAAATTTGATCCAGAGCGCATTGCTGAGATTGAAGAAGTGACAAGACACGATCTCTTGGCCTTTGTCCAAACAGTCCAAGAAAATCTAGAACCAGAGCTGAGACAATATTTCCATCAACACCTGACCAGCTTTGATACTGAAGAGCCAGCGACTGCCCTTCTTTTCTTGCAAGCTTTAGAATTGGTGGAAGCTGAACTAATCTCGTTGTGCCAAGTACTCTGGCAGAAAGCTAATGATCATAAATATCTGATCAAGATTCAGAGGACACACGGCCAACACGCCGAGCCGATCACTTTGGGAGTCGAGTTATTGTGGTGGTATGATTCACTCTCTCGTCAGCTCGAGGAACTAAAAAGAGCGCATAAAAAAATGCAGTTTACAAAAATTTCAGGCGCTGTTGGTGTCTATGGCGGAGGTCTAACACCGCAACTCGAAGAAGCAGCTTTAACCATCTTGGGTTTAAAGCAGACGCCAATCGCTGCTCAAATAATTTTACGTGACCGTCATGCTTTCGTCATGAATACCTTGGCGGTGCTGGCTGGCGTGCTGGAGCATCTTGCTCTTAACGTCCGTATCCTTGGTCAAACAGAAATCTGCGAGATTCAAGAGCCGTTCGGTAAAGGACAAAAAGGCTCTTCCATTATGCCTCACAAAAAAAATACCATCCTGAGTGAAAACCTTTGCGGTCTGGCGCGTATAGTCAGAAACAATGCTGGTGCGGCCCTTGAAAATATCCCGACTTGGAGCGGACGCGATATTACTCAATCAAGCGTGGAACGCGTGATCTTCCCAGACTCATTCAATTTGGTTCAATTCATGCTGCGCCGTTTGAAAAAAATGATAGAGGGATTGGTTATTCATGCTGATCGCATGACAACAAATCTTGAGTTGACTCAGGGTGTAATTTTTTCTCCTGATGTAAAAGAACTTTTACTGCAAGCTAACCTTGACCCAGAAGAAGCTTATGCTATTGCTCAAGAATGTGCTTTCCAAGCGATTAAACAACACCAACCATATCAAACAGTTCTTCTTGAAGATCAACGCTGGCCGGACAGTATTTCAGCAAAGCAACTAGCCGCCGTGTTTGACTATCAAAAAAAAGTAATACACATTGACGCAATCTTTGAACGTGTTAGACCACCAAAAAAATTGTAAATCATTCTTTAAGGAGAAACAACATGGCACACATCCCTCAAGTTGTTGCCGAAACAAAATTGAGTCTGACTCTACAACAAGCTGGGCTCGTGCGCATTTATCAAGGCAAAGTGCGCGATACTTATGCCGTGCCAGATCATCCAGAACTGCTGCTGCAGGTAGCAAGCGATCGCCTGAGTATCTTTGACTTTGTCCTACCAACACTGGTCAAAGACAAAGGCGCTATTCTGACAGCCATGACTGTGTTCTGGCTAACTAAAGTCTGTGTTGGTATCAATCATCACCTCATCGCCTGTGGTTGGGATCTTGATCATTATCTGCCGTCGAATTTATGGGACAACAGCCAACTCCATAAAAATGCTCTGATTGTCAAGAAATTAAGAATAGTGCCGGTTGAATGCATTGTTCGCGGTTACCTAACTGGTTCGGGTTGGCAGGACTACCAAAAAAGTGGCCAAATCTGCGGCATTGCATTACCTCAGGGCTTGCATGACGGAAGTAAACTGCCTGTACCAATATTCACTCCGACAACCAAAGCCGAATCTGGCCATGATCAAGCTTTAAAACGAGATGATGTTGTAAATCAATATGGCGCCTGGCTACTGCTGGATTCGCTTCAAATCTATCAAGCAGCCGCCGAATATGCCTTAAAGCGCGGTATCATTATTGCTGATACAAAATTCGAATTTGGACAGCATGCCGTGGCTGATGAAGTGTTGACACCTGATTCATCGCGCTTCTGGCTTGAAGAAGATTGGCAAAGAGCTGCCGCTGAAAAAAGAGCGCCTCAAGGTTTTGATAAACAGCCAGTACGCGAATGGGGTAAGACTATCGAAACCTCATTTGGTGTTACTGGTCTCAACAAACTCGAGACAGAAAACCCTGAACATCTGGCCTTCATTGCCGCACTCCAAGTTCCAGAAACTGTCTCAGATGCCTGCAGTCGGCGTTACCACCGAATATTTGAACTGCTGACTGGTGATTCACTTGCTTACTTCCAACAAGAATTCATGGGCATTAAATAGCATTTTTCATTTTTCACATTACAACCTCTGCTATCATCGGTAGCCGAGGTTTTTTTAAATTAAAAAACTGCTCTTTTGAAAAGCAGTTTTTTTGATCAATCGCTATTATTTCTTTTTTACTTCATCAACAACTTTTTTAAAGACTTCTGGATAAAATTCTGCGAGTTCGGCTAAAACCTTTCGGTCAAGCTCAATCTTGTTCTTTTTTAGCAGACCAATAAATTTTGAGTAGTTTAAACCCAAAGGTCTAACAGCAGCACTAATTTTAATCTGCCATAAACCGCGGTTAACTCTTTTTTTAAGTTTCCGGCCGGTATAAGCCTGAACACCCGCTTTCTTAACGGCAGTTTTGGCAAGCTTGATTAAATTTTTACGTCCCCAATGAAAACCTTTAGCATGACGCAAAACAGCTTTTCTTTTTTTTATCCTTGTTGTTCCTCTTTTTGTTCTTGGCATAATGTTTAAATTAAATCCAAATGTCAAAATATATTGGATTTTTGACTTAGATCATTACTTTGACATTTGACATTTAGACTTTTGATTTATTAAAAATTATTTTAATAATTTCCTTAAAGTTCGCGAATGACTTTCTGATAACTTTAAGTCGTTACGTTTATGACGTGTCACTTTACCTGGTTCACGACGATTATAGTGATCCTGTCCGGATGTTCTTTTAATAACTTTACCACTCCGAGTGACTTTAAATCTCTTGGCAATGGCTTTAATAGTTTTTGCTTTACCCATATTATTAAATTATTGAAAATTACTTAATTAATATTTAATTATTTTAAACCCTACATTCTATATTAGACATTTAACATTCTACTTTGTAATAATCACAGAAAATCGTCCACCTTGTTCGGAAATCGGCGCTTCAACTTTTACCTCAACACCTAATTCATCTAAAAACTTCTGCAACATGTTTCGTGCCAAATCTTTATGAGCTTTCTCCCGGCCCTTCAAAATCAAGTCGATCTTGACCTTATCACCATCAGATAAAAACTCTACGGTCTGACGTTTACGATTTTCCAGGTCATTGCCTTTAATCCGAAAAGTTAGACGCACGCCCTTGATATCAATCTTTTTCTGACTTGACTTAGCTTTCTTTTCTTTCTTTTCTTGTTCATATTTAAACTGTCCTAAATCCATAATTTTAGCAACTGGCGGGTTGGCAATCGGATTAACTTCAACTAAATCAAGTTCTGCTTCTCTGGCGATAGCTAAAGCTTTGGCTGTTTCCAATATGCCTAAATTTTCACCATTAGGTCCGATAACCCTTAGTTGCGGGATTCTAATATTCTCATTATACCAATAGCGTTTTTCTTTTTTAAAATTTCTATTGGGACGATAACGTTTTTGCATTTGATATTAATTTAATAAATAATTTCTAATTTGCCTTTTTATAAAATTTCTACCACTACCACTTTTCAAAAACTTTTCCCTACCTAAAGCATCCTTTTTATTAAGATACAATTCAGCATATATTAATTGCCAAGTTTTACCACGAGTTGATTTATTTTTGCTCTAATTGTGTTCCTTTATTCTTTTTCTAATATTGCCCGTATAGCCAATATACCAACCTTTGTAAGAATTTTCTAATATATAGACATAGTAATACATAATTTTTATATTGACACTGCCACATATATAAAGTTTCAAACAAATTTTACTGCTGTGTAGAGTTGTCGCGTAAAATTTTAGCCTTGCTAAAATCACGCAACTACCCCGTGAAATTTTTGCCTAGCAAAAATTTTTTACGGGGTGGTGGAGGTGGTCGGAATTGCACCGGCGTCTAAAAGTTAACCAAAAATCATTCTTCAAGCATAGTCTATTTAATAACGTCATCTTAAAACTTAAAATAGACAAAATATTTTAAGACCAAGCTCAAAAATTTATTATTAAAACCGAGCCAATTCTAATAACTAACTCACAAAATATAACACCCAAAATTGTCTAGTGAGTATTAACAATTAGAATGGCAAGTAGAATTTAA
>CAYSSY010000040.1:0-10623 GCA_964434055.1 uncultured Gammaproteobacteria bacterium | reverse complement strand
GTGAGGAGGTTAAACAAGGACTTGAGATTATTATAACTTTTTAGATTTAAAAAAACCTTGGGTAAATAGATAACCCAAGGGTAAGTATGTGAAAATGATAATCAATTATTTGACCAGTAGCATCCGGCCAGTCTTTGTGAATCGGTTCGCTTGGAAACGATAGAGGTAAATGCCAGAGGGATTGTTGGCGGCGTTCCAGAAGAACTCATACCAACCAGCCTCTTGCTTAGCGTCTACCAGAGTGATCACTTGCTGACCTAAGAGATTGTAAATCTCCAGCTTGACTTGGGCAGCTTCAGGTAGCGAATACTTGATCATAGTTTGCGGATTAAAAGGATTGGGATAATTGGCGATTGAGTATTCTTTAGGTAGGACAACTCCTACCAGCTGATTTGCTAACTTCTTCTGTAATCCCTGTTCCTTTAAGATCAAGCTATCTACCCGAGTAATCCCAGCCACGTGGCCAAAGCGGAATTCAATGACGAGATTGCCGGTAACTGTCGGGGTAAATGATGTAGAGATTACTTGCCGCCCAGCTTGCATACTGCCCTGCCACCAAAGATTTTGCCAGCACCAACAGCCATAGTATTGATAGTTGGTGACATAGGCTGTACCAGTAATTCCAGAGTTGTTGTATAGCAATGCCGTGACATCGTAAGTGACACCAGAATCAACACTGACGGTTTGCGAGAATCTGACGGCATCATTATTTGACTGGACTTCAGCGTTGGCAACTTGTAAAGAATAATCGCCCCATAAAGCATCATCAGTAAAGGTTACTTTGTCAGATGGCGTGCGGTACCAGCCATTGATGCCCGGATAATCATTAATGAATGTCGGATCGTTGGCTTTGCCGTTGGTGAAAAGGTTATTCGGACTGTCAGTGTAATCGGTTGGCGCCGCGGAAGCAGTGTCGGTAAAGGTGAACCTTAAGTAGACACTATCGTCATCGCAGCTTTCATCAGACCAGATCCAGTGAGCAGTGGAATTTGCCGGGAAACCGCTAGCGCCTTGATTCCATGGGCTGATACCATAGACTCCAACACTAGTGGCATTGCTCCAGTTACTGTCATCAAAGTTAACGGCTGTCCAGTTGCTTTGCAAAGTCGTACTCACCTTCCAACTGGCGTTTGAGACATAAGTATTGTTGTTGGTCGTGGTGATGTGCGCAATGAATGAGGCAATACCTTCGTCATCTTTACCTTTAACCGCAACGACATTTTCACCTTGAATAACAGGAGCTTCATAGGTATGTGCTGTCCACCAGTCTGTCCGCATACTGTCTTGACTAACGCCATTAATCCAAAGTTGGAAACGATTGTCGCAGGTAGCGATAACGGTCATGGTGTCATGGGGAAGGACAGTATAGCTCACCAGCACTGTGTCCGGAACGTCGTTGGTCGTGAAAACCAGACTGTCAGTGTAGGCGCCAGGTGACAAGTTAATGGCATCAACCTTGACACTGCAAGTTACGTCAGCATCTTCAATCAGGCTGAATGCTGATGGCAAGACTTGGGCATGACCGTGGATGACAATATCGCCGTTTAGTGAGCCGGTGCCGGTGTTGGCCACAGTAAAGGAATCAGAAAGCGTGTCCGCTGATGTTTCGCCAAAAGCCAATGATGTTTCGCTTAGAGCAAGCACGGGATCTTCTGTTGGCGGCGGTTCGTTGGTTAACGATATGACGACTTTATCCACTTCCAGATAATTGTTCTGATTGGGATCGGACGCCTGATCCAAGCAGATTTCAAACGGCAGATAGTTGTTGTTAATCTGTCGGTAATAGTAGTATTCGACGAAATCTGTGGACGTCACTTCCTGACAGCCAATGTTTGAACCAGAAATGGTTAGCTTCATGTAGGTGTGATTACCAATGGAAGCGGATTTCTTGGCCGTGACCTTGAATTCATACCAGCCGTATTCAGTAAAATACAGGTTGTTATGCATCATCGGATACTGATAGCTGGTGATGACATAACTGCTATCCGTAGCGTAACCGCCGGATGAAGTAAAACCACTCTCGCCTTCCAATGTTAACGGGAAATTATCTGGCTGCAGAGGTGGGACGTTAGGCGTTTCTTCGGGTAGAGTCACATAGACCGACGTGTTTGATGTTCCAACAGTAAACGTGAAGTCAGTGTCGTCATAGCCTTCATGTTTAGCGGTCATTTGATATGTAAATCCTTCGTAAAGATTAACATAGAGATCGCTTGTTCCAAGCCAGACGCCATTTGCCCAGATTTCTGAAGTACTTGGTGAAGTCGTGATTTGAACTTGATGAACAGGTATTGACTCTGTTGGTTCTTGATCTGTCGGAACTGTTGAGACATAGACCTTTGACTCTACCGAAACCTGACTACCATTATAGACCAGCACGCAGTATTTAAAACGTTGTTTAATTAAACCGTCTACGGTTTCTTGGTTTGCTTCTGGCGGGCCAACGTTTCTAAAACCGCTGGCTATCTTGTAAGCGCCCCAGATTGGTCCTTTGACTAAAAATGCCTGATCGGGGTCAAAATCGGTATTTAGAATAATAGCTGACTGACCATCGTTTGAACCAGAAAACCAGAGATTCTCATTTGGTTGCAGATAATCCTGGATCCATACACCTTCTACAGGCGTCCAATTCGGATCATACCAAAAGTGGACATAAGGAGTACCGCCGTTGTCAAAGGGAAATCCGATGTTAGTGGAATTCTGATCATAGACAGTTAAAATCGCCTGGGAAGTACCATTTGAATGCCAACCGTCGGAATAATGCCCTGAATAATTAATATTTGAGTATGATGGCACATCCGTCGTCCATAAATAACTACTACCCATTCTACCAGAAACACCATTAGTCGGACTAGGATATGGCGTTGTATCTTCCCCACCACCACAGGCATATCCATCTGCTCTTCTGTACTTGTCATAAGGATCGACGGCACTGCTCGTCGCCCAAGTGGCCTGTTCTGGTGTTTGCCCTTCATAGTGGCGAACTTCAAAATGCAAATGCACTCCAGAAGAATTCCCTGTAGTGCCGGCATTCCCGATAAATTGGTTTCTTAAAACAACATCACCTTCATTTAAATAAGGCTCCTCATTTAAGTGAGTATAAGCAGTAAAGTAAATATGACCATTTGATAGTGTGTGTTTTAACACAACTCTCCAGCCATACGAGTCACTCCAACCGCTTATTACCACAATTCCTTCACAGGCTGCTATTATTTTGAATGACGCCTGGCCTCCTATAACATTCTCGTCATAGTCGATGGCACCACTTGGAAGATGAAGTTCACAGCTGTGCAAAACTTCACCCTCATAATAGTCATCATAATACCAACCGCTTCTTATTATTGCATTAATCGATTGCTCAAGCGGATATGTGAGAAACCTATCTTGCCCTAAAGCGTCATAGGTAAACAACCAGAATGCAATAAAGCTGAGGAATAACATTTTTGATTTCATTTCCTTATCTCCTTATCTTAGACTGTTAGGTATTTTTCCAACTTACTATTAACAAATTCACGTCCTCATATTAAGTCCTCCTATTTTGATAAATTTTTTAAAAAACAAAATTATTTAATATATAAACTCATTATTATAGAATTAACGTAATCATCTTCATTATAAAGATCCGAATAACTTCCAAATGAGACAAAATCTATCAATTTAACTTTTTGATCCGCTGTTTTATATGCAACTAGATTTGTAATTATCTGCGATAATGTCATCTGTCCGTTCTCATCAATACGAGTTGTATCCTTAAAATACTTTCTGATCATCTTATTTTGGAAAATATATTGTCCCATGTCAGTATAATTCTGTTCATAATAACCAACAATATTGTCTAAATATTTTTTTAATTGATCCTCATCTAAATTTATTTTTAACTCTCGAGGATATATGGCTATTATTGGCTTTGCCACCTCTTTTGAATTATGGTTTGGAATTATTCTAACTTCGTTTTCTTCACCACCCTCTGGTTTAAAACCAGTTTCAATTGCCCATTCTGGTGGTATCTTAATTGAAAACCCATATACAGGATTTTCATAAACTTTCCAATTATCTATATTAACGTCACTTGTTGGTTCGCTCGAGCCCTGTGTATCAAAAATCTGATCTAAAATATTTAAATTATGAATTCCATTAGAATTATTTCCATTATCCCAATCATTATTTATAAACACCACAAAACTCACCCCTCCTACCACGATTAAAATCGCTAAAATTAAGATGATTTTTGTTGATTTTGGCATATTGTTATTTCCTTTTAGACGAGCTGATTAATTTAATAAGTCTCTTTCTTTATAATATTACAAAGCAAAACATACATCAACGTTTAAAAACTGTGATCTATATAATACAAAACTCATAGTTAAGCTTTTGCGTCTGTTCTCTCTGTTCTATTAGACCAATCTATGTTTTTTGTTTTATTTATCATTCAACTATAAAGTATGTTCTTTAATCAAAATTCATACATCAATTAAATATTTTATGATTTTTAAAGATGCACCTTTATATTACCTAAGGTTTCTCTAAATGGTCTTATTTTGAGAACCTTATAAATGTATTCTTTATTTCTCTTAAAAACTTCGTCTATCAAACCAGAAATCTGATTATTATTGTTTCTAGCTATTTTAGTCCATTTAATCTCTGCTTTTTTAAAAGATTCTGATTCTTGCTTTTTAAGTTTGTCTAAAAAAAATTGCTTAAAACGTATTGGAGTATTATTTTCACGAAGTAAGATAGAAGCCATCTCAGAATCAATTAAATCGCTATCTATAAATTGCATATCTGCATGATGGTGAGGATTTCTGCACTTGGAGACATCATTAAATACATCACGCACCTTACCAATTAAAATTTTAAATGCATTATCAATTTCCTTTTTATTAACAGCTATCTCCCCTATGTCGTGTTTCAGTGTCCCTAAAAAATAACAAATTTTATTCTTAAGTATATCTAAATCCTCTAAATAGGCATGAATGTGGTGCTCAAGGGCTTCAGTTTTTTTTATCTTGTCTTAATTTGGATAAAATTCCGAAAAATATAGTTCATATCTTAATATTTTTTTATAAAAACGATTTATGATCATACAGATTTGTAAATACTTATTTAGTTCATTCCTGTCAGAATCTGCAGTATTAAAATTATCCGTAAAATTTTTCTTGTATTCATCTTTCAATAATACTGGGTCTAGATAAATTGCTATATCAAAAACAATTTTATCAAAATTATTCGTTTTTATGTTACTTTTTTCGTTTGATGAAGTCATCGCCTGATTAAATATATGGTTTTACTTTAATAGTATTCATTGGTTGTAGTCGGATTTCCTGGAATAACTCTTAAACCATGACCGTTCTTCTCTACCTCTAGTTGCGATGTTTTAAGACGATCGATGTAAATTTTTTGAGTAATAAACAAACTTATAATTGCGACAAGGACTGTAGCCCAAGTAGCAATCACTAACCATTTATTCTGATTTATTAACTTTTTATTTAATCTAACCATTTTTAGATTAAATTCGTTCTGTGAATTAAGAAGCTTTTTATTATTAATATTATTTAAAAGATGAATTAAATACTGGGCTTCTAAATCCCTAATATTACTAGGAATGTCATTATCTCTATGACACCGCCACTCTAAAGCCTCGAGAATTTCTTCTTCCGGTGTATTTATATTAAATTCATTTATTAACTTTTTTTTATCTGGCATATTATAATAATTTTTTCTATCTTCTTAAATATATTCTATTCATTCTTCATCCAACTATCTATACAAGCCCTTAAAAACTTAGCCCCATGTCTAACCAGCTCAGCATCTTTTGTACTTTTAATATTTTTAGCACCATGAAAAAGATTACACCTGATTTGATAAACAAAATTAAAACATTGTTCTAAATTATTTTCATCATTTAAAGAAACCAATTTATTTAGTTTTGGTCTCATATTTTGAATAGGCGACAATTCCTTCAATTTAATGGGCTTTAATGAATTCCATTTTTTTAAAATAATGTCCTTAAAATCATTTTTATTTTTATAAAAATAATCCAACTTTTTTCGATCTGAAGCTGATCGTGAAATTTCAGTCAAATAAGCATCAAAAATCATCCAACATAACATAAAATCAAGCCAAGGGTCTTGCCATATTTTAAGTTTCACATTGTTTAGCTTGGCGTACCACCAAACCATTCTTTCCTTAAAACTTTGATTAACTTCATTTGTATAAGAGAGAACCATAAATTTATTTTGTTTTAACTTTATTACGAAAGGCTTCTTGCATGATTTGTATACTGATTTTATTATGACAACCTTTACATAAAGTAATTAGATTATCCAAGTTATTGTTATCTTTCCCATTAATATGATTGACATAGAAATCTTTGCCATATTTACTATTATTTTCTTCTTTGGAAATTCCACAAAGGCGACATTTATATCCATCTCTCTCTAAAGCTTTCTCTCTATTACCACCAAAGTTTATTAAATCTAATTTCTTCCTATCTTTTTCAATTACATATTGCCTTTTGTGATAGGCTTTAGCATATTCTTTTTGATGAACTTTCCATTTATCGAAATTCCTTAATCTTGATGCCTTTTGAATTTCTTTAAAAATATCCGTCTTATAATAACACTTTTCACAATAACCATGGGCACTGTGTTTTATGTTTGTTGTACCACACGTTCGGCATTGATCATAATACTCACTCCAACGTTTAACTTTAGATTTAATAATTTCTCTAGTTTTTGAATTACGGATTTTTTGTTCTCTCTGAATTAATATTCTTCTACTCTTTTCATCTTTATAATATTCATTTAAATCTACTAATATCCCTTGTTTAACAATGTCATTAATATCATATAATAATCCATCTTTAACAATTTGCCTTACACGTTCCCTACTAATATTATTTCGACGACCAATTTCTTTGAGAGTTACCCCTTTTTTCCATTCCTCTGTTATTTTATTAATCCGATTAATGGTTGCTGTTGACGCTTCTTCTAAATACTTGAGTTTTTGATTCAAATGATTTCTATTCTCATTCTCATCACTTTCTGATACAACTTTATTCGCACTACCGCTTTCTTCAAAAATAAGAACACCATAAATACTATCAATAATCGATTGTACTTCGTTGCTATAATCAATATTATCTTTAATAATCCTTTCTATCGTTTTATACGCATGAAGTATAGTAGTGTGATCTCGATTACCTAACTTTTTACCAAGAACTGGATAAGAAAACTTTAATATATTTCTCACCAAATAAACAAATATAAACCTAGCAACTTTTATGTGATTTTTTCTTGATTGTCCAAGAATTTCTTCCGAACTTATATTATAAAAGTTTGCTACCTCGGATAATATTAAATTAAAATCCGGTTTTATCGTATTTTGGTAATTCATAATGATCATTGAATAAAAATTCAGCTAAATCCTTTGACGCAATTGTGTGTAGTTTTGTTGTAAGTGTACCTAGTATGTCGCTGTCAATTCTCTCTGCACTAAAAGATTCTGGATCACTTTGTTGTAATTCAAACAATGCTTCTTTAACGAAAATGTCTACATATCTCTGAAAAAGATAATCCCTCCACCGTACGGAATTTTCACCAAGAATTTCTAGAATATTACTAGCCAAGGGGCTGGCTGTATTAATCCAATATATCCTATCTTTAATATCTTGTGGCCTTTGATAAATTAAAGGCTGTCTTTGATCTAATATTACCTTACCTCCTATCGCAATATTTAAAGGATCGCCATCAATGCCAGACAACAAAACAGTTGGGTAAGATTGTTTCTTGTTAATTCCTTCTGAATTTTTCTTTACTACATAAACTTCAATCTCTGTAGACAATTTCCCAATCTTGGCAGTTACTATTCCTTTTACACCCACCTCATCACCTTTAACTTTTATGTTCATCACCGCTACCCTATTTTTTGTATCATCGGCTATCTTAACAAATTCACTTTTTATTACAATCGTGTTATCAATCAATAAAATATGTTTATTGTCTGTTAAGATGATTATTCGAGAACCGACCGGAATAAATTTTGAAATTTTTGCTTTTAAAGTTAAATTATATTCTTCATTAACTGGAATTTTTGCCATAGAATATGAAAATTCTATATTATCAGGGGTTTCCAAAGATTTTTTTATTACACTCTTTTTCCCGTTTAAAACATCATTTCCAATATGTCTAATGTAAATATCACCTAAAGAATCAGACAAAATTTTCTTCATAAACTTATTCTTCCACTGATTCAAATAGTCGTTAAAAGCAGATGATAGCTTAGCACCTTTTTCCTTTCTTTCAATATTTTCCTTTGAAGCTATTTCTGAGGCTAATTTGTCGATTTCTTTTGATATCCACTCTAATAAAGCTTTAGTAAGAATACTCTCATTTAGTTTTGTTCTGTCGTTCTTTACCGAGTCCTCCTCTGAATCTTCCAATATAGGACACCGACATTCTCCATAAATGAAAGCCGCTTGAGGATAATTCCTTACATCAAGCTCCGTTAACTTATAAGAAGCAATAATTCCAATTTCTCCAATAAAATCGACTCTATTTAAACCTTCATACATACTATTTCTGCTAAAAGCGGTTTCGGATATTTTTAATATCAAATGTCCTTGCACGAAATTACTATTCGTCATTCTAACTTCACGCATTTCACCATTATCAAGTGTGTAAATTTCTTTAGGAATTATTATTTTTCTGGGTTCCTCAAAACCAAGCTTTGGTTTAATTTCCTGTGGTTTTAATAATTCACAAACAATTTCGTTGTTATATATTACTGACACATTTGCACGAGATAAAATGTTTTGTGCTTGTGGATGATTAATTAATTTTTTTATTATATTGTTAACTTTTATCTCATTCTTAATTCCTTTTGGACCTAATCCTCGAATAATAGTGAAGCCAGTTATCTTATTCAAAATCTGTTTATTTATATGCGATGGTAATGGAATCGAATTTAAATTCACCATATGTAATGCCGCTTCTGGCTCCAATTTTAAATTCTTATACCCAACGGCGAATCCATACTTTTTATTTTCATTAAAGCCGTAAACATTGAGATACCCGTTTTTATAAGTAATAAAGTAAGAACTCTTAAACATTTGCCTCATGTAAAATTTGCCACCGTTTCCATGACCACCATATACTCTTTTATTTAAACCCCTTTTTGCTGCGTTAGGATCTCCCCATCGTTTGAACGCTTCAATAATATCTTTTTCTTCCATTCCAACAAAGTCAATACATTCAAAAATAATTTTTTTGTCTAAATCATTAAAGTTAAATATTATATTTTGTTTATTATCTGGCACATTGTTACGAATATATGCGTCAACACTATTTTTCAACCATTCAGAAAGACCTTTTTCGTGATCAAATTTAAATTCATTACCTATAATATCAAGCAAGTGATCATCAATTTCATTTTTTTCTTCAATAATTTTCGGTTTAATAGAGTTATTTTTTTTCATATTTTTTTATAAAATTTTAAAAGGTCTTCAAACTTTTTTAAAATAAATCCATGATATTTGATAACTAATAAGTCATTTTTACTTTTATCTTTTTTATTTTTCTTTAGCTCATTTATAACATCTTCCATTGTTTTAACTCTCCCAAGAATTTGATCGCTATTGGTTTTTACAGATATTCCTAAATAACTATAGAAATCAGTATCATTTATATTTTCATATTTGTTATTACTAAACAAAACGAAACCGTCAAGTTTTTTTATACGCAAAATTTCATTTTCCGAAGACCTTATTAATTTAAATGGACTAGATACCTTTATGTTTGATATTCTTTTTTTTAACAACATTGCATATTCCAAACCCTTATCAGTTAAAGTAAAAATTTTATTACCATAATTCACTAAGCCATTTATTCTCAAACTACTATATATTGCCTTATTGACCGCTTCGGAATCGGGATACTCTAAATAGCCCGGTAAATGAAACTCCGACCTATATTTTTTAAATAAGGCGACCACAATATTCTCAAATTTTATACCTTTCTTCTGACTTTTTGCCAGTGTATAAATCATTAATAAAATTTTATCCCGTTTCGATAATTTAATTTGTTCTTGAGGTTTCATATTGTTCATAAATAAAAAATAATTGTTGTGGTCAAAAAATTTATAACGCTTATAATTTAAATTGGTTTTTACTTTTTGAGAAATGAAACTTAACTCTCGTCTCTTTCAATCTTTTATCAATAGCTGAGAATATCTTTGAAATATCATCTTCTGTGTATTCATAAGCACTCCGATTTGAGCAATTGCCTAATATTTTTATTTTTTTTAACACTTCATTTGTTCGATAACTTGCTAGTCTTACAAATCGATCCCTTTTTTTTGTTGAAAATTCATTTGTCATATAATAAAAAGATAATTTATATATAAATACGTTGTTCTATTACTAAGGATAGCTCACGGTTATATAGTTTGTCAATAGCTAACCGTGTATTTTCTAAAAAAAAGCCATTTTAAGCCAAAAATTATCATGATTTCTTATTTTGTTGATTACTAAATGAATTTGTGCTATTATTTAAGTACAATTGAATAAAATTAATGGCCTAAACCATTAGCAATAATGGCATGGTCAAAAATCCATAGGAACAAAGACGG
>CAYSSY010000039.1:0-10736 GCA_964434055.1 uncultured Gammaproteobacteria bacterium | reverse complement strand
CCGGTGGAACAGTTTATTTTGCGAACCAATGTTGCTTTAGCCAAACGCCCTGATTCGCGTATTCGCTTGTTTGAAATGACCATGCTCTCCTCAGATGTTTTAAAGACAGTAAAATATTATAATCAGACTGGACGGCTACAAGAAAATACCAGCTACCTTGCCCAAAAAGACCAGTCGTTTGATTGGCAACCATGGATTGAGCGCCAAGAACAACAAATCAAAGATAAAAGCTGGTATGAATATAATTTGATGAATATCCTAAGCAGATCGGGTAAATATTAAATATTTCAAGATATATAAAATAACGCTGGTGACAGCGTTTTTTTTGATCAAAAACAAAAGGTGTAATTTTAAAAGGTATTTTTGCCTGCCCCATCGAAAACTAAGTGTAGGCAGGCGGAAGTTGCTTGTAAAAACTTGGGCTTGAGGATGAATCTGTATCAACTATTTAAAGAAATAAAAGATATTCTTTCTTTAATTACTTTTTTCCATTAATTCAGTATTATTGACGCCTAATATAAAATAAGGGTTTACGGAATCGCTTCTTTGCATAACTACCCAGTAAGGCTTATCTAAAATAAAATTCTTTGGTTTAGGTTTTGCTGGATTATATGCACTATTAAAACCTAACCCAATAACCGCTTCGTTTTCCACCCGGGCGCCTTTTTCATCCATATCAAATTTAATATTTTCAAACATCTGGGCTATAAAATAATCCTGAAAATTATTGTTAGCTAAAAATTTATTAATTAATTCTACATAATACCGATGGTGATCAAGATGTATCTTAGGAGCTTGAAAAGTGTCAATTTTATCAATGGCAATAAGATTGCCTTTATTATTTTGATTAATTTCTGCAACCACTTCTTGCGGATCTTTCATGCTGTAACCTTTGGCCAAAAATAATTGATCCTTGTTATCTTTAAGTTGCAGACTAACTATAAACTTATCATCGTTTTCATACTTCACAATTTTTACGTTACGTCTTTGGTTTGATTCTTTGGTGTAAAAACCCTTTACGCTTTGATCTTTGAATAAAACATCTTTTTTTTCAAACCTAGTTTCATATTCAACTTCCTTCAAAAAATAAGCGTAGGAAATAATATCTTTTGATCCTAATTTAAGTTGTAAATCGCCAAAACTCTTGCTGGGAAATTTTTCCTTTGATTCTCTATTAATGACATTGACTGTCTCTTGTCCATAACCGCTTTTAATATAATAGCTTTCTTCATCTAAATCATTTTTGGTAAATACCGGGTTATTCAGTTTCTCCACCATCTCCAAGGCAATCTTATCAGTAGTATCGAGTTTTAATTTTTCCTGCAAAACATTATCATTTAATTCATTCCAGGCTAAGTTCATAGCACCACCCCAAACATAATTCTCTTTATAATAACTACCTAGATAATTACCGGCAATATTAACCTGGGTATCTGAGCCATCGGAATTTTGCTTATTAGTACAGCCTGATGTTAAAAAAAATAAAAAAACAACTGATAATAAAAAAATTTTTTTCTTCATATAGCTGCGATTAATTATTAATTATCCATTATTAGTATATTATAAATTACAACCAAAAACCAGAGGGGATTACCTCTGGCTTTCGACATTGCGGGAGTGCGAGAGAATTTACACCAACTCTATCTAGATATTAGGGAGATTTGGGTATTTTTTACCATCAATATAATTTCGCACAATCATCTAAGAATTTTTTAATAAATCTTACTTGCTGTAGAACCATTCTTTTGGCAGTTCTAGTATACATCTGCTTGCGTTTCTTGTTGATAAAAGCTTGAAAATCTAAAATTGCTTCTTGGGGTTTTAATCCTCTTTTTCCGTATATCATAAAACCGCGGCAAATGGATAACTTTGAAAGAGCTTCAAGGTTATCAGCGTCATTGATGATTCTTTCATCGAGACTAAAATCTTTTTTCCTTCCCTGTTTTTCTACGCTTAAGATTAACCTTTTCACCTCTTTTATCAAACCCTTGGGAAAACCATCTAACTTCTCTAAGATTCTTTGGGCTTTTCTAGCACTATCTTTACCACCTTTTAGACGTTCATAATTTGATAAATCATGAAATAGCGTTGCCGTTAAAACTGCTAGAGTGTTAATTTTTAACGCAGCCTTTTCACCAGAGATTATTTCTTTGGCATTATTAAAGGCTAAAAAAACATGCGCATAATCATGAAAGCGTTTGTTTTGCGACATTTCTCGCTGACAAATGTTTTTTATTTTTTCTAATAACTGATTTTGGGTCATAATTAATTAAATACTTATAATTTTATTCTAACATTTAGGTGAATACTGTTCAACCAAAAACCAGAGGGATTACCTCTGATTTTATAAAAATTTTCTGACTATACTCAATTTAAAGACATTACCTAGATGATGACGATTCAATCTTCGCTTTCTCCTTTTCCCAGCGCTCTCTTACAAGAAGGTAGCTGAGTCTTTCGCGTTCATTGAGAGTCTCCAGAAAATGCTTGAGTTTTTCAGCTTCTGATTTATATGTTTGATATTTCTCTTTAATAATTCCTATGACCTTATTTAATTCTTCATCACTATTGTCGGCAATTGGCACACTTATTTCGTTTTTATCATTTGCCCAGCGAGATAAGATTAATTTTACTACTTTATAATCTTCTGGCGCAACAGAATCTGCAATCCATTCATCTCCTTCAAAACCATTATTATACACTCCCTTTAGGTATCCAGTAATCTGTGGCTTGCGGATTTTTACGTTTTTAGTATCAATTTCTAGGACGATGCCGCAACTAGGTAAAACGATCTGTTGTTCTAGACCGCGCGAACCCATATGTTTAGGAACATCCATACTTGTTGTTCCAAGTCCTCCAACGGCATAACAAGATTCAACCATTTTTTGGTTAGTGGACATATAAACACCTAATTCGTTGCCATCATGAACTTTTGTCGGGTTATCCTGTGATACCGTTCCTGGTTTAAGCACAGAACGCAGGGTCTCTAAAGTCAGCTGTTCTGGCGACACAGTAAAAGCGCGAAATAATTTTTCCGGCCGCTTTTCCGACTCTACTTTTGTCTCTAATTCTTGATTACTATTTAATGGCCATTGATCATGGTTCATGATTTTAAGTTTAACACTTAGGCAAAAAATTTCAAAATATCGCCTTAGATTTAAATGATATATTAATCAAAAAATCACCTCTTTTTGAGATGACTTTTTGGTTGAGTTTCGTGGACGACGTTGGAACTAGAATAAAAATTAATTTGTCTTTATTCTAATATTAACAACCTTTAGTATAGGCATCTAACAAAACCGCGTTTATTTCTTCTGATATAAAACGATTATCTAATATTTTTTTTAAAGCATTTAATTGTTTCGGCAAAATTGTCTGACCGCATAATTCTTGAACCCTATCAGCGACTTTATTAATATCATCAAAAGAAATAACCATATTTTCTAAACCTACTTCCTTTAGTATTTCAGCACAGCCCATATTCTCACTGACTAAAACCGGAACACCTAAACACACCGCTTCCATCGGCACATTACCAAATGTTTCAAATTTGGAAGGGCAGACGATCAAGCCTTGAGAAATATAAAAATTTTTTAGACCCTCTGGTGTCATTGGTGGCATCACTTTTATTGCATCGGGAATGTTTTTGAACTTAGCGTCCTGATTGGTGACAAAAGAAGCTGTGTGTCGCCATTTTTTTTCTAATAATTTTTTATGTAACTCAAAAAAAACGTCAAAGTTTTTAACTTTCGTATAACGCCCAACTGCTGCGATTCTGCGTTCTACTGAATATTCAATGTCGCATGGTTCTATAAAAATGTTTGCCATGGGATTTGGTATGATGTAACTTTTCTTAATCTTCTTCTTGATTACATCTTTTTCTACAATATCTTTACACAATTTTGACGGAAAGATAACCCTTGAGGATTTAGTAATAATTTTCTTCTCCATGGCTAGTAAAAGCGCTTTTATTTTTTTAGGGTAGTGCTCAACTTCTTTAGACATAACACCTGAATACCAAAGCACTATGGGTATTTTTTCTTGGTATGCGACTATTGATATAAGCCAAGGAATATAATTAGTTCCACTCAGTAAAACTATCTCTGGTTTTTCCTTTTTTAAAATACCTCTAATGATTTTAAGAGGTACCTTATATTTACCTTCGACTTCTCTTAAGGTTCGAGAATGATTCAAAATATTTAAAAGCGGTAAATCATGAATATTGATTATATGATGGTTAAAAACTTCTGGGGCAAAATTTCTAAAAATAACAGGCCCTTTCATGTAAACACGGTTATTTAACTCAAGACCCAAAAACTCATAGTCTTGTCCGTAAAGATGATTAATTAAATTAATGTTTGATGAAGTGATGCCACCCAAAAATTCTCTTGTAAGATTAATCGCGATTTTCATAAATATTTATTAACAAAAAAAGTATTCGGAGATAATACTTTAATGTTTAAAAAAATAATATTTACTATCTTAATTTTATTATAAAAAAAATAATTTGTCAATGAAACAAAACCAAAAACCAGAGGGATTACCTCTGACTTTCGACATTGAGTGTCGTGGACGACGTTGGAACTAGGATTAGGGAGTGGGAAGGGTTTATTTATATGCCAATGATAATAATTTACTAAACCTTTTTCAATTAGGCTCATTAATTCTTGTCCCCTTCCATAAATTATAATCTAGTTCAAATTGATATTGAAAATTATTCAAGACTTGACATTTTTTGTGAATCTGCTATAATAAAAAGTTTTAAAAATTAGAATCTAAAAATTTGGCTATTTTTTTGCATAATTCCTTTTTTAATTATTTCTTAATTAGTGTAATGCAAATAGGTTAGCCAGATTTATGGGTTCTATTTAAAAAGGGTAATTATAATTGGGTTTTTAGGTTAAAAATCTCTAGAATTTTATTAACCCATTTTTGTAAACAGTAAATTCACCCAACCAAGGAGGTAGCTATGTCGTTGATCAATCACTGTGGTCTCAGTGCCGAAATTGAAGCAGCAGAACTCACTGCGGAAGATCTGCAAGAAGAGGTCCTGGAGCGCTCGGGCCAAATCATCACCGAAGCGCAAACCGGCAAAAAAAGCAAACCGCACAAACTTTATGGCGTGGAACTCATCAGCCAAATGGTTGCCGTGCGTGTCCTGACATCCGGTGCCGAGAAACTGTGCGGCGATTTCGGTGTCGATTTCGACGAACTGGCAGAACACGCCGCCAGCCAGCACATCTCGTCCTGCTGATCTGAGACTGCTATTACACAAAGGCGCATGACGAGAATCGTCGTGCGCCTTAACTTATTTGTAAAGGAGGTGGAACAGATGTTTTTCAATGACCGTACTCATGCCGGAGAAAAAACAGCACAAAGAATTACGGAACTGGGAATTGATTTGCGTGGATTTTGTCTCATTGGTCTGGCGCGTGGGGGCGTGATCATTGCTCGAAGTTTAGCTAACATATTTCGTCTGCCATTACATTCTTTCTATTTAGACAGCATCGAGACCGAAAATGAAATTTTCTTTGTATCCGCATTTGGGACAGTGACTCGCTGGCTTAAAAAAAGAGAAGAATATTTCATTCGAGCTTTCAGTGCTGATTATCGAGACCTTGGCGACGAAAGTGTTATTGCTCTAGCACAGACAGTTTTTGAAAAAAATAAGATCTACCATGGTATAGCACCGAGTCAAGTTCCTGATTCTGTTATCATCTGCGATGACGGTATAGTAAGTGGTTTGTCGATCATATCAGCCGTTGATGCGATAAAATACGCTGGCGCTAAGAAAATTATTCTTATATCGCCCGTAACGCCACCGTGGTTCCCCGAGACTATTGAGGGTTGCCAGGTATTAAAATATCGTCAATCACGACACGCATTTCCAACTGGAACATTCTACAAAGATTTTGATGATGTCCCAGATGAAAATGTTATTCAAGCTCTTACGACAACCATCTCATGAAGAGGAATGTTAACAAAGCATTCCTCTTATTTTATTCAGAAATATTTTATATATAAACCAAAAACCAGAGGGATTACCTCTGGCTTTCGACATTGAGTGTCGTGGACGACGTTGGAACTAGGATTAGGGAGTGGAAAGAATTTATTTATATTCCTCTTTTGCAGAATTATGTTTAATAATTATTTACTGAATTTTTGGATGCGATAATTTCCACTATCAGCTACATAAATTGAACCTTCAGAATCAACCGCTACATCTCTTGAGCCATAAAATTCACCTTGCCCTGAACCAGGATTGCTATAAGACGAACCCCATTTTAAGATAAAAGTTCCGTCGGTTGTTAATTCCTGAACACGATTGTTTTCATAATCAGCAATATAGATATTATCTTCTGAATCAAAAGCGCCACCGAATGGAGTTCTAAAATAACCATCATTACTGCCTGGACCACCCCACCTATTTAGATAATTGCCGTTATTATCAAAAACTTGAACGTGATGAAACCAATTTTCAATTACATATACCTTACTAGAAGAGTCAACTCCAATCGCTTGGGCGTCGGCAAACTCTCCAACATAACAAACATTGTTTTGAGAATCAGAACCAATAACTTCTGTTGATTGAACACCACCTCCGCTGCAGCGCGAACCCCACTCTTTGATAATATTGCCATTTGTGTCCATTTTAACCACTTTCCAGCGAGCGGCAATAAATAAATTATCATTGGCATCAATAGCTATATCTACATAACCAGGCCAAGGAGAAGTAGTGATAAGTTCCTGGTGGATGGCGGATAAAAAATTAAGATCATTATTAAACTTTTTAACCGTATCGTAAATTGAATGATCAACAACATATATATTATCTTGAGAATCAATAGCCAAACCGCTACCGCCCGTTCCCCACTCTGACTTGGCAATAAACTCACCTTTGGGAGTAAATTTCTGAACACGTTTTTCATCTAAAACAAAAACATTGCCTTGAGAATCAGTTTCTACGGCATATGGTGAGCCATAAAACTGACCATCATTTGTTCCTTCAGATCCCCACTTCAAAAGAAATTTGGGAGTAGTGTCATGATAGTTAATCGACTTTGTGCTAAAAAGATAACTTTCAGGGTTCCAACCAGACCAAGCAGTGTACCCATCATATCTTGGTAAAAGCATTAAATCGCCTCCCAGTACCAACCAGACTTCTGTATTAACTAAATCACGGTTAAGCTCAATGCTTTTACTCACATGTATTCCCCCAGTATTACCATCAGATCTGGAATAATCGACAATTACTGCTGTTTCTGGATCGTTTCTGGGGTCCTCGCCTATAACCAACGCATACCAATCATTGGCAACAGGTGTTTTACCCGAAAAGGCAAACTTATATTCTCCGCCTTGGGTGCAATAAACCAAAACCCCATTAATATCATTGCCCCACAAAATTGCACCCGATGAATCGTGATCTTCTAGTATTACCACTGCTTTTGTGCCTTCTGCACATTCAAGATCTGGTATTGGCACGATTAACATTTTTAAGAGTTCTTGAAGCTTGTCTAGATATACTTGCAAATCTTCAATTTTTTCTATTATCTTAGCACGAGCTTTTTCGATTTTTACCAACGAAAGAACTTTTTCCATTACTGATATTTGAAATTCAGTCTTATCTATTTCTCTGTTTACTTTATCAATCCAAACTTGTTTTTCTGCATCATTTTTAAAACCCTGCACAATTTTCTGCTCAACTTTGGCAATAAATCTCGAGTCACTTTGAGCGGCGCTTAAAATACTAGTCGGAATGAATGTTATGGCTAATAATATTAACAAAAAACAAATTTTTTTCTTCATATAATTAACTTCTGAAGTTGTTTTTATTATTTGATTATTTTTAACGGGATTGTGAGAGGCTAGCTTTTTATTTGATCTTCTTGCTCTTTACTCGTCTGCCAATGTGAGAGGTACGTTATAACTTGGAGTAATGGTTGGTGAAATTTCAGATAAATTGTCGTGCGAATAGGATGTATTATGACATCCAGATAAATCCCAAGTACTCTTTACTGGTATTCCAGTTCCTCTATGTACTTTATCCCAACCAGTCACGTGAACATAATTCCAACCGTAAGGATTACCTGAAACCATTTTATAAAAGTAATACGGTCTAGCCCCAGACACAAGCGGCTCCGAATTACAATTTGAACCAGTATAATAAATCTCATTTATACTCGCAGCGGCAGTGTTTTGGAATCCGTTTAAAGGGTCACCGGTAACAACTTTTTTATTTTGGGTGTCCCAGATTTTCCACTCATTGTAACTAATGTCAATCAAAAAACCTATTGGTTGATTGTTGTTATCAACCACCTTCAAACTTGAGCCTGTTAAACCGATTGGACCTTGTTCACCAGTATCGCCCTTATCACCTTTTTCACCTTGCAGACCTTGTTCGCCTTGAATGCCCCGTAAACCTTGCTCCCCTTGAATACCTTGCTCTCCTTGTAGACCAGTATCGCCCTTCGGACCGGGTTCACCTCGTGGGCCTTCTGGACCAACGGGACCTTGTTCACCCTGTATACCCTGCTCGCCTTGTGGGCCTTGTATACCTTGCAGACTTAAAGTGACTAATTTTTCACCTTTATTACACTTACTACTAAAATAGCCATCGCCCACCAATCTCACTGTGCCAACTTTGCTGACACAAATCGTTATCTCACCTTCACCTTGAGCTAAGGTGTAAGTGAGAAAGCCAGCACACGAGAAAACGACAATAGCGGAAATAATTAAAAGGGGTTTGTGTTTCATATAGTTTTAATTAATAAGAACAACTTAAAAAATAAGGGTATATATCTATTTCAACATTATCATTCTTATTAAAGTACTTACTCATATCACTGTCTCTATTTATTTGTGCTCTTACTTGAAAAGGATAAGATTGACCAGAGGTCAAATTCTTTTTAACATCAATAAATCCTTCTGTTAACAAGATTTTTCTTTCATCGTTTGTATAAATCTTTAAAATAATACTTCCAAGATATTGATTTTTATAAGAATTATTTTTTAACATTCCATCTATTTCCCAATAAGTATAGTGACGAGCATCATAATTTCTATAGCCATTTTTACAAAAAATACTATTATATCCACTTAATAAAGAGAAACAAGGCTCGGAATAAGCGGCCTTATCTTCTTGGTATCTGTTTTCCACCATATTAGTTAAACTAAATTTGCACTTTAATTTTTCCTTTTGTATTTTGTTATACCCAAAAATAGCAAGAACAGAAACAATGATTAAAACAGTTAGTACAATTGTTATTATTTTAAATTTTTTTGTATTAATTGTTTCTCTCTTTATTAAAACAAACCCTATTATAACAATGACTAGCACGACTAAAACATCAATTACTCGCCAAGTATTAAAGTCCCATCGGTTTAATAAGCCAGCTATAATTAATCCTGCTGTTAAAAATAAAGCTATGCCCATATTTTTGTTGTTCATATTACAAATTACTCTAATGTATTACAAAATTTATATCCACTTGGTATTGAATCAAATTCTTTGATATTACCCTCGTAATTCCAAGTAATACCAAAGTGTTTTAATGCGACTTTTTCGTTTCTAATCCAATGCAAACACAAATTTTCATCAACCGAAAAAACTTCTACAAACTTCTTGTTTTTAATTAGCCAACCTGATTGAAGGCTAAGAGGATTTGAAGTGGAAGCACCTAGAACTTGACCTTGTATTTTTGTACAGGTTTTATCTTGATTCATTTTATACCCTTCTGTACAATAATCGCACCTATTTGTGGCCGAATTATATAATGATTCCTGACCAAATTTTTCTCTACAAAACTGTGAACCATATATACATTTACCACCAGAAATGTAGAAGTCTTCAATACAAGAACAAGTTGATTTTGAATAATTATAATAAGAATTTTCTGGACAAGATGAGGTTTCTGTTTTATTTAATAAATCCCCAATTTCTTGATACGATTCCTGTATTCTCTTGTGATATGCGGCATCACCTAGTTCTAAACATCTTTGATAAGCAAAAGTAATATTATTCATTATAGCCTGAGCTTGTGCTTGTAAAAGCATAATATCTGCCTGCGCAATCCTTCTTGCGGCTGCTTCCGCACCGGTTTGTCTAGCAAGTGTCATCGGTGTAGCTTCAATTTCAGCTAATTGTTTTTCTAAAGCGGCGGTCTTAATAGTTATCTCGCTATTAATCTTTAAAAGGTCTTCCTTCATTTTATCCACGCCTAATTCATTCAATTCTTCTTGTGTACACCAATGGTGATCTTCAGCACATATATTTGCAGATAAAAACATTTCACTACTATCACGCCAACCATCATTACATATAGCACTCCCATCCCAATCCATCCCAGCTTTGCAATTAATTCCGCCATGCCAAGAACAAGTACCACTTATAGCATTTACTACAAATGGTGTAGACAAAAAAACAATAAAAAATAAAATAATAGATAGCTTATAAATGATTTTTTTCATAACTTTAAATTAAAAAATCCCTTTGCTAAAACAGGGACTTATAGATCTCTTAATTTGCTTTTTAGAGCAATTTTTTTCTTAATAGTAATCTTAATTTTCATATTAATTTCACTAAAGAGCACATCTATAAAGTAACCCACTACTAGCATTAAGTCAAGGTTAAAATGATAAATTATATATCACTCCTACTGTAATTTGTGCTTACAGTGGGTGTGGTGCTAAATTATATATTTTTATGCTAAAAATTTATTTGATAGATAATATCACAA
>CAYSSY010000038.1:0-10793 GCA_964434055.1 uncultured Gammaproteobacteria bacterium | reverse complement strand
CGCTGGCATAAACCTGAGGGTTTTTTGTATCGTCGAACTTTTTTGGGTAACACTAAACGTGGTCAAGAATATCTAAACCATTATTCTTATAAAGATCGGGATTTGAGCCGGGCTTTGGCAGTTGATTGGGTCTTGGGTGGATGTTGTGTTATTAGGAAGAAAGCCTTACAGATGGTTGGTAATTTTGACGAGTTTTTTTTTCTTTTTATGGAAGACACTGATTTGTGTTTAAGAATGTGGCGTCATTCTTGGCAGGTATGGTATCTTCCTCAAGCAGAATTTATTCATTATCCGCACCGTCTTTCTGGTGGTAATTTATCTTGGCGAAGCCTCTGGCAAAAAACCACTTGGCATCATATCGCTTCCTGGCTAAAATATTTTTGGAAGTGGCGGTTAACAGAGAAACTTAAGCAGTGATTTGTGAGCCAAGATCTATTTGACATTTTTGCTGTTTTATACTAGAATTTTTTAACATTAGGAAAAAATAATCTAAATATAGTAACTCAAAAATTTTCCCAAAAAATATGTTTGTAAAGAAAATTGGCATTGATTTAGGCACGACCTATACTTTGGTTTTTTTGCCCAACCGCGGGATTGTTATTAATGAGCCGTCGGTAGTGGCCCAATCAATAGATGACAAAAGAGTTTTAGCTGTCGGAGTTGAAGCTAAAGAAATGCTTGGCCGTACACCCGACACAATTATTGCTTCCAGACCATTAAAAGACGGTGTGATAGCTGATTACCGGACAACTGAAGCAATGTTAAAATATTTCATTAATAAAGCATTGGGTGGTGCAAGAATTTTTCGTCCTGAAGTAATGATTGCTGTACCAGCTGGCATTACTTCGACTGAACGCAGAGCTGTTATCGATGCCACCATGGCCGCTGGTGCTAAAGCTGCCTATATTATTAAAGAACCGATCGCGGCCGCGATTGGAGCCAATATTCCAATTGGTTCCGCTTCCGGACATATGATTGTTGACATGGGTGGCGGGACGAGTGAGGTGGCGGTTATCTCTTTAGGCGGCATAGTTGCTAATACATCAGTGAGAATTGGTGGTAATAAGCTTGATGCAGCAATTCAGGAACATATCCGCCGTAAATATAATTTAGCAATTGGTGAAAGAACAGCTTAGGATATAAAAATTAATATTGGTTCAGCACTATATTTAGAAGACAAGCTGGTAACCGAAGTCCGTGGACGAGATATGATTTCTGGATTACCAAAAAATATTGAAGTGACATCTGATGACATAACTGAGGCTTTGCAAAATGAACTAGAGGGTATTTTGGGAGCCACTAAGTCGGTTTTACACAAAACGCCTCCAGAATTATCAGCCGATGTTATGGATAAAGGTATGGTTTTATCTGGTGGCACTTCGCTTTTAAGAAATATTGACCGACTAATAACTCAAGCCACGGGCGTACAAGCTTTTGTCGCCGATGAAGCGTTGTTGTGTGTTGCTAAAGGTACGGGCATTGCCTTAGAAAATCTTGATGCTTATAAGAGAAGTATTGTGGCAACAAAATAGGGTGCCGCTAACAGAAAACAATTAACAAATCAAAAAATTGAGTTTTGTTATTTGAGTTTTGATTTTATATGAAAATATTAATAATCCACGATCGTTTTATGTTCCGTGGAGGAGCAGAAAGATTGGTGTTGATAATGGCCCGCGGTCTTGGTGCTGACATTGCAACTGGTTTTTGGAATGATGCAGAAACATTTAGTAAACACGAAGTGCCGCACCGTCTTTATATTTTAGGGCGATCTTCACAAAAAAGCGGTTGGCGTTATCTAAAATTCCAGCTACTTTTTTATTTTAAAACCAAGTTTATTAAAGATTATGATTTGGTAATTTTTTCTGGTAACAATTGTTTATCAGCGGCTCGAAATGTTCGTCCAGGTGTTAAGAAAATTTTTTACTGCCACACCCCAGTCAGGCACGCTTATGATCTTAAAAATTACTATTTTAAAAATAAACCATGGTGGAAAAGATTTATTTTATGGTTTTTTATTCCTTTCAGCCGATTAATTTATAAAATTGGCTTTAGTAAAATGGATATTGTTGTTGCTAACTCACTTAATGTGCAGGATAGAATAAAAAAATATTTAGACCGCGATTCAATTGTCATCTGGCCGCCAATTCAGACCAATAAATTCTGCTGGTTAAGTCAAGGTGATTATTATTTATCATTTGCTAGAGTCGATAAACTGAAGCGCGTCGGTGACGTTGTCACCGCTTTTCAAAAAATGCAGGACAAAAAATTAATCGTCGTCTCTGGTGGCGACGATCTGGAAAATATTAAAAAAATGGCTGTTGGTTACCACAACATACAGGTTTTAGGCTGGGTTGAAGATGAAAAACTTGCGGAATTGGTTGGTAATTCAATTGCTACGATTTATTTGCCAGTTAATGAAGATTTTGGTATGACGCCCTTAGAGTCAATGTCAGCCGGTAAGCCATGCATCGGTGTCTTTGAAGGAGGTCTCAAGGAAACAATCATTGATCGTTTAACAGGTAAATTTATACCTGCTGATTATCAAATTGAAGATATAATCAGAGCGATTGAATGGTTAACACCCGAACAGGCTTTAAAAATGCGTGCCGATTGCGAGAAACAGGCCGCCAGGTTCAGTGAAGATAAATTTATTGATGGTATAAAGCAGATAATAAAAAATGTAAACGACAAAACAGACAATAACAATTAAATTTTACATTTTTTCATGATTATTGGAATTGATGCGTCAAGAAGCGTCGAGTCAATTCAGAAAACTGGAGTGGAAAAAGTGAGTGATGAATTATTATTAGAACTCCAAAAACAGTTAACAGAACACAATAGAAGAATTGATTTACTTTTTTATACTCCACAAGAAATTGACTGGTTACCAAAAGAGAACCTAAAAATTTTACATTGGCCTTTTAATTATTTTTGGACACAAATAAGATTAGCCTGGGAATTAATTTTTCACCCACCACAGGTGATGTTTTTTCCTGTTCATTCAGTGCCCATTTTTTTATTATTATTTAATTATTTTTTTCGTTCCACTCGTTATTATAAGGTAATACACGATATAGCTTTTAAAAAGAGACCTGATTTATATTCATTTAAAAAAAATTTGATTCTAAATTTAGATTTATGGTTGGCATTAAAATTATGTTCCAAGGTATTTGCGCCGTCTCAGGCAGTAAGACAAGATTTGACTAAATATACAAACATTAATTCGGATAAAATTGAAGTTGTTCACTGGGGCTATGAACGTAAAACTCAGAATTCAGATAACAGAACTCAAAAAAAGAAGCAGATTTTGTATATTGGTAGAGTTGAGAAAAAGAAAAATATTGATAATTTAGTGGCCGGTTTTAAAATATTTAATGCCAAATATCCGGAGTATAAATTAATTTTAGCAGGGAAGATTGATCCAAAATTTCCAATTTCTAATTTTCAATGTTTAAATAATTCTCAAATTACAAATTTTAAAAGCAACATTACGGTAGAGTTTTTAGGTTATGTGTCTGATGATAAGAAAAAGGAATTATTATCTGAATCAACAGCACTGGTGTTGGTATCTCACGAAGAGGGCTTTGGCTTTCCTGTTCTCGAAGCTTTTGACTATCAATTACCGATAATTGCCTCAGACATACCTATTTTAAGGGAGATCGGCGGCAACGGCTGTTTTTATATTAATCAGAATTCGCCTGAAGAAATTGCCGTTGCGTTGGAAAAAATCATCGCTGATAAAAATTTTACTGATGCTCTTATTAGAACAGGGTCGGAGATTGTTAGATCTAAATTTAGTTGGTCAACAACAACAGCCACTATTGTTAAGCAACTTGTAAGCTGATAAGCTAACTATATATGGTTAAACTATTAATTTATTTAGCAATTCAGGCGCAAATGTTTTCTGCTCTTGATATTAAGAATCCCGACTGGTTTAATCAGGAGCAGTTAAAATTTAATAATAATCAGGCCCGTATTGTTGCCACCGGTCCTCTTAAGAAGGATTTAAAAAAACTCGGCATTAAAGTTAGTGCGAAGAGTGTATTAGTCGCTGATACTACTAGCAATAAAATTCTTTTTGAGAAGAACGGTGAATTGGTTTTACCATTAGCCTCATTGACTAAATTAATGACCGCCTTGGTTTTTTTAGATACCAAACCTGACTGGAATAAATCAGTGAGTATGCAGGCGAGTGATCAAAGAAACGGCGGATCTTCTACTTTAAAAAAGTCGGAAACCGTGAAAGTTAAAGATTTGTTTAATACAGCTTTAATTGCTTCAGACAATAACGCGACCGTTGCTTTGGTACGTTCGACCGGAATTTCTGAAATCGAGTTTGTCAGGATGATGAATGAAAAAGCCAAAGAGCTGAATTTAATATCTAGCTCATTTAAAGAAGTAACCGGACTGTCTAAGGATAATAAGGGTACGGTGTTTGATGTTTATTTGCTAGCCAAGGAGGCTTTTAATCAGTCTGTGATCAGTGAAACATTAAGTATGTCTGAATATTCTTTTACTTCTTTAAGCGGTCAAAAGCATCATGTGAAAAATACAAACAAACTTTTGAATAGTTATCTCAAGCCCGATGCCGGTAAAACCGGTTATACTGAAGAAGCTGGCTATTGTCTTGCTTTGAGAGCCAAAAATAGCAATCAAAATCAAGTAATTGCCATAATTTTAAATAGCGAAAGCCGGGATCAGAGTTTTCAGGAAGCTAAAGCTTTAATTCAGTGGAGTTTTGATAATTATTTTTGGCAGTAGTTCCTTGTTTTTATTATTGATCTGAAAAATGATACAATAATAGCATAAAGAAATCAGCTAATATCACATGAATAATAAGATAAAAGCTTTTACTCTAATCGAGTTGTTAGTGACAATCGCTATTATTGGACTTTTGGCGGCAATTTCATTGGTTTCAATAAATAGAGCCAGAACAAAATCAAGGGATGCTAAAAGGTTGGCTGATGTCCAGCAGGTTATTACTGCTCTCGATGTCTATTATGATACTAACAACAACTATCCTCAATCTGACAATGATGGTTGTGGTGGCTGGGATACTGGCAACAAAGATTATCCGCTTTTAAACAACCGATTGACTGGCATTATGAATAATCCACCACGTGATTTATTTTTTACAGGAAATTGTACTGGTTATCGTTATTATCGTTACGGTGCTGGTGGCTATGGTTGTCCCGTTGAAAAAGGAGATTACTACGTTTTAGGAATAACTGACATGGAAACGAGCAGCAGGCCTTATCCCGGGAGTCCCGGCTTTAGCTGTTCTGGTCGAAATTGGCAGAATGAGTTTGACTGGGTTATTGGTAAATATCAAAAATAATTTTTTAAAAAAATGCCTTCAAAAATTTATTTAATTGCTAATTGGAAAATGCAGCTTAATCTTAATGAGACTAAGGAGTTGGCCGAATACTTAAAGAACTGGCAAACAGATAATTTATTTAATAAAAGTGAGTTGATTTTAGCTCCAAGCTTCACCGCTTTACAAACCGTGAGTGATATTATAAAATCTACCCCGATATCTTTAGCCGCCCAAGATGTTTTTTATCATCTAAGAGGCGCCTATACTGGCGAGATATCTGTAACTCAGTTGAAAGAATTGGGAGTGAAATATGTGATTCTAGGTCATTCTGAACGCCGCCAGTTTCAAAAAGAAGATGATGATGACATCAATCGGAAAATTAAAATAGTACTAGAGCACGGTTTGGTTCCAGTGGTCTGTATTGGCGAAACAATTGATGAGAGAAGAATGGGAAAAACAGATGTTACTATTATAAGGCAGCTAATCAGGGGTTTTGAAGATATTGAGCTTAAGGGGCAAAATAAGATTATCATTGCTTATGAACCCGTGTGGGCGATTAGTCCAGCGCCGCCAGCACAACCAGAAGACGCTCAACATGCCAGTCAAATTGTTAAAAGAATACTTTTGGAATTTTTTACTCAGGAAGTTGTTGAAAATAATTTTATTGTTATCTATGGCGGTAGTGTTGATTCAGCCAATGTACTTGATTTTGTCGATCAAAAATTAATTAAGGGCGTTTTAATCGGAGGCGCAAGTTTAAAAAACAATGAATTAACTAATATTGTTAAAAAAATTGAAGCCAGTTGATTTTATGATTTACATAATTCCGTTAATTATCATGATTATCTGCGTTATTATCGCGGCCTTAATCATAATTCCTAAGACACATTTGCTAGCCAACATTGAACTAGAAAAATTGCCCAGCGAAAAGAATGCTAGATTAAAAACAATGCTTTTAGAAAAAAAACTCGAGCGTAAAGCGATGAGTTTTCTGGGCATAGTTAAAAGATTTTTTTTACCTCTTGGTCAAGGTATTAAGTTTTTCTTCAGTCGATTTTACGAAAAAATACACGCTTTAGAAAAGAAATACGAACAGGAAGCATGGAAGATTAAATTAGGCAAAGAAAAAGAAAATACTTTAAAAATTAATGATTTAACAGCAGAACTATTTACAGAAGCTGAAAGCTTAATAAAAGGAGAAGATTTATTAGAAGCTGAAAAGAGATATATAAAAATTTTAAGTTTAGATCCTAAAAATGTTAAAGCCTATGTTGATTTAGGGCGGCTTTACTTGCAGATGAGAGAATATGATCAGGCACGGGAAGTTTATGAGCATGTTCTTAGCATTAATAAGGATTATATTGAAGCTTATCGCGGTCTAGGTGAATTAGCCGCTATAAAAGGGGAATGGCAGGGCGCGAGTGAGAATTATCAAAAGTCCGTAGAACTAGATGTCGGCAACGCTCGTTATTATGCCGAATTGGCCCGGGCTTATCACGAACTGGGCAAGCTAGATTTAGAGTTGGAAACTTTAAAAAAGGCTGTTGAGCTTGAGCCAAATAACCCGAAATATCTTGACTTACTTTTAGAAACCAGTATAATATCAAATAACAAAAAGTTAGCGTCTGCTACCTTTAAAAAGTTACAGAAAGCAAATCCTGAAAATCAAAAGTTAGAAGAATTCAATAAAAGAATTGAAGAATTAAATAAATAAAGTTGATAAGTTTTTTCTGCCATGATTCCAGCTGTTGTTGATCAGTTGGTAGACCTTCCCGCCACAGCCTGAGCCGTCTTAGCTCAGTTGGTAGAGCAACTCCATGGTAAGGAGTAGGTCCGCGGTTCAAGTCCGCGAGACGGCTGAGGCGATGGCAGGCAGTGCAACTCTATGGTAAGATAAGGTTGTAGATTCTGTGCTTGATCAACGGCTAGGGTAGAGTAAAAAAATAATTAACCACTTTCGAGGTGGTTTTTTGTTTTGCTCTTGTCAGATTTATTAAAGTTTACTATAATCAATAAAATTTGTTATTTTAGTCAAATAAATAAACGGAGGTTTATTGTGAATAGTAGAATTAGCCTAAAAACTGCGTGGTTAGCGGTGATTGATGACTGTAATAATCGGTGTCGTTGGTGTTTTGAGCGATGTACAATAAGAAATAATACTTCAATGAGTAGACCGTGTTTTGGTAATATCTTAAATATTGCCCAAGAAATTAAAGTGCACAGAATACCATTATTTGGTGGTGAACCTTTTATGCATCCAGATATCTTTTTTATGATCAAAGCAATTAAAGAGGCACATATTACACCATCAATAGTTACAAACGGCAGATTACTTTCTCAGCCGAAAACTTTTGAAGCATTTATTAATTCTGGTTGTGAGTTTTTAACCATCTCTCTTCACGGCTGGAACAATAAAACCTACACGCAATTTACTGGCAGTATAGATGGTTTCCAGGAGGTATCTGTTGCTATTAGCAAGCTACAGCAGATTAAGTATAACTTTGCGGTTAACATTGTTATCGGGCAACACACGATTGGTTGCGAGTCAGAGATTGTTAGTACATTGCGTCAGCTCGGCATTACTCAAGCCAATTTCAACGCCGCGAGCCCAAGTCTCTCTCTAAATAGAATAGCTACAAGTTTTACTGTTTCTCTGAGTGAATATAAAAAGCAGCTTTGGAATTTATTTCAATTTTGTCTGGCTGCTGGCATAAAATTTACCACCTATTTGTCGATCCCTCATTGTATATTTTCAGTAGAAGAATTGCGACAATTACTGAAGGCTCAAGCAATTACATCTGGTTGTCATTTTTTGAGTGGCAGTGGTGTAACATTCAAACCAGATGGCGCAGTTGCCCTCTGTAATCATTTAATGGATTATAGTGTTTTTAATGCGAGCGACCTCAATGCAAGCAATTTTTTGGACAAGTGGAATGAATTTGATTTAAAAAAAATCAGAACCACAGCGACATGCTTTCCTCATCAAGAATGTATTGACTGTGCTCACTGGTCATATTGCGGGGGTGGCTGTTTTTTGCGCTGGAAATTCATTCAGCCGTTTGAAAAAGAAATTATTAAACATTTTCGTGAGCCCTTATTTATTTAATAAGGGTATATTCATCCGAGAGGAGGTGATTATGTGGAGGCATTGTTGAAACTCGTGGTCGACATCGCTTCATCCTATGCTGATGATACCGCTCCCGTGCCTGAAGGAATTAAGAACGAGAGCGAGTGTCTTTACGACTGCGATCCGTGACAAACCGGGGCTAAGTTAGTCTGAAAGATTAACGAAGCCCCGTATTTTTTTTATTAATAAAGTAATATGATTTCTATGAAATATTTGCTATAATTATATTACAATTTATCAATTATATTCCTTATATGAGTCCACTAGAAAAAATACTTTTTAACTGGTTAATATATACTTGTGCTGTGACAATTACTGCCTATTTATTGCCGGGAGTAGTTATTTCCGGTTTATTTGCAGCTATGGTTACAGCGCTGGTTTTGGGTTTTATTAATACTATTATTAAACCAATTTTAGTTGTATTAACCTTGCCAATTACTATTTTAACACTTGGTATATTTGCCTTGCTTATTAATGCTTTTTTGGTTCTTTTGGCAGCCAGAATTGTGCCCGGATTTTATATCAGTGGTTTCGGGTCTGCACTTTTATTTAGCCTAGTATTGACCTTAGCTAATTGGTTTTTAAATAAATTGGGAGAAAAGTAATTTACTAAAAGTGTATAGCCTTGATAAATTTGACTTATTGTGTTATTTTAATCTTAAATTATTTGATAATTAACCGAGGATACCAAAGCGGTCAAATGGGGCAGACTGTAAATCTGCTGGCTCTTGCCTTCGTTGGTTCGAATCCAACTCCTCGGACCATGACAATTAACAAAAAATAATTAACAAATAACAAAGATATTTTTTACGTGACATAGTTTATGTTTTTGATTTTGATATTATGACTAATCATGAAAAATTAATTTATATCACTCGTGATACAGAAGAAGTCATTGGTTTGGAAGAATTGGAAGCAATGATCGAGCAAGACGAGCCGTTAAAGCATTATATTGGTTTTGAAATTTCCGGACGGATTCATTTAGGCTCAGGTATAATTTCCATGATGAAAGTGCGTGATTTTGTCAATGCCGGTGTTGATTGCACGGTTTTTTTGGCAGACTGGCATGCTTGGCTCAATGACAAGTTGGGCGGTGACAAGGAATTTATCAAAGAGGTTGGAGTGGGTTATTTTAAAGAAGGCATGTTGGAATGTTATAAGCTTGTTGGTGGTGATCCGGAAAAAATTAAGTTCGTACTTGGTTCAGATTTGTATCATCACAATGATGAATATTGGCAAACTTTCATCGATGTCAGCAAGAATTTAACATTATCACGTGTTTTAAAATCATCCACTATAATGGGCCGCAATCAAGGCGAGAGTATGCCTTTTGCTTGGCTGGTTTATCCGCCGATGCAAGTGGCAGATATATTTAATCAGGGAATTAATTTGGCACACGCCGGCATGGATCAGCGGAAGGCTCATGTAATTGCCAGAGAGGTTGCCAATAAATTAAAATACCAGCCACTAAAAAATAAACAAGGTGAGGCAATTAAACCAATAGCCATACACCAGCATTTAATCTTGGGTTTAACCAAGCCGGATAAATGGCCAGTCGAAAGCAAAGAGGAGTTGCAGGAAATGCTTTCTAATATGAAAATGAGTAAATCGAAACCAGATTCTGCTGTTTTTATTGATGATAGCGAGGAAGATATTCGACGCAAAATTAACAAAGCTTTTTGTCCGGAAGGCGAAGTGGAATTTAATCCGATTTTAGACTGGACAAAGCATTTAATTTTCCCTAATATAATTGAAGGTCTAAATATCAAGCGCGAAGAAAAATTTGGTGGTAATGTCAGTTATCTTAAATATGAAGATTTAGAGAAAGATTATAAAGAAAAAAAATTATATCCGACAGATTTAAAAAATTATGTCGCTGATTGGTTGGTAAATTTTTTGCGTCCAATTCGCGAACATTTTTCTAAAGGGAAAGCTAAAGAAATGAAGGAGTTTTTAGAGAAGTATCAAAAGAAATAATATGGTTGATCTGCTTAAAACCCAAAAAGAGGTTTACACTAATAAAATTAACCATAATTTTAATGTAAAAGATGTTAATCTGGAATTTTGTCTTCTACACGAAGAAGTATCTGAAGCATTCCGTGCTTATCGAAAAAAATTACCAGATTTGGGTGAAGAACTAGCAGATATAGCAATTTATTTGTTAGGCATAGCAGAAATACTGAAGATTGATTTAGGAAAAGAAATAGAAAATAAAATGGAAAAAAATAAAAAAAGGATTTACCAAAATAATGGTGATGTTTTAATAAGAATAGAATAAATATTGAAAATTTGAAATTTAAAATTTCTTTTGGGCCCTTAGCTCATTTGGTAGAGCGCTTCCATGGCATG
>CAYSSY010000037.1:0-10882 GCA_964434055.1 uncultured Gammaproteobacteria bacterium | reverse complement strand
GTCCCCGTCTATTCCTTTGAGTTTTAGCCTTGCGGCCGTACTTCCCAGGCGGGATACTTAACGCGTTAGCTTAGGTAAAACGACACTGATAGGGTCGAGACTACCAATGTCTAGTATCCATCGTTTACGGCGTGGACTACTGGGGTATCTAATCCCATTCGCTACCCACGCTTTCGTCCGCTGAAGTGTCAGGACTGTTCTAGTCAGCTGCCTTCGCCTTTGGTGTTCTAGCCGATATTAACGGATTTTACCCCTACACCGGCTATTCCGCTGACCTCTCCCAGCCTCTAGTTTAGTAGTTTTTTCTGCAGGCCTAAAGTTGAGCTTTAGGATTTTACAAAAAACACACCAAACCACCTGCGGACGCTTTACGCCCAATAAAACCAGATAACGCTTGGGGCCCTCGTCTTACCGCTGCTGCTGGCACGAGGTTAGCAGCCCCTTATTCCTGGGGTACCGTCAGAAATTCGTTCCCCAGAAAAGCAGTTTACACCCCGAAGGGTTTCTTCCTGCACGCGGCGTCGCTCCTTCAGCCTTTCGGCCATTGAGGAAGATTCTTGACTGCAGCCTCCCGTAGGAGTCTGGGCAGTGTCTCAGTCCCAGTGAGGCGGGCCGTGTTCCCACACCCGCTACCCGTTAAAGCCTTGGTAGGCTATTATCCTACCAACTAGCTGATGGGCCATAGGTTCTTCCCAAAGCGCCGTAACTTTACTCAAAAAACTTATGTTTGTTGAGCTTATCGGGTATTAGCCTTCCTTTCGAAAGGTTATTCCCGTCTTTGGGGTAGATTACCAATGTGTTACTCACCCGTTCGCCACTGTCCGACAGCCCCCTTGCGAGGATCATCGGACCGTTCGACTTGCATGCCTTAGACACGCCGCCAGCGTTCATCCTGAGCCAGGATCAAACTCTAATAAAGAAAATTTTTAGTAAAAATTTTCAAAAAAATATCTGGAAGTTATAACTACTTATTTTAATAAGCAGTTGGTAAACTTTTTAAAGTTAAATAGACGTTGCAATCACTAAGTTGCTAAATGTCTAATTTATTTTTGTTTTCAAAGGACATTTCCTTAACATAAAGAAAAACAGTAATACCTTTAAATTTACAAAAGTATCACTGCTTTGCTTTCCCTCCACTTGAATCAGTTTTATTTAATAGTTCGATAAGTTGGCAAGTTTTAAATGGTATCTTTATTAAAGCTTATAAACAAGCGTTTAACTCAAGACCTATTTAATTTTTTGCTAATTTTACTTATTTTTTTAAGTATTTTTATTATAGGTTAGTTTTTATATTTTGTCAAGAAAAGCAATTTTGAAAGAATGAACAAAATAATTATATATGTTTTTTTCTGTTAGAGATTACTTTTGTAGTCAGTAATAATAGAATCAATGACTAATTTACTATTGTCTCTTTTAGTGTTAAAATTAATCAGTAAACATCATTTTATTAACCGACGGAGTCGGTAATAATTTTAGTTAAGTATTAATAACATCTAACTATTTCTTTTTATGATTATTCAATGGTACGGTCAAACCTGTTTTCGTATTCAAGCTAAAACTTTAAAAACCGAACCAGTGATTGTCATTGACCCTTATGACAAATCAACAGGTCTTAGAGTACCCAGTTTGAGCGCAGACATTGTTCTTTTAACCGACAAACGTTCTGAATTCAGTAATGTCAGTAGTATTAAAAGTAATACTCCAGACCAGGTACCATTCATCATAGTCGGTCCCGGTGAGTATGAGGCTCGTGATGTGTTTATTACTGGACTTCCATCAAAACCGGATAAAAAAGATAAAATGATTAAATCCATATATTCCATTCAGGTTGAGGAAATAAATTTAGTACATTTATCAAATCTTTCACAGGAAAATTTATCAGAGAAGATATTAGAAGAAGTTGAAGGTGTTGATATCTTAATGATACCGGTTGGCGGCGGCAACACTTTGGATGCTAAACAGGCAGTTGAGCTAATCTCTCAAATTGAACCAAGGATTATTATTCCAATGTATTATCGTTTACCAGGCCTGAAGAACAATTTGGAGAGTGTTGACAAGTTTATAAAAGAAATTGGCTTAAAACCAGACGAAGAATTAGAAAAATTTAAAGTTGTTAAAAAAGATTTACCTCAAGAAGAAACAAAATTGATTATTTTGAAGCCTTAAAAAACTAGATTACCATCAATGTTTAATTTTAAGAGTCAAAAAAATAAATTATTTTTGGCCGTTATTTTAACAAGCCTGGTTATAGTTATTGGTTGGCTTTTGACTTTAAAATATTCGTTGCCAAACAGCAATAATGAAGGGACTCGTTTTTTCAAAAATTTTTACCAAAATACCAGTCAGGCGTTTAATGGAATTGCAGATCGCTGGAACCAGTTGGTTGATACTTATAACCAAATAGAAAATGTTAACCATTCTTTAACCAATGAACAGGTAGTTAGGTTAGCTGACAAAATAAAACAAGAAGTTCTAAGTAGTAGCCAAGAACAAATCAAAGAAGATAATTGGTTAATATATAATAATGAATCTTTGGGTTTTAGTTTTAAATATCCTGAGAGCTGGAGTTTTGCGGATAGCCCTCGTGATTATAGCAATAGTTTGTTTTTAAGTATTCGAAAATATTTTGATCAAGAGGTGTGTGTTTTTTATATTAATGCCGGTAAAGATGAAATTCATAATCCTGAGGGCGATGATTATAAAGATTTTGTTGCCAACGGCACAACCAAAATAAGTTTACAAATTGATAATATTGAAGCAGATTATTTAAAATTAAATAAAAGAATTAATGAGCCTTTAAATTTTTATGAAGGGTTTGGTGTTTATGAAGATTACATAACATTTGATAACAATAACATCAATTATCAATTTATAAGAGTTAGGGACCGAAATATTGCAACTGAAGAGATTCAAAATAATTGTAGTACAACATTTAAACAAATTCTTGCTAGTTTTAAATTTTTAAAATAGTAATATTTATTTATGCCAAAAAAATTAAAAAAAACCAAGCAGTCAAAAAAACAACCACCACAAGATAAAAAATTAGATTTAAAAGAAACACAAACCGCTAAAGTTGTTGTTAAATCTGATGAAACACAGAGAAACATCGGTCGGGTAAACAATCGGTTGATTACTGACGAAATGCAAACTTCATATCTGGATTATGCCATGAGCGTAATAGTGGCTCGTGCTTTACCAGACGTGAGGGACGGTTTAAAACCAGTACATCGTCGCATTCTTTATGCAATGTGGGATGTAGGTTTGAAAGCCAACGCGAAGTTTCGCAAATCAGCAACAGTAGTTGGTGAGGTTTTGGGTAAATATCACCCACATGGTGATATGGCGGTTTATGATTCCATGGTACGCATGGCGCAGGATTTCTCAATGCGTTATCCTTTAGTGCATGGTCAAGGTAATTTTGGTTCCATGGATGGCGACAGCGCGGCTGCCATGCGCTATACAGAAGCAAAACTTTCAGCCGGAGCGGAAGAATTGTTGTTTGATTTAGAAAAAAATACTGTTGATTGGCAACCGAATTTTGATGGTACCCACAAGGAACCTAAGGTACTGCCCGCCAAATTACCTAATTTATTGCTGAACGGTACCATGGGCATTGCCGTCGGTATGGCAACCTCGATTCCACCACATAATTTGAATGAGTTAGTGGATGGCATTTGTTATTTAATAGATCATCCTTCTGTCACAGTTGAGGAATTAATAAAATTTATTAAAGGACCTGATTTTCCAACCGGTGGCATTATTTATAACATTGAAGACATTAAACAAGCCTATGCTTCTGGTAAGGGTAAAGTTGTTATGCGGGCGCGGGCGGAGATCGTCGAGCATAAAGGTAATTATAGTATTGTGGTGACCGAGATACCTTACCAGGTTAATAAAGCATCTTTATTGGAAAGCATTGCTAACTTAGTTCATGATAAAAAAATCGAAGGTATTCGCGATTTAAGAGATGAATCTAACAAAGATGGTGTCCGGGTGGTGATTGAACTAAAAAAAGATTCTTATCCTAAAAAGATATTAAATCAACTCTATAACCATACCCAGCTTCAGGAAACGTTTCATTTTAACATGGTGGCGTTAGTCGAGGGAATTCAACCACGTATTTTAACATTGAAGGCAATTTTAGAAGAATACGTTAAACATCGCCAACAGGTTGTAACGAGACGCACGCAATATGATTTGGATAAAGCTAAGGATCGGGCTCATATTCTGGAAGGTTTAATTTTGGCGTTAAACAAAATTGATGCCGTGATCAAAACCATCAAAGCTTCTCGTGATAAAGAAGAAGCCAAAGTAAACTTAATAAAAAAATTCCACCTAAGTGAAAGACAGGCAGTGGCAATTTTGGAAATGAAATTATCGCAGTTGGCAAACTTGGAAAGAATAAAGATTGAAACAGAACTTAAAGAGTTGCGTCAATTAATCAAAGATTTATTGGCCATTTTAAAGGATCCGAAAAAGATTCTTCAAATTATAAAAGATGAATTGAAAAAAGTTAAAGAAAGATTTGGCAATAATAGGAGAACAGAAGTGGTTGCCAACGCCATTGGTGAGTTCAAACAAGAAGATTTGATCCCTGATGAGCCAGCAATTGTGATGATTACCAGAGATGGTTACATCAAGCGTTTACCGCCGGAAACCTTTAAGACCCAAGAACGCGGTGGCAAGGGCGTGGTGGGTCTGGAGACAAAAGAGGAAGATGTGGTGGAGCGTTTCTTTACGACCACCACTCATAAGGATTTGCTTTTTTTCACTTCCCGCGGCCGTGTTTTTCAACTCAAGGCTTATGAAATTCCAGTTGCTTCTCGTACTTCTAAAGGCCAGGCAATAGTAAATTTTTTACAGTTATCACCGCAAGAAAGAGTTACCTCAAATTTATCTTTGGTCGACTTGGCCGCTTTAAAATATTTAGTAATGGTGACCAAGAAGGGCGTGGCTAAAAAGGTGGAGATTAACCAGTTTGCCAATGTTAGACGGTCGGGGCTGATTGCTATTAAATTAAAAAATGATGATGTTTTGGAATGGGTGGAACCATCCTCAGCTAAAGATGACATTATGTTAGTCACTTCTAGGGGTCAGGCTATTCGTTTTGAAGAAAAGCATCTGCGGGCTATGGGCAGAACAGCAGCCGGTGTCAGGGGTATGCGTTTAAAAAATGGGGATGAAATTATAGCCATGGGCGTGGTTAATCAAAATTTAAATAAAAATGGTTATGTATTAACTGTTAGTCAAGATGGTTTTGGTAAGCTGACGCCAGTTGCTAAATATCGCGTGCAAAATCGTGGTGGTGTTGGTATTAAAACTGCGAAAACTACCACCAAGACTGGTTCTCTGGTTGCTGCCCACATAATTGATTTAAAAGAGCTCCCCACTGTTTTTAAAGGAGATTTAGTTATTATTTCTGAGAAAGGTCAGGTGATCCGTTTACCATTAAAGTCTATTTCAATTACCGGTCGAGATACGCAAGGAGTAAGATTGATGCGTTTTAAAGAAAAAGGTGATCGGGTGGCTTCAGTAACACTAGTATAATTTTAACCCGCCTAAAAAGCGGGTTTTTTTGTTTTTTTTTATAAAAGTGAGATAATAAAATAGTTATGATTTTTGAAGTTTTAGGTGAAGATCAAAATATCCGCCTTGACAGATTTTTAGTTTCTAAACTAGAAATATATTCTCGTTCGCAAATTCAGAAATTAATTAAAGATGGTTTTATTTTAGTTAACAATAAAAAGACCACACCGCATTGTTTCTTAAAAGTTGGTGATAAAGTGACAATCGACAGACAACAATCGACAGACAACAATCGACAGACAACAATCGACAGTAATAAGAGTAATCACTTTAATAATATTAATATTATTAAAGAACTGAGTGATTATTTAGTATTGGAAAAACCGGCTGGGTTATTGGTGCATCCTGACCAAGTACATCAGGAACCAACACTTATTGACTGGTTGTTAAAACACGAACCGCTGATAGCAAAGGTTGGCGATAATCCTCTTAGGCCGGGCATTGTTCATCGTCTTGATCGTGAAGTTTCTGGCTTGATGGTCATTGCGAAAACCCAAGAGATGTTTGAGCATTTAAAAAGTCAATTTAAGCAGAGAAAAATCCGGAAAGAATATTTGGTTTTGGTCCACGGTGCTGTTCTCAGAGACGAATTTGAAGTTAATTTGCCGATTGGGCGTTCAAAAAGCGGTTATTTTGTGGCTCAAACAAATGGTCAAAAAGAGGCAAAAACAGCAAGCACTGAGTTTGAAGTTGTTAAACGCTTTAAAACAAATACTTTATTAAAAGCAGTCTTAAAAACCGGCCGGACGCACCAGATTAGGGTGCATTTAAAAAGTCAAGGTCATAGCATTGTTGGCGACAAGCTTTATCAGACGCGTGATCTAAAGAATAAAAAAAATAGTTTTTTAATGAGGCCATTTTTACATTCTCATATTCTAGGTTTTTTCGACCTAGAGAATAATTGGCAAGAATTTAAATCGGATTTATCACAAGATTTGAATAATTTTTTAAGAGAGTTAAAATGAAGAACAAACCATTGGTTATTATAATTTCCGGACCATCACAGGTTGGGAAAGACACGATAGTAACTCAGCTTTACAAACAGAAATCTCTTAATTTTAAAAAAGCGGTTACTTATACGACTAGAAAAAAAAGACCGGAAGAACGTGAGGGTCGGGATCACTTTTATATTACCACTAAAAAATTTCTAAGTTTAATTAAGCAGGATTTTTTTATTGAATGGGCGCCGGTAAGAGACAAACTATTTGGTACTAGTTTCAAGAGTATTCAAGAAATTTTAGCAGAACATAAAAATGTTTTGCTTAAAATTGATGTTCGAGGTGCACGCCAGGTTAGAAAGAAAATTATTAATGTAAAATCAATATTTATTTTACCGGAGAGCTTGGAAAGTATAATTATCAGAATGAAAAGAAAGGGCTTTAAGGGGGCAGATTTTAAAACCCGCCTCAGAGAGGCTAAGCATGAAATTGCGGAAGCTAAAAAATATGATTTTCAAGTCGTTAATTATGACGATCAGTTGGCCAAGACAGTTAAGCAAGTGGCTCTAATTATTAAACTCTTGACAAAAGGTATTGAGATCGTTAAAATAAAAAAGAAATTAAATTATTAAATATTGAGTATGACAACAAAAAGTAATAAAGATGAGGTAAAAGATTTAGTGCCGGAAGCCCTGAAACCGGGCATGATTGTTAAGGTTTATGAAAAAATAAAAGAGTTAAGTGTCAAAGGAGAGATGAAAGAGCGCATTCAGATTTTTGAAGGTACTGTATTGGCTGTTAATAAAGCAAAAACACCTTCTGGTACTTTTTTAGTTAGAAAGATGAGCGGTGGTGTTGGGGTAGAAAAGATTTATCCCGTGCATTCGCCCTTGGTGACTAAGATCGAATTAGTTAAGGAACTACAAGTTAGACGAGCAAAACTTTATTATTTAAGAGATTACAAAAAGAAAATAAAAGAGAAAAACACTAAGTAGTTTCTTTATTTATAATTGTTTTGGTATAATAAAAGTGATCTTTATTCGGGTCACTTTATTTATTCAAAAAACAAAATAAAAATAGCAAGAACATAAAATTAAGTTTTGTTATCTGTTTTTAGTTTTGTGATTAAGCGGACGTGGTGGAACTGGTATACACGTATGCTTGAGGTGCATATGCCGTTTGGCTTGGGAGTTCGAGTCTCCCCGTCCGCATAAATTTAAAGTTTTATGATAAATATATTAATATTAGATACTGATGGAATAGTGGTGCACCGGGAAAAGTATTTTAGTGAACGTATGTCAGATGAGTTTGGTGCCTCCCTAGAAGAAACAACAGCTTTTTTCAAAAATGAATATAAAATGTGTGCTATAGGTCAAGCTGATTTGAAGCAGGAATTAGCAAAAGACCTTGGTCGTTGGCACTGGAAACAAACAGTTGATGATTTGATTAAATTTTGGTTTGAACATGAGAATGTTATAGATTTCAAAATTCTTGAGTATGTTGGCAATTTGAGAAATAAAGGGATTAAATGTTATCTCGACATGGATAATGAAAAATATCGCGAGCAATATTTGGTTGAGAATATGGGTTTAGGTAAACACTTTGATGGTGTTTTTTCTTCTGCCAGTCTCGGTTTTTTAAAATCTGATTTAGGGTTTTGGGCTGCAGTATACGAACGGCTTGGCCGGCCGGTTAAAACAGAGGCTTTGGTGTGGGATGATGATCAAAAGAATGTTGCAGTTGCGAAAGATTTTGGTTTTCAGGCTGAACATTACAAAGATTTTCAAACATTTAAAGATTATTTAGAGTCACAGTTGTAAGTATTTGATGATAAATTTTATTTAGGTACTATAATCTCGAAGTTGAATGGTGGATTTCAACATTAAATGAATGAAACAAGGGCAGTTAGCTCAGCTGGTAGAGCGCCACATTTACACTGTGGATGTCATAGGTTCGAGTCCTGTACTGCCCACCAGATTTTATGGTTATTTGATGTAAAAAATTATCCAAATAAGCATTATAAATATTTTAAAAAATATGAAATATACTTTGAGTATTATCGCTATAATTGTCGGGTGTCTCTTAGTTATTAAAACAGAGTGGTTTGTCAGAAATTTTGGTTACATTGGAGAGGCTGAAGGATCTTTTAGGTCATTCGGCGGGACACGGACAGTAATAAAATTGATTGGGATTGCCGCAATAGTGATTGCCTTTTTAGTGATTACTGGCATGATTCAATCAGTCTTGTATTGGATTTTTGGGCCAGTAATTGGTAGTCAGAAATTATAAAAAGAGAAGGGTGCTTCCTGGGGCCCTTAGCTCATTTGGTAGAGCGCCGCGTTTGCATCGCGGAGGTGACCGGTTCGAGCCCGGTAGGGTCCAATTTTTAAACAATAAATGATATTCAATTAGAAAGGTTGGTGAAAAACCATGGTAAAAAAAGTAAAAAAAGTAAAGAAAGCAGTAAAAAAAGTAAAAAAGACCAGAAAATGCTGCGGTTGCTGCTAATTCTCTAAACAAAAAATCCTTAAATAAGTTATTCAAGGATTTTTTGTTTTACAGCTACTTTTTGGTAAAAATATATTGTCCCCAATTTTTTGTTGGTTGTAAGCTGATGTCAATTATGAAGATAGGAATATTACTTTCATTGGCGTTGACGATAGTAACGTCTTGTTTTAGTTCAGGGTTGAGTTCGTCACAAATAATAATTATTTGTTTTATTTTTTGATTGATTGCTATCTCATTAGTGCGGATTAATTTTAAAGGTGAGTAATTTTTAACATGGAAATAAGCTGGACTATCACCAAAAAGTTCATAGACATCATAATCAGACAGATAGTACTCAAGCTGTCTAAAATATTCACCCCGACACTTTTGGTCGGGATTTGTGTCGCTCGGGCAATGAAAGTTTTTTAGCGTCACTACTATCGTTTCTTGAGATAGAAACTGTTTAATTGAGTTTAGATAACTATCAATTTTTTTGTCCAGTCTGGCCAAATTTTTTTGATCAAAATCATAATTAATTTTTTTTGTTAAGGCATTGTCTTTGTTAATTAAAAAAAGATTGAGTTCGCCGATAAGTATTATTAATAATACAAGATAAAATATTTTCTTTTTTGTCTGCCACAGATAGAAAAGAGGCCAGGAGACTAATATTATTAAGGCACTGGCGACAGTCATTAAATAGCCTTTGTTGCCAAAGTGAATAAAAATATAGAAAAATAAAGAAGGGGCAAGCCACCAGAAAAAAAGCCACAGTGGCGGTTTGATTTTATTTTTACTCAGGCTTAACAATCCCAACAGACTTAAGAAGATAAAATTAATAATTATTAGAATAACTTTAAGGAGACTTTTACTCGTTTCAAGAACAATTTGAGTTGGTGCGCCGCGCATGATCGAGGTGGCGTTGGCTGCTTCATTTAATAACCAATTATTAACTCGCCACCAATTATTAAAACCATGGCTGAGATAAATTAAAGGCGTAAACCAGAGGCTAAAAACAAAAATCAAAAAGAAGACAGCTAAGAAAAATTTGCACCAATTAAGTCGTTTTTTTTTATCAGTTGGTAGCCGGCATAAAACCAGAGTGGTAGAAATAAATAAATTAAACTTAACCTGAAGCCGCCAGCTAATCCTAAAACAGTAGAAAAAATTAAGAAAAATTTTGGATCGTTTCTTTTATAAATCAGCCAAGTTAAACAGGCGAAAAGAAGTGAAAAGAAAGCGTCGAAGATATAAGTGCTAGCCACTTCGCCAAAAAACCAGAAATAAGGGTTAATAATTAAGATAAGAGTTATTAAAAAACTAAATTTTTTATCCACCACAAGCAGATTAAGAAAGAAATAAAAAAGTATTACTGTCAGGACAGAGACAATAATACTTAAATAAACATAGACGGTATTCGCGTCAGGAATAAAAAAATTTAACATTTTACCCAAAGCAACATAGAGAATATAGCCTGGTGGGTGAGGCTGGTGACTGGCTAGGTCAAACCTCTTGAGTGCCAAAGCGAGTTGTGCCGCATCCCAACTATAAAGGTAGTGAGTGGCAAAGATCAGACGCGAAATTAGGGTGATAATAGCTAAAGATAAGAGGTGACTGTATTTTTTTAAAAAAGACATTATATTTAGAATAAACTTTTTTGGGGTGTAAGTTTCTCCTGTTCTGAAAATATTTTTACTTCACCATACTGTCCGTCAAAACCGGGTTTAATTTTAAGATTACCTGCGCGTACCCTATTAATACCTTCAACTATTTGAGGTGAAGTAATTTTTTCTAATTCTGCCAGAGATAAATTTAGCAAAACATTAAATTCATTATTGCCTGATTTAATTAGGTTATTGTATTCACGTTGAACT
>CAYSSY010000036.1:0-11003 GCA_964434055.1 uncultured Gammaproteobacteria bacterium | reverse complement strand
CACTTGCCATTAAGCACAGAACCCAAATCACCACAACCATTTTTTTCATGGTTTCCTCCACACGTTAATAGTGAAATGATCTCAATAAAAAAATGTCTAGCTATAAGGCTTTGACATTAATCAAGAAATTACTACAAATTGCGATTTTTGTCAAATTAGAGTATTAAAAAACTAAAGCCAAAATACTTTAGTTTTTTACTTTGATAATTAACGCAATTGATTTAGAATGTCTAAATCATTAAACTGACCACCAGTCTGAATATTTTGCACTGAACCCATTAAACTCTTATATTGTTCCATATAAGGCTTAATCATTGGCGGAATATAGACAACAGCGAAAATTAAAGGCACTAAAATCAACAACAAATAAACAATACTAATAATTCTTCCGGCGAGAATATATTTTCTGGTTTTTTCCGAAGACTCATAAATTGCTTCCAAATATTCTTTGTTTTCTTGAAGTAATTTTTTAATTTCCTCAGCATCGCTGAAGTTTTGAAGATCTGGCATAAAATTTTTTTATCTATTAAAAAATATAAAAATATGCCGCTCAAAAAACCAGAATTAAACCTTCTCCCAAATAACACGCTTTTTTATGACTAAGGCTACTACGGCCGCGGCACCAAACAGTAAACTACTATAAACTAGATCACCCAGCATAGCGTTGCGATAAAAAGGCAAACCCATTATGTAGCTCTGCCAAAGGCCGGCAAAATTTTTGGCATAAAGAGGGGTAAAAGCCCAGACAGCCGCATTGGTTATTAAGAAAAAAATAGTTGAGCCTAAAAGAGACGCTCCGACAACCCGCCAGGCATTAATATTATTTTTAAGATGATGACCCAAATATGCTAAGAGAAGAAAACTCCCATAGACAGCCACTAAAACACCACCAGTGTAAAAACCAATTACCGCGTCGCTTAAAATCATGGTCACTAAAATAGTGATGTAAGCAGACCGCCGGGCAAAATAAAAGGCGCTAAACCAGGCAATGGCCGCCAAAGGTGTAAAGTTTGGTAAATGAACCAGCAAGCGACCGGCAATACCCAAAGTAATGAGTATACCCATGATTAATAAATTTTGTTTTTTAAAATTCATAGCCATTCTGCTTAATTAATAATAAATTGTTAGTAATTTAAAATTTATTCTTTTCAAAACGCCAGAGGATACGGTCACTGGCCTTTACTTTCTGACTATCGGCGCTGGTTTGCCCCAACTGATCATTAAGATAATAAATCCAGTATTTATTATCCTGACCGTTCGTTACACCATTAAGCGCCTTGACCAGTAAACCAAAGGTATATTCTTTAGTTTCTAAGCTGACTGGGCTGCGTTTTAAAACATCAAAGACAGTGGCAGTTGATTCAATATCTATTAAGTATTTTACAGGTTTTTGGTAAGAATCGTCAACAACGAGCTCAATTTGACTGATTACAGAACCAGTCTGATCTTTAGGCACGTCATGTGATTTATTAAAAAATACCAGTAGAACCGCCAAAAGCGTACAACCAATTAAGATAATAATTAACAATTTTCGGAGATCCATAATTTAAAAATCAATACCTTTCTGGGCGATAATACCCTTTTGAAAAGGATGTTTAATATTTTTTAACTCTGTCACTTGGTCAGCTAAATTATAGATGGCTTTGGGACAACCCCGTCCAGTTAGTACTAAAGCCGTATGAATGCTCTGACGAAAAACCTTTATCAAATTAATTAAGTCGACTAAAGTAATAAGTTTTAAATTATAAGCCACAAAAATTTCATCCAAAATAATAAATTGAGCTCGTTCAGAATTAATTAATTCTTTTGTATATTCCAAACCATTTTGAGCAGTTAATCGGTGTTTTTCAAAAACCAAATTTTTACACCATTTATTTTGGACTGTTTCTTGCTGCTTAAACACAAACCCTTGACCAAAACATTTTATTTTCAATTTTGGTAATATTTTTTGAAGTTTCATCTCGCCTGACTGATGTTGAGACTTAATAAATTGAATCATAGTAACTTGCCTGCCTTCTCTTAATGCCCTAAGCGTTAGGCCTAGGGCAGCTGAAGTTTTTCCTTGACCCAAACCAGTATAAACGATAACCAGGTTTTTTGTCTTGGCCATATGCAACTATTTTAAATTTATTTGACTATAAATTCAGAAATATTATGAACAACCACTCGACGAACCACAATTTAAACATTTATAACACGAACCGTTTCGAATCATAATCATGCCGCATTCTGAACAAAAAGGCGCATCTGACTGATTCTCAAAACCCAGATCTTCGTTAACTGCAATATCTTTTTTAATTATCGGCTCGCTTGCCTTCTCTTGATTTAAACCATCGACAACCTGATTTGTCCCGGATGATAAATTATTTAAAGGCAATTGTGGTTGTAATTCTTCATTGGCATCACTTAAAACCCCAAGTCCTACATCCATTAATTCCTTTGGTGTTAAAAATTTAAAAGCCAACCATCTAAAAATATAATCAACAACTGAAGTGGCAATCCTAATTCTTGGATCATTAGTATAGCCAGCTGGTTCAAAGCGACTATGAGCAAATTTTCTGACCAAAGCCTTCAAGGGCACACCATATTGTAAATTCCAAGAAATTGAAGTGGCAAAAGCATCCATCAACCCAGCAATAGTCGAACCAGCTTTACTCATGACGACAAAAACTTCGCCTGGTCGACCGTCTTCATAAAGACCAACGGTTAAATATCCTTTATGACCACCGATTGTGAATTTGTGAGTAATGGACTGGCGCTCATCAGGCATGGCCCGACGCTGACTATAACGGGCCGTTTCTTTTTGATTCTGATTATTTTTGTTTGTAGTTAATGGTTGGGTTCTTTTACAACCATCTCGATAAATAGCTATCGCTTTTAAACCAAACTTCCAAGCTCTAAGGTAAACCTCACTTATATCTTTTGGCGTCGCATTATTAGGCATATTAACAGTCTTGGAAATGGCTCCAGAAATAAAGGGTTGGACGGCAGCCATAATTTTTACATGGCCCAAATAATGAATAGAACGCGTGCCGTTATTTGATTTAAAAGCACAGTCAAAAACTGACAAATGTTTTTCTTTAATATGCGGTGCACCCTCAATAGTATCATTCTCTTCAATAAACTTAATAATCTCTTCGATCTCTTTCTCACGATAACCTAAATTCTTAAGCGCTCTTGGTACTGTGCGATTTATCATTTTAATCATACCACCACCAACCAACCATTTATATTTAACCAAAGCTATTTCTGGTTCAATACCAGTCGTATCACAATCCATCATAAAAGCAATTGTTCCAGTCGGTGCCAAGACCGTGACCTGAGCATTACGAAAACCGTATTTACTACCCAAGTCATAAGCCTCATCCCAAACTTTTTTTGCCTGCACTAAAATATCTTTAGTCACACCGGCCTTATTAAGTTCATTAGCATAATAACGATGGCGGTTAATAACTTTTAGGAAAGCTTCCCGATTGGGTTCAAAGTAATTAAAAGTTCCTTTTTCTTTAGCAATCAAAGCTGATTGAGTGTAAGCTTGGCCAGTCATGATCGACGTTAACGCACCAGCATAATTCCGTCCCTCCTCAGAATCATAAGGATAGCCCTTAACCATCAATAGAGCACCTAAATTAGCATAACCTAAACCAAGAGGCCGATAGTCATTACTATTCTTGGCTATTTTATCAGTCGGATATCCACTATTGCCAACGATTATTTCTTGGGCAGTAATAATAATATTAATAGCCTGTTGAAAATCTTCTCCCAAGAAGTCTCCATGTTCATCAATAAATTTCATCAAATTAATCGAGGCTAAATTACAAGCACTGTTGTCTAAAAACATATATTCCGAACACGGATTAGAAGCATTAATCCGACCGGAATTTGGACAAGTATGCCAGCGGTTAATAGTTGAATCAAATTGCAAACCGGGATCACCACAAATCCAGGCAGCATCGGAAATTTCTTTCATAATACTTCTGGCTTTTGCGGTTTCGGCTGTTTCATTGGTAGTCACAAATTTAAGTGCCCAGTCACCGTCTTCTTCAACAGCTTTCATAAAATCATCATTAACTCTAATAGAATTGTTAGCATTTTGAAACTGGACAGAAGACCAAGCTTCACCATTTAAACTCATATCATAACCAGCTTCGCCCAATGCCCAGGCTTTTTTTTCTTCTTCGGCCTTGCATTTAATAAATTCTATAATATCGGGGTGGCTGACGTTCATAATAACCATTTTAGCGGCACGGCGAGTCGTTCCGCCGGATTTTATCGCTCCAGCAGAAGCATCAGCCGCGCGCATAAAAGACAAAGGCCCGGAAGCAATGCCACCACCTGATAAATTTTCTTTGGAAGAACGCAAAACAGAAATATTAATACCTGAACCAGAACCGCCTTTAAAAATCAAACCCTCTTGCCTTATCCACTCTAAAATGGAATTCATATCATCTTCTATCGCCAAAATAAAACAAGCTGAGCATTGAGGTTTCTCCTTAACACCGACATTGAACCAAACCGGCGAATTAAAAGTCGCCTTTTGGTTAAGAATCAAATGGGTTAATTCTTCTTCAAAAATTTGGGCATCTTTCTCTGTTTTAAAATAATTATCTCGCCGACCCCATTCGGTAATTACTTTCACAACACGGCTAATCATCTGCTTAACCGATCTTTCTCTTTCAGGTGAATTAAACCGACCACGAAAATATTTGGAAACAACAATATTAATAGCTTGATCGGACCAAAAACTAGGTGCTTCAACATCTCTTTGAGCAAAAATAATATTATTCTTGTCATCTTTAATCTGAGCTTCCTTGATTACCCATTCAACTTCGTCAAAAGGGTGTTTTTCTTCTTTGGTCCACACTCGCTCAAAACGCAAACCTTTAGGTGTATTGCTTTCGTCCTCAGGCTCCTCACGACTAAATACTTTTTGTATTTGATTACTTGTTTCCTTAACTAATGTTAATGGAGAAAGGTTGGTGTTGACCATATATTGATTGCCCTTTAATGTTTATGCTTAAATGAAAATTTTGTTGAAATAAAAATAGCAATACCTAATATTTTAGGCTATTCTCTAGACAAAAGCCAGCAACTAAAAATATCAAAAAAAATAACACTTTATTGGTTTTTTATTAATTTATCAAGTTCCTTGTGGAAAACTTCAACATCATTAAACTGGCGATAGACGGAAGCAAAACGAATATAAGCAACTTTGTCAAATTTAGCTAAGTTAGACATGACGATTTCACCGATTTCTTGGCTAGACACTTCATTTTTCTTCATCTTTTGAATATCTTGCTCAATATTATGAATTAATTGGCTTATTTCTTCATCACTATGAACACGTTTTCTTAAAGCAACAGCAATACCGCGTTTTATCTTTTCTTGTGAGTATGATTCCTTTCGGCCATCACGTTTGATAATAGTTAACTCTAAAATTTCAACTTCTTCCTTAGTTGAAAAACGATAATTGCATTCTAAGCACTCGCGGCGTCGGCGTATTAAATAGCCGTCACCAGAAAGACGTGAATCAGTGACTTTTGTTTCTGAATTATGACAAACTGGGCATTTCATAAAAAATAAAAAAATCAATATCTTGTTGTCTGAAATTAATTATCCCACTAGATATTGATTGCGTCAAATTTATAAAAAACCGAATATTTCAAGCCAAATTTATCTTTTTAAAACTATTTATCAACAGGTCCCATATAGTCTTAAAAACAAAAATTAAATTATTCGATTTGGCAAATAAAAAATAACTTATAAAAGTTATTTTTAAAAAATATCTGGAAATTTGAACTCTCATCACATCATCTTTTTCCGAATAAAAGCCGGGATCTCTAATTCTTCCTCTTCTGCCTGCTTAACCTTACGATCGCTAATTTTAGTACTCGAAGCTGTTACTGTTTTTTTCTCCTTAAAAATGTTTTTATCATTAACTGGACCACTGGCTGACCAAAGTGAATTATTTGCACGACCGTCAACATTTTCTCCGACTGAACGAGATAGACCGAGCGACTTCTGAACCTGACCATTGCCAAAACCTGTGGCAACAACTGTAACTTTTATTTCATCTCTCAAATCTTCACTGATTACCGCACCAAATATTATCTTAGCGTTTGAATCAGCAGAAGAAGTCACGATTCTCGCGGCTTCATTAACTTCATTCATAGTCATGTCTTTACTACCAGTTACAGTAAAAAGAATGCCCCGGGCACCATCAATTGATAATTCTAATAAAGGAGATTCAATAGCAGCTTTTGCCGCTTCAACAGCTCTATTTTCGCCTGAAGCCCGACCAAGACCCATCAAAGCTGAACCTGAGTCTTTCATAATGGCTTTGACGTCTGCAAAATCAAGATTAACTAAACCAGGAACAGTAATTAATTCAGAAATTCCTTCGACACCTTGTTTTAAAACTCCGTCAACTATTCGAAAAGCATCAATTAGAGTTGTCTTTTTATCGATGAGCTGTAAAATCCTGTCATTAGGAATAGTAATAATAGTATCAACACGGCTTGCTAATTCTTCATATCCACGCTCAGCAATAGTCTTCCTTTGTGTGCCTTCAAAAGCAAAAGGTTTTGTGACCACAGCCACAGTTAATATTCCCAATTCTCGAGCAATATCGGCCACAATTGGCGAAGCACCAGTACCAGTACCACCACCCAGACCACAAGTGATAAAAACCATATCGACCCCTTTTAATAAATCTCTTATTTCATCAATTGATTCTTCAGCTGATTTTTTTCCTAGATCCGGATCCATACCCGCACCAAGACCACGTGTCACGCTTTGTCCGATATGAATTTTAACAGGCGCTAAGTTATGGTGTAATGCCTGGGCATCAGTATTAACAGCAACAAAATCGACACCCTTTATTCTTTCCTCCAACATGCGATTAATTGCTGCTCCGCCTGACCCACCAACGCCAATAACCTTAATTTTTGCAAATGTTTCAATTGCTGGTTTGATTTCCATATGTTTGTGCTTACCCATATTTGATAGTTATTTTTTCATTATATTAATTATAACAACATCCTTCGTTTAGTGTCAAATAACAAAAAACAGATTTTTTTTAAAAAAATAATGATCAATTTTAGTGTTCTCTTAAAAAAATATTGTTCTAAGGCAACAAACCTTTAAACCACTCTTTAATCTTAGAAACAGTATCACTTAAATTTGAAAGTTTTAAAAAATTGCCATCTCTCTTTTGCTGTGATTTTAGCTCTGCTCCCCAATTAACTAAACCAAGAGCAGTTGTAAAACCTGGGTCATTTACTTTATCAATAGCAGTATTAAGGTGCTGAGGATAACCAATAGAAGCTGGTAGTCTAAATTTCTTTTTAGCTACTTCAACAATGCCGGGTAATTTAGCACCCCCGCCGGTTAAAACAATGCCGGCTGGCAATAAACCAGAACGTTCAATTTTTATTAACTCTTTATCTACCAATTCAAAAATTTCCTCTAACCGAGCTTCGATTATTTCCGAAATGTACTTTAAAGAAACTCGGCCTTCCTCAATATCGGAAAATTCTTTTAGATCAATTTCTTCTTTTTTCCCTATTGCGCCCGGCTGTGCTTGACCATGCTCAATTTTTATATCCTCAGCAATATCCAGTGATGTTCTCAAACCAATGGCAATGTCTGAAGTAATATGTGCCGAACCTAGTGGCACAACGGCAGTTGCTAAAATATCACCTTCCTCAAAAACAGCTAAGGATGTTGTTGAATCACCAATATTAACTAAAGCAACACCCAATTCTTTTTGTTTCTTAGTTAAAGTGCTTTCAGCATTGGCTAAAATTCCTAAAACTAAATCTTCTATTTCTACGCCGGTTCGATAAACCGCCTTGGTTAAATTCCTAATTTGTGAAGAAAGACCTTGAATAATCTGCGCCTCAACCTCTAATCTTACACCAGTCATCCCGACCGGATCCTTAATTCCCGTCTGATTATCAACAGTAAAAACTTTAGGAATCACATGCAGAATTTCATAATTGGGAGGTGTCGAAACTGTTTGAGCCGCCTCAATCGCCCGCTCAACTTCATCTTCTTTTATTTCACCGTCAGCCTTGGATACAGCAATTACTCCTCTTGAGAGTTGGGTGGTAATGTGTGTTCCTGATATACCGACAAAAACTTTATTTAGCGGAAACCCAACCATTCTTTCGGCTTGTTCCAAGCAACCAGAAATAGAGGAAACAGCTTCCTCAATACTTGTGATTACTCCTTTGGAAATACCTTCTGCTGGCTTTTCTGCTGCACCGATAATATATAAACTCTCTTGATTAAATTGGCCGACAACCACGCGAATCATGGATGTCCCAACATCTAAGCCCACAATTGAAGACGGTTCTTTGCTCATGTTTTTTACTGTATCCAATAACCTTTATTTTAAAATAAACTTTTTAATAATTGAGAATAAAGGTTTCTGAATTTAATTAGTAATTAGTTAAATTATATCATATTTTGTTTTTTCCCTACAATCCTAACAAATATTTCACTACGACTTTAAATATGGCCAAAAAATTATCAAACCTACAACAATTGCTCCCAAAGAAGCCAATAAAACTGCCGCCGCCATTAAATCCTTGATAATATTGATATAATGATGTAGTCTCGGTTTTAAAATGTCTGACAAATGTTCAAAAATTGTGTTCAATAACTCTAAAACTAGAACAGAAACAATGACTAAAACTAAAGCAACTGTCTCCCATGGTTTAACTCGAAAATAAAACATAAAAAAAATAACTATCAACGCAGCCAGCACCTGGATTCTGAAATTCTGTTCCTCCAGGCCATATTTTATTCCCTTGCAAGCATAACGTATGCTCCGAAAAAATTTAAAAATTGACATCTTTATTATAAATTATCTTTTATAAAATCAATTTCAACTCTGTTCATCTTTTGATAATCACTCTCAGTTTCGTGATCATAACCGAGCAAATGTAGAAAACCATGAACCAAAAGAATTCCAATTTCCTGAGTTAGATCGTGCTTTTTGTTGTACGCCTGCTCGATTGCTTTTTTCAGACAAATAATCAACTCACCCTCTATCTGATCTTTGGAACTGTCAAGGACAAAACTTAAAACATCAGTCACGTGGTCTATTCCCCGGAACTTTTTATTAATCATCTTCATTTCCCGGGGTCCAATAAATGCTAAAGATAGAATTAATTTTTTATTGGATAAAAATCGTTTCTTTAATTTTGCGACAACATCTTTTAAAAAACTTTCTTCAAGTTTTAAATTGGTTTGATTATTTATTTCTAACATGTTCTAACCTTTAGTTTGAGAAACAAACTACTTCTAATATTCATCATCCAAATCATCTAGAGGATTACTAAATAACTGAAAACTTTTAAGAATTAACTGATAAGTGCTTTGAAAATCAGCCGTCTGCTTTAAACCAATATTGTAACTGATGGTATAAATATAATTACCATTTAAGATATAGACATTTAAGCCGTCGGCGCTGGTAACACCAGCCATGCCCCCGATAATTACGTCATCGAGACTAGAAGGCAAAACAGCTGGATTTTCATTAAGATACCAATCTCGTGCGGTCAACATTCCTGTTAAATTATCTTGGATAATCACCTGAACAAATTCGTCATTATCGGCAATAAACATTACCGATAATGGGTCAGAAAATTCTATTCTCCAATCTTTTGGTAATAAGAGCGTATAACCATAACGCTCATTTGTATATGACTTAACTAAACTACTTTCTTTAAGTTTGGCGCCATTACCTTGATTGGGATTATAAAAATTCATCAATTCTTCCTTGTCTTGATAGCCGTCATCGTCAGAATCAGTCTTAAGACCATCGGTTGACCAGAGTAGTTCTTCTATGTCAGTTAATCCGTCGTTGTCAGAGTCTTTACTTTTAACGGTTGGTGCTGATTGATTACTATTAATATTTGAATTTTGATTAACATTATTATTTATATTGCTATTGATGTTCACATTATCATTAAGGTTTTGATTGGAGTTATTATTAACATCAACTACCACTGAGTTGGTATTTTGATTAGCGACGGTATTTAAATTACCGGCTAAAGTATTAAAATTGTTGACTGATGAATTTGAAGAATTTTGATTAACACTACTAACCACTGAATTAGAGTTATTAGCGACTTTTTGATTTTTGACACTCTTCAAAAAAAGCCAAGCCGCTAGCCCCATCAGACCAACAACAATAATGACAATCAATACGCTTTTCAAAATTTTACTGCGAAAGTTTGCTGGCTCACTATTTTTCTTTAACGTACGCAAATATTGTTCCGGCAAAGTCCTGACGGAAAAATTATCTTTAATTATTTCATTTATATTTTGATTTGTTTGACTATTAAACAACATATTTTATTCTTTAAGGAAGTTTACCTGTTCCTAAAGGATTATAACCGTTTTTTACCTCTTCCCCATCTGAATAACCATCACCGTCTGAATCACGATTTAATGGATCGGTCTTATAAATTTTAACTTCCTGATAATCATCAAGTTGATCGATATCACTATCCTTAGATGATTCATCCATGCCCAACTTTCTTTCTTCATCATCAGTTAAACCGTCTTGATCACTATCAACCGGTGTGGGTGGCACAACAACTGGCGGCGGATTATTGTTGATGGGTGGGTTTGAATTAGTGTTTTTGTTCTGATTATCAATTGACTTATTAATATTTTGATTTAAATTTTGAAGGACTGTATTAATATTTGGGCCTTCACTGTTTGTTTTCTTTAATTTATCCTTAATAAATTTGCCATAGGCCCACCAACCACCATAACCTAGACCACCTAAAACAACTAGGATCAAAAAAATCATTAATATGTTTTTTGCCCAATTTCTGTCTTTGCCACCCAGATCATTTATCGGTTGCGGAATGTTGCTCTGTTCATTTAACATTGGGTTATTACCCCCAACAGATTTGTTTGTTCCGGGTCTAACGACTGACAATTGATCATTATCAGCAAAAATATCCTCAACCGGCTGCTGT
>CAYSSY010000035.1:0-11119 GCA_964434055.1 uncultured Gammaproteobacteria bacterium | reverse complement strand
GGCATCGGTTTTAGCAAAGGGTACCACTATTTTAAAAAATGCCGCTCAAGAGCCACAGATTCCGGCATTAGCTTCATATTTAAACAGCCAGCGCGCTAAGATATCTGGCGCCGGAACCCCGACCATTGTTATTGAAGGTGTGTCAAGCATCACGGCCAATAAATTTGAAGTTATACCTGATCGTATTGAAGCTGGTTCTTATTTAGCGCTCGCCGCGGCTACTCATAGCGATTTGCTGGTTAAAAAATGTAATCCAGATCATTTAGAAGTGCCACTTGATATTATGAAGCGCATGGGGGTGAAGTTAGAAATCGGGGCTGACTATATCAGAGTTTTGCCCAGCGATAACCTCAAGGCCGTTGACATTAAAACTCACGAATATCCTGGCTTTACCACAGATTTACAACCACAGTTTACAGTTCTTTTGACTCAATGTACTGGCCGGGCTTTAGTTCATGAAACTATTTATGAAGGCCGGATGTTCTATATAGATAAGTTAAATCGCATGGGCGCTGATGTAATTTTATGTGATCCACACCGGGCAATTGTCATTGGACCGACTAAACTCTATGGCCGGGAACTCGAACGTTCGCCTGATTTACGAGCCGGTTTTGCGCTTGTTATGGCCGGGTTGGTGGCTGAAGGCGCCACGATTATTGATAATATTTATCAAATTGACCGCGGCTAGAAAAGCGCTTGCGTCATTTAGGAGCTGAGATAATCAGGGCAGAAGCAGGGTAGGACGGTAGTTGGTAGCAGTTAATTGATAGAGCAAGTAGCAGGTAGTAGATATCCCGATTTTTTTCAAATATATACTTATGTCATTAAAAGACGACCAAGACGACAGTTGACTATAAACAGTCACGAACGCTGTTGATTTGGTGTCTTTTTTTAATTTTAAATCTGTTTATGAATAATGAATATCAATGGCAGGTAATAGCCAGCGATTATAACTCACCACTATTTCGCAATTTTATCTGGGTTAAAGCCTTTTTCAAATATGCACAATATTTGGGAGTTTATCGACCGCGTTTGGGTGTTTATTCGGAAGCTGATCAAATTAAATATCTGACAGATCTTAATACTTGGACCAAGACGCATAACCAACTCAAGGCCAAGGTTTTAAAAAACATGGCTTATTTGAATGATATTATTGATCAGTCGATGATTGGCGGCGTGAAATTTAATCGTTGGAGTTTGAAAAATATTTTTCAGATAGATTTAACAACTTTATCTAATCAGAGTATTTTGAAAATTTTGGAAGAATTTATGGATAAGCAAAGTTTGGAATACGCCTATGGCGTTGCCTTGCCGATTCTTGATTTTCAAGGTTTTTCTTTTATTGAAAAAAATTTGCATAATTTTTTGGATAAAAATGTGCCAGAGCGCGAGCGTGCAGAAGCTTTTAATGTTTTTACTTATCCTGTAAAAAATTCTTTCGCTCAGGATCAGGAACTGGCGTTGCTTAAATTAATGGTTGGTTATTTTGATAATAAATATTGGCGTCAGGATGTTTTAAAAAAAGATTTGAATTATTTAAGCAATATATATCCCGATTTTGGTAAGAAACTCAAGGCGCATACACAAAAGTATGCCTGGGTATATTATGTTTATGCCGGACCAGCTTACAGTGAAAACAATTTTTTGGAGTTTATCCGCGATTATCTTAAGAAAGGCATTAATCCAAAAGCAGCTATTGTGAGGATGAAAACCGAGCGTGCACAAGCTGATGCCAAGAAAAAAGAACTCGTTAAAAAGTATCAACCTAATAAATTTTATCGAGACATTATTTATTTGGCGGCAAAAATGGTTTGGGCAAAACCCAGGAGGAAAGATTACCAAAGTCAGTCATATTATCACTGTGAAAAATTATTGCGTGAATTTGGCAGAAGACTTGGGCTTTCTTTGAATCAGGTCAGATCAACACCCGTTGTTATGTTAAAAGAATTTCTACTTAAGAAAAAAAAGCCGGACACTAAATTAATTAATGACTTTTACAAATGCCATCTGTGTTTGCCAAATGATGACGGTCGTGTCTGGTTGGTAAGTGGTAAACAAGCACATAATTTTTATCAAAAAAAAGTCATTAAAGAAAAGCGTGTTAAAAAAAATGAAATAAATAAAGAGCTAAAAGGTGCTTGCGCCTGTTCAGGTAAGGCGCGCGGCGTAGTGAGACTGGTAAATTTAGCAGTTGATATGACTAAGATGAATTATGGCGATATTTTAGTGTCAACGGCGACTACACCAGCCATTGTGGCGGCGATGAAAAAAGCGTCAGCAATTGTGACTGACGAAGGTGGCCTCACCTGCCACGCGGCTATAGTTTCTCGTGAATTGCACATTCCTTGTGTTATTGGCACTAAGATTGCGACACAAGTACTTAATGATGGTGATCTGGTCGAGGTGGAGGCGGATAAAGGGGTGGTTAAAAAAATTAAATAAAAATATGCCAACATGGCGGTTATCACAAAAAATTAAAGGGTATCAGTTATACCAACAAACAGGGCCATTAAAAGGTTTCTTAATTGATTTACCTAGAAATACAGGCTTGAAAATGCGTTATTCAGTTTATGGACGCGATGGCGAATACGGCTTTCTTTATTTCGTACCTGAAGAATATCGTGCTGTTGGCCAGAATTTTTTTAATCTCACACTAAAGAATCAAACTAAAATTACTAGAGCGCTGCAACTCATTTTTAAATACAGTGATGAACTTAAGTCTAAAGTTGAATTTTTGACTCATGGAAAATTTTCCGGACTAGACGATAAAGGATTATATGAAATTTATAAACAATTTATCGTCGCCCATGAAAAATTGTGGTCAATAGCCATGGTGCCGAACTTGCTTGAATTCGAAAATTCATATTTGAATGATTATTTACTGCAATATCTATCACGGCAGATTAAACAACATAATTATGATTTAACGCCGACGGAATCCCTATCGCTAATGATTTTTGAAGAAAGATTGAGTAATGCCCAGAAACAAGATGCGGCCATGTTAAATCTCGTGAAATTTCTACAAAAAAAGTATAAGCGTAAAATATTTTCACATCATGAAATTCATTTAATGGTAAAACAACAGTATTTCATACAGCGCATACAAAAAATACACGCCCAATATTCATATCTTAGCTATAATTGGTCTGGACCAAAAAGGAATTTAAATTCATTTATTGATGAAGTTATTACTTATTTATTAAAAGGTATTAATGGCGCAGTTTTACTTAAATCCCAAGTAGAAAATGCAAGAAAAAGAACGAACTTGAGAAGAAAGGTGATTCGTCAGCTAAAAATAAATATATATTATCAAAAATTATTTAATATTTTAAAAGATATTATTTTCAGTAAGAGTTATCGCATGGAAGCGTCATATTATGCTTATCATAAAGTTGAGTACCTTTTTAAAGAAATTGCCAAACGTTTAAAAATAAGTTTGTTTCAGGCCTATAATATTCCGCCTGACGAGATGGAGCGTTTTCTGGTTTGGAAAAATTTCACCAAGAAAGAGATAAAAGAGTTGGACGAATTTGCTTTGTTTTATGTTCGTAACAACCAATTGTATTATAAAACTGGTTTGGAGGCAAAAAAAATCTATAAAGAAATTTGTAATACTCTTGAGAGCAAAAAAGCAGAAGGAATTTTACCGCCGTTTTTATAAATTTTTAAGAGAGCACAACAAGCCGTCACAGCTTAGAAAAAATTCTAGCAAGCAACTGGCTGGTTTTCATCAAGAATTTGAAAGACGTTATAAAGAGATTTACTCACACTATTTTCCAATTCTGTCAATTGAGAATTATTTTTTTCAATATTTGCGAGACTATATTAACTCTTTAGAAAAAGACAACAAGCAGGCTGCCCATGATATTGATATTCTTATCACAGAAAGAAAGGCAATGATCAATCGACAGGAAAGAGTGGCGGCTTTAAAAACATGCGTTATTATTAAAGAAAATCAAAAATGGTTTAACGTTTTTAAATGCAAAGATTTTGAGAAACTTAGGATAAAAGTTAATCAAGACAAAAAACTGTACAACATGATTAAAAAGCACGAGAAGGATTTTTTCTGGATTACCCGCGATTATGATGATCCAGTATTGTCATTTGATGATTTTATAAAGCGCTTTCAAGAGCATCTTAAAAAAGATCCGGAGCTGGAATTGAATAAAATAGAAAAAGAGGACTTAAAACTTGCTCAGGATATTAGAGGAATTTATAGAAAATTGAAAATTGACAAGAAACACCAGCGTTTGTTCCAAACATTGCGCGAAGGTATTTATTACAAAGAATTAAGGAAATGGATTGTCTCCAAAAGTCTTTACTATTATGATCCGATATTATCTGAAATAGGAAGACGCGGCGGCTTATCAATGAGACAAGCGCGTTTTTTGAAGACTAGTGATGTTAAAGACATGCTTCTTAAGAACAAAGATATGTCGTTGGAGGTTAACCAAAGGATAAAACTTTCAGTTTGGCACACAGTTAAAGGCAAGGCGAGTGTGTTTACAGGCAGAACAGCCCAAGAGTATTATAATTATTTAGTTGAAGTTGATCCAAAAGCTAAAGTCTTACAGTGTGAAGCAGTCTCAGCTGGAGTCGCTAGAGGACCAGTTAAAATTGTTATTAATCCTGATGCTTTTCATAAAGTTAAAAAAGGTGATATCATTGCCACTTTGCAGGCAACGCCCGTATTTTCTCATGTTTTAGAATTGGCGTCAGGTTTGATTTGCGATGGCGGGCCCGGCATTACTTCGCACCCCGCAACTTTGGCGCGCGAAGCGGGTATTCCCGGAGTAATTAAAGCACGCATGGCGACTAAAATTTTTAAAGATGGGGAGATGGTGGAAGTTGATGGCAATACAGGGATGGTTAAGAGATTGAGTTAATTTGTCATCCTGAGCCTGTCGAAGGATGAGACCGTAGTATCATTCTGAACTTATTTCAGAATTTTATATTTTTGGATCCCGAAACAAGCTCGGGATGACGACGTTTTATTAGTGAAAACAAAAACAACCCATTTAAGGTTGTTTCTCTAATTAATAAGCTTCAAATTATTTTTTTAGATAAGCTCGAGTTTATTAATTAGGTAGGAAAGGGGTAGATTGAGCAAAGCTCTTTCTACCCCTTATATGTGAAACGAGGATTATTCGGTTGGGATTGAAATTTTTTCGATTTTGCCGACGCTGATGATTTTACCATCAGCGATTTCAACGTCGTGGTAGATGTAGGCTTCGCAGGTGGCGAGCATACCGGCGGGGAGATCACGGACGTTTACCTGTCCGAGCCGTTGGTTTTCAAGCGGGATGCCGCGTTGGATCAGGCGCATACGGAGGCAGCGCATTTCGATCTGGCCTCCATGGCTCGCCATGAAAAGTATGGCGCCGTCTTGCAAATCGAGGGCTTGGCGGACCATGGCATAGAACATGGCAAAACTGCGGATCCAGAGGTATACTCGTGTTTTTTTGCAACGGAGCAGCCCTTCTTCAACTTCGCACCGGTACCTTTTTGCCAGTCGTTTCAGATCGGGTATTAATGATTTGGCGACTGGATCAGATCCGACGTCATCAAAAGCCGACTCCACGTTGATTACATCATCCCAGCCGTTGGTTTTGGCAACCATATCGGCGTAGCAGTAAGCGCGAGGCTGGGGGCTGGAAACGAGTAGAGATGGAACGAATTTTTTGAACAACGCTGCCATTTTGTCGATAATCGGCAGGTTATCTTCACGCGGCGGCTTACCCTTAGAAATTACCCACTTTATCGTTATTTAACTTTATTTCTCTTTTTCTGGTGGGTGCTGCTGTACTTTTCGCCACAGAAGATGTTGAAAAGAAAGGACGAGGATATGACGAGTATTGAAATTGACAGTATTGCCTTGATAAAAGACCTAAATCTGGCCCTGAGAAGAGACAAGTCTGATCAGAACATGCTGGTTGCCTGGTATGAAAATGTCGGCCGCACATATGGCCATAAAGTAAATATGAAAAATTTGGCCATGCAGATTGAGGACATAGAATTGCGAACCAAGGCATTGCAGGCTTTGAGAGAATACAACCGGCAGGGTGTCGCGCTTAATGAAGACCTAAAAGTCGGTGATCATTCAGAAATTAAGGCACAAATTGAAAAGAAGCGCCTTGAAAAAGAATTATTATCATTGGAGCGACAAATTGAACAAGATAAGGCGGCCATCAGAGAATTACAAATTTCTAAAGAAAAGATAGAAAATAAAGAGCCGGCCAAAAGCGACTTTGAGCAAAAGATAGATATTTTAAAAAAAGAAACACTGTTGCAGATTCAGCAAATGAAAGAATCACAAGACAAACTGGTATTCGCAAAAAAATCATTAGAAAAAATACGAGAAGAATTTGGTGAAAAGGGCGAAGAAATGGCTGACGAATTAATGCGACTGTGGTATGAAATGGGTTTGTTTTCTTAACAAATGAAAAGGACCTGGCGAGGCCAGATCCTTTGGTGATGTGTTATGTGGTGTGTGGTGTGGTAAGATGGCTTTTCATGTCAACCAATTGCCCGTAAAGTTCAAAGTGTTGTCTTAAAAGTTTGGCAAATTGCTCGACTAAAAAGTCGTGGTCTTTGCGAAAGAGCTTTTTTAAAAGAATTATTTGGCGATCATCAAACATCGGTAGCTTATTAAGAACGCGGCAATAGTCCTCAAATATGCTGTCAAAGTGAATTTTAACTTTAAGAATTACGTACTCATAATATTCCTGTTCACTCTTTTTAATATCTTCCATGGAAAAACCGTCATCTAGCTGCTGCTGCATCGTTTGCATTAAAAAGTCCCCCTGCTTTTCTTTGGGCAGCTTGCTTAGCTGTTCAAAGACTTGAAGGTTGGTTAGTGATTTTTTCATGACGGATCCTCCTTGGATTAAGGTTTAATAAAGGGCTAGATTTATAAGGTACTATGTTCTTATAGTTAGTAGCACAACCAAACAATTTTGTCAAGAGCTTTTTTGAAAATTTTGGCTAATTTTAGGGTAAAATAAAACACTTTGAACTATATCAAAGTGATTTATTTAAAGATTTTGATAAATTTATTATTCTTTCATTTCTGCCACAGCTTTTTCAATATCTGGGCCAAAGGGTTTAGTTTCGTGATTTTTGCCCGGCCCGTAGAAATCATAGCGCAAGCCTTGAGCTTCTGGCATTTCAGTTATTTTTTTCATTAAATCGGCAACGGGAATATCTAGTTCAGATGCCGCGGCTAAAGTGGCAATTGAAGCATGGCTGTTAGCAATAGTGACAACCCTTTTTGGATAATTCTCAGTTAGTTTATTAACTACTCTTTCTGCTTTGGTAATATCTCTTTGATAACGTCTTTCCATAGCCTGACGCGATTCAGTGCCTTGAGGCACTTCTTCCTCTGGCGTTAATGCCCAAGCTTCCATCTCGTCGCTCGCACCAACTCTTTGTTGATATTCTTTACTTCTCATTACTTCCATGCGCCATTTTGGATCAAGACCTTGGATGCCTTTTAATCTTTTTTGTATTCCGGGACCTTTAGCTTCTGCTTCAGCACTGGGTACCAGTTCTTCGTGTTCAAAGACAGATTGAGGTAAATAAATATTTTCTTCAGCTACGCCATAATTTTTTAAAGATTGATATTCTAACCACACTTGATGCTGAGTTCTGTAAGTACCGGAATCACGCAGATGAAATTCAACATTTTTTATGGCTTGGGTAATGGCTTCACTTTTTTTCTCTTCATCATGCCAGTCTTGAAAATCAGGATTTTCTTCTTTTAATAAAGTTTCCAGAATTTGTTGCATACTAGCCTGAACTTGTTCCTGACCATGGGGTGTTAAATCACGATTAGGATCTGATTTATCTTCACTGCTTTCACCATGACGCAGTAAAAAAAGAGTCATTTTCGGTTTTTCCTTGTCTCTATATTCAGGATTCAAATATTGAACCGGGCTGTCAGGACCAAGTGGTTCGCGTGGTCTTCTAATATCGAAACCTTTATTCATATTTTTTAATTTAATAATTATGCTTTAAGTATATCACTAAATTACCAATAAAAAAAGCCGAATTTCGGCTTTTATGAGTGGAGTTTGAACGTGTTTGATGAGACAAGCTGCCCTGAGCGGCGGTCAAGAATTAAATGATGCATTTCTTGGGGAGCGATTGCTGAGTGTTCAGCTAAGAGTGATTTACCGCCAAAACCAGCAAGGAGTGGTATGTGTCTTAGAGCTGAGTCGGCCAGATTTCTATGATCAAAAAGATCAACCGGCAAGGTATGCTCAGTAAAGGTTAGTGTTTTTAAAAGATCATGATCAAGCCAAGCTTGCAGCATGTCTGGGTGCAGCAACAGAATCTGGATTTCATAGTAATAGAGAAAACTGCGCGGCATTTTTTAATACCTCTTTGTTTAATTTATTGACTAAGGAACAGTAATTGTGAAACTGATAATATCATATTTATTTTTTAAAAACAAGTTATTAATATAATTTGAAAAAAAATGGCTTAAATGCTAGGATAAATAAGTAATAATAAAATATTTTTTATGTCTCTAACAAATAATAATTTTGTTTTAAAGTTTAATAATTTAAGCAAAAAAGATGTCCATTTAGCTGGTGGTAAGGGTGCATCTTTGGGTGAAATGACTAACGCTGGTATTCCTGTGCCACCAGGATTTGTTGTTTTAGCCCCAGCTTTTGATAGATTTTTACACGAAACAGATCTTTATCAAGAAATTCAAGCTCAGCTTGATAAAGTTAATTATCACGACACCAATTCAGTTGACGGTGCTTCGGTAGTAATTCGTGATTTAATTCATGACACAAAATTTCCAAAAGATTTGAGTGATCAAATAATGGGAGAGTTTAAAAATCTTAAGACTCCATATGTGGCTGTCCGGAGTTCAGCGACTGCTGAAGATTCATCTCAAGCTTCGTGGGCTGGCGAATTGGAGACATTTTTAAATACCACCCAAAAAACTTTAATTGGCAATGTACGCAAATGTTGGTCATCTCTATTTACGCCACGCGCTATTTTTTACCGCCATGAAAAGAAACTTTTAAAATCTCACGTCTCAGTTGCGGTCGTGGTCCAAAAAATGGTCCAGTCAGAAATTGCTGGTATTGCTTTTACGGTTCATCCGGTGACGCGTGACAAAAATCAGATAATTATTGAGGCGGGTTGGGGATTGGGCGAAGCCGTGGTTTCCGGACAGATTACACCTGATTCATATGTGGTTGATAAACGCGATTTTTCAATTATTGATGTTACTCTTGCTGAACAAGAAAAAATGATGGTGCGAAAGTTAAGCGGCGGTAACGCCTGGCAGGCGCTCAAAAAAAATCAAAGAGAATCACAGAAATTGACAGGTCAAAAAATTATTGAGATCGCCAAAATCTGTGCGGCCATAGAGCGCCATTACAAATTTCCGTGTGATATCGAATGGGCTTATGAAAAAAAGAATTTTTATATAACACAGAGTAGGCCGATTACAACGTTATAGAAAAATCCAAAATCCAAAGCCCAAATTTCAAATCAATGACTAAATAATATAAATTTAAGATATTTGACATTTGGATTTTAATATTTGAGTTTATTTTTATGCCTTCTGTTTCCATCCATCTGGTAACTTATAATGATAAAAAATACTTGCCCGATTGTCTGCAAGCTGTTTTTAATTTACAACTAGAAAACGAGAAAGGTTTAAAAATAGAACCCAATATTCTGATTGTTGATAATGCATCGACAGACGGTACGGTTGAATATTTAAAAGAATTTTGGCCGCAAATACCACTAGTTGTTAACAGAAAAAACGAGGGTTATTGCCGGGCGCACAATAAAGCAATACATTTCAGTAAATCTGATTATATTTTAGTAATGAATGCAGATACATTAGTTGAAAAAGATTTTTTAATAAAGCTGGTTGAAGTTGCTGAAGATGATGAAACCATTGGAGCCATCGGTGGCATGATTTTAAAAGCAAAGTTTAATATAGAGACCTTGGAGATTGAAAAGACAAATTTAATTGATTCGTTGGGTATTGGCGCCAAAAAATCAAGAAGATTTTACGATATCGGCGCTGGTCAGTCGGCATTTAATCAAAACGCAATTAAAGATGAGTTTAAAGAGGTTTTTGGTGTCACTGGAGCGTTAGTTTTATTTCGACGGGTGGCATTAGAAGATATCAGATTTGAACAGGAATTTTTTGATGAAGATATCTTTGCCTATAAAGATGATATTGATATTTGTTGGCGTTTAAGACTAAATGGTTGGCGGTGTGGTATTGTGTCGAGTGCACAGGCGTATCACTTCCGTGCCGTATCTGGGGGGAATGGCGGTGTTAAAGAAACAATTAATGGTCGTAAGGATCGGTCATATTTTGTTAGATATTTATCATATCGCAATCATTTTTTGGTGATATATAAAAATGCCGATCGGATAAATTTAGTATTGGCTTTTCCTTGGATATTTTTTTATGAGTTAAAGAAGTTTTTTTATGTATTATTTTTTGAAACAAAAGTTCTTAAAGCCTTCATTGATTTTATTAAATTAAGAAAAAGAATGAAGGAAAAAAGAAAATATATTTTTGAAAGGCGTCGGGTGTTCAGGAATGAAATGAAGAAGTGGTTTAAGTAAAATTAAATTTTAAATATCAAAATGCAAAGTGACAGTTTAAAATTTAAAATTAATCAAAATTTGCTAGGCAAATTTTGATACAATAATTTTTTATTTTTGATTTTTAAATTTTGGATTTTGTGTTATGGATCTGTCAATTATTATTTTAAATTACAAATCAGCTGGTTTAACAAAGCAGTGCCTTAAAAATTTGTACAAACTGAATTTTAGTTTTCAGTTTGAAGTAATTGTTGTTGACAATGCATCAAATGATCAATGTGGAGTGATGATTAGAGAAAATTTTTCTCAGGTTATTTTTATCCAATCAAATAAAAATTTGGGAATGGGTGGTGGCAATAATCTCGGTATCGCTAAAGCATTAGGACGCTATATACTTATTCTTAATCCCGATGTTGTTGTATCAGCTGGTCAAATAGAAAAAATTATTAAGTTCATGGATGAAAAGGAACAGGTGGGCATTGTCGGTCCTTTAATGCTTAATCCAGATGGTTCAAGACAAGAGAGC
>CAYSSY010000034.1:0-11363 GCA_964434055.1 uncultured Gammaproteobacteria bacterium | reverse complement strand
TCTCCGTCAGTATTTTTTTCTACCTTAAAATTCGACATAACAACATCTTTGGACAAAATTTTGATTTCAAAATCACTCACCGCGTAAACAATACGATCAATGTTTGCAGGAAGTCTTGAAAGTATATCCTGCTTTGTGTAGACAAGCCCGGAACTTCCAAACTCTTTAAAATCATCAGACAATAATGTACTTAATTGATCGCGAGAGCTTCTAACTTCTGGTTGCAGAAGAGATGTTTCCAATTTGTAGATTGTGTCTTGTAATTGATCCATTTTTTACAATCAAGCAATAGAGCGGAGGGGGCGAGATTCGAACTCGCGAGAGACTTTCATCCCTAACAGTTTTCAAGACTGTCCCTTTAAACCGCTCAGGCACCCCTCCGCTCTATTGCCTTCAACACCGCCATAACATTATGTCATTCAATCCATCCCTCACTAACATAAATTTGATACTATATTTATAAAATAATCTAAATAAGCCAAAATAAAAAGGCTTTATGCCTAGTATACCCAGAAAATTAATAGTAGTCAATAATCAGAAAAAATGATATAATATAAATATTATAATTTACTTAATTTATTCTCTAAATAAACTTTAGAGAGTAATCTTTTAAAAAAATATGGCCTCTGAAAAAAATATCGATTTAGGCAAAACGTTAATTGAGTGGCAGTTCCCCGAACGCCCGAAAACCGAAAGAAGCAAAGCATGGTATTTAACACTAATTATTATCGGCGGACTGCTCTTTACTTGGGCACTGATTACACTTAACTTTCTCTTTGCCTTAATTGTAGTTATTTGCGCTTTTATTCTGCTTTTTCAACAAAAAAAAGAAACAAGCCTGCTGAACTTCAGAATCTCGGATTCTGGTATCCAGGTTGGTCAAAAATTCTACCCTTATAAAAACTTGGATAACTTTTGGATTCTTTATGAACCGCCTGTGATAAAAAATTTGTATTTTGAATTTAAATCAAAAATTATTCCTAGGTTAGGAATTCCTTTAGAACAAATGAATCCGGTTAAAATCAGAAAAATTCTGCTTGATTATTTAGATGAAGATTTAAGTAAAGAAAACGAACCGTCGTCCGACACTCTAGCCCGTTGGCTCAAACTCTAACTTAAAAACTAGTGACAAACCCGCTATCTTGGGTTTACTTTTTTTGTTTTATCATATAAAGTATAGTCGTACGAGTTAATATTTATTACCCTTGGTAATTTTTCCCGAGAATATTTTAGCTAGGCCAAGTTTACAAATTCTAATGTAAACATTTTCTTTCACTAATATTGCCCCTATAGTTCAATGGATAGAACGCGAGCTTGCGGAGCTTGAAATCTAGGTTCGACTCCTGGTGGGGGCAGTATTAATGAAAGAATAAAGCCTATCAAGGAAAAATTGCCACAGGGTTTTTTTATATCAGCTAGTGCTAAATCTTAATTCAACCTGTTTTACTTATGAATCTTAATTCAGAAATTAAAGATCTGGGAAAAATTGCCAGTCAAATCGCTCCCAAACTCAAACAACTAGGCATTACCACAATTAATGATCTGCTTTTTTATTTCCCCTTCCGTTATGAGGATTACTCCCGTCTTTTAAAAATTAAAGATTTGCTGCCCAATTCTTTGGTCACGGTTAAAGGAAAAATTGAGCTCCTTAATTCCCGCCGCTCCTGGAAAAGAAGAATGCTTATTACTGAAGCAATTATTAGTGACGAAACGGCCTCCATAAAATCAGTCTGGTTCAATCAACGTTTCTTGACAAAGATCTTACAGACCGGCGATTTAATTTACTTATCAGGTAAGGTGACAATGAACGAGGCGGGATTGGAATTTGTTAATCCAACTTATGAAAAAATCGCTAAAAATTCCAACTTTAACGCACACACCAATAGAATTGTACCGATCTATTCAACAACTGAAAGACTGTCACAAAAACAAATTCGTTTTTTAATTAAGAAGGTGCTGCCTTTGGCACAAAGTATTGGCGAATGGTTACCGGCAGAAACTATAAAAAATGCCAAATTACTGCCCTTAAAAGTAGCACTCGATCAAATTCACTTTCCTAAAAATTTTCCCTCTTTGGAACAGGCGCGGCATCGCTTAAAATTTGATGAAATTTTCATTCTTCAAACTCGAGCTCTATTCGCCAAAAAGGAATTACAACACTTTAAAGCTCCAAAAATTGAATTCAAGGAAACAGCCACCAAAGACTTTGTGTCGCACTTACCTTTTAAACTGACAAATTCTCAGAGAAAATCCGCCTGGGAGATAATTAAAGAACTTGCCCGACATGAGCCTATGAACCGTCTTTTAGAAGGCGATGTCGGTTCTGGCAAGACTGTCACAGTTGCGATTGCTATAATCAACGTCTTGCTCAATAATTACCAGGTGGCCTATATGGCGCCAACTGAAATTTTAGCTAACCAGCATTTTAACTCATTTGTTAATATCTTTAAAAAATATCCATTTACTATTGGTTTATTAACAGGCGCAAACGCTAAAATAGCTCTGCCACAAACCAATAACCAAATACCAACAATAAAAGAAATCAAAAAAAATGAATTGGTTAAACTATTAAGTGCTGGGAAAATTCACTTCATTATCGGCACACATGCTTTAATTCAACAAAAAATCCACTTTCAAACATTGGCTTTAGCGGTTGTTGATGAACAGCATCGTTTTGGAGTTCAGCAACGCAAATTAATTAAAGAAAAAAACGCTCCTAATGCTGATTCGCCACATTTCTTATCAATGACCGCGACACCAATACCGCGTTCACTTGCCCTAACATTATACGGCGATCTAAATCTGTCAATTATCGACGAACAACCAAAAGATCGTAAACCAATTATTACAAAAGTAGTCAGTCCTCATGAACGCGAAGAAGCCTATGATTTTCTAAGGACTGAAATCAAAAAAGGACGGCAAGTGTTTATTATCTGCCCCTTAATCGATCTGTCGGATAAATTGGGTGTTAAGGCAGTGACTGAAGAATTTACCAAACTCGATAAAAAAATATTTGCCGAACTTCCAGTCGCCCTGCTTCATGGTCGGTTAAAATCTGAAGAGAAAGAAAAAATCATGGCGGACTTCGCGGCCAATAAAATAAAAATTTTAGTTGCCACTTCAGTAATCGAAGTGGGGATCGATGTACCCAACGCTAGTGTCATGATGATCGAGTCAGCTGAGCGCTTTGGCCTGTCTCAGCTCCATCAATTGCGCGGTCGTGTTGGGCGAGCGGAACACCAATCTTATTGTCTCTTATTCACCGAATCGGAAAATGAACTGACTGTCAAAAGAATGCAGGCCTTTGTTAGCGCCAAGAATGGCTTTGAATTATCAGAAAAGGATCTGGAATTCAGGGGACCGGGTGAAGTTTATGGCATCAGACAATCAGGCTTTTACGATTCGCTCAAAATCGCCAAACTGACTGACTGGCCGGTTATAAAAGCAGCTAAGACAGAGGTGGAAAAAATTATGGCTCAGGATCCAAACTTAAAAACCTTCCCCTTGATAAAGGAAAAGGTTAAAACTTTTGAAGCTTCAATTCATTTAGAATAAAGTCGATTTTTATTTAAGATAACTCATAATTAAATTTCTTAAGCTTTCTTCAGACACCGCGCCAGAAATTTTGTATTCACCAATTAAAATAAATGGTGTTGCGTCGATGTCAACCAACTGACCAGCTTCCATGCTTTTGCCAATTAAATCAATTTTGGCATTGGTATCCAAACAATTATTAAAATCTGGCAAATTTAAACCTAACTGCATGGCAATTTTATTATAAAGTTCCCGAGACAGACTTTCCTGATTAGCAAACAGTGTATCATGAAAAGGCCAGAAAGCACCTTGAGCTTGGGCGCACCTGGCAGCGAGTGCCGCTTCTTGTGCATTAACGTGACTCGGGCCAGGAAAATCTTTCCAAACCAAACGCAATTGATCTTGATAGTCAAGGACTAGTTGCCGTAAAATTGGGGCCATGCTAAGACAAGCCGGGCACTCAAAATCACCAAACTCAATAATGGTCAGCTTAGGGTTTTCAGAACCGATAAAAGGATCATCTGGTGCAAGAATCTGCTCAAGGGTAATATTCTCTGTGGTCTGTTCTTGGGGCACACTTAATAATAAGGTCTGCCAGACTGATTTCAAATAATAAAAAGCAATAAAAGCTGTTACCAAAACAACCAATGAAACAACAACAAAAAGGTATTGGTGTTCTTTTTTTTCTGATTTATGATTAGTTTTTTTTGTTGAAGGCATTTTTTTAAAAATTTATAAATTACTAAAAAACTATTTTAACTTTATTTTATAAGCCTGATTATTCTTTTCGTCCCAGAAAACAAGACTATCCTCGTCTTTGGTCAAAACTAAACTGCCGATGGAAAAATTACCTTGACCTTGATCGGTCAATGGATTAGCAATCAAATTTTTAAGTCCAGTCACCAAATCAATTTTATAAATAACATCATTGGTATCTTGCCTTAAGTCTGGCGCTAAACCGCTGCCGGTTTCCATACTAGTCGGCACAGCGCAATAAACAGTCGCGTTGTCTGAAGAAAACACGCACTTATCAATAGTCGTATTTAATCCTAAACTCATTTTACCTGAACCAAGACTGTCGGTATTAGCATCAGCGACCCATAAAGTCGGGTTATAATCACTCGCTGCTGATACAACCTGATACAGTAATTTGCTGCCATTGGGATTCCAAGCACCTTGAAAATAAAAACCATCAACAAGTAATGACTTAAAATTTTCATCATTTTGTCCAATCGGCAAAACCTCTTCCTGAGAAACACTAACTGAAGCGCGATAAAGAGCAACAACTTTGTTATCTGGTGACCAAGCTACCTGCACTTGATCACCTTTATCACCAATTGGTTCAATGCGCTGAGCTTCGGTGCCATCGGGTTTAGAGACAACTAACCAGCTATTTTGCGGATCACTGCTTTCATACTTATAAGCCAACTGTTCACCGTTGGGAGAAAAAGCCGGATCCTGAACTTCTTTAGGCAGAGTGACGGCCTTGTCCTGAACAAAATCATAAAAAATTTTTGAATCATCTGGATATTCAATAATCGCCCTGGTTCGGTCTTTAGACCAAGTGACTTTTTCGACACTATAAAATTCCTTATTAGATAGAAGCGAGGTTGTACCATCATCATTATAACGATAAAATTTAGCATTCTCGGCATCATAATAAACAACAGCGTTGCTACCTGGCATAGCGGCAATATTATTCACTTTGGAATCAGAAATAACTTGCGCCACAGTATTGGAACCGCGTGCATATTGGTCTAGTGGTGGACTCTCAATAATCGTGCCGTTGATATTAAGACTACCAACTCCCGGCAGTTGTCCGCCGCCACCGCCAATATTGGCGTTAAACCCTTCGCCTGTTCCCGGCAGTTGTCCGCCAGGTAAACCACCGTTGACATTAGCTTCGGGACCCAACCGTTTTTTAATAAAAACAAAATAAGTAATGCCAACAATTATACCAATACTAATCAGGATCGTTAAAATCACTAAGACGGCCTTTTTGTAATTTATTTCTGAGAGATCAAACATAAATAAATTTATTTATTAATACATTGTGCCCCACCTCCGCCTTGACAACAAATACCTTTTACGTAAAAAACAACACGTGCCCCTGTGGGATCTAGCACACTCTCTCTTACAGATCTACTAACATCATAAAGATAAACATCTTCGGTGCTATTACTTACACATTCACTTTTTATAACACTCCCTCCACCAAAAAGAGATGTCGCTATATTTTTTAAAGTTCCTGTCAAATCAGAACAATCTACATGTGCTTGATTACACACTTCGCATGGTACGCGATTCGTGCCACTCGGACACTGTAAAGCTTGTCGCCAATTACATTGATGTCTTTCACCATAATCTCTCATAACCTGTGACGGGGAACTCTCTGCCCATTCACATAATCCCTTACCACTAATTGAGTATTTATTACACAAACCCATTATGTTTTCGTCTGTAGTCATTAATTTCTCGCTATTCAATCTCGTACACCTCGGTTCGGGATCAATACATGAAAAAACGCCTTGTGCCAAGGGGTTTGTACTATTTCCTTCAGCACAGTACTTCCCTGAACCTTGACACGGGCTACCTTGATCGTCTAATGCGTCGCCTGTGCATTCTTTTGTTGCCTTCTGCCCATTACTATCAGTAACAATATATTGATATTTTTTTCCACACACCGTTTGTGATTTAGTATACTTAGTACTATTATCAGTCGTGCCAACTAACATAAACGAAGCCGCATCTCCTACCTCTTTCACTTCAGAGCACCAGAGATAAGAAGATGGAATGTTGCCAACTTTTTCTGGATTAATAGGTTTTAAAACAGTCAACTGTGGATTGACAACATACAAAATCATGTAAGAGAAAATTGCTAAAACTAAACCGGATACACCGGCAAAAATAGTTGTTTGCGCGCCCTTAATCTTTTCAGGGGAACCGGCAGCGACAATCCATTTAAACGCTCCCCACATCATCATCACGGCAGCAATAATTCCGATAATGGCTAGGAATGAATCATACAAACCTTTAACATAAGTTGTTAAATCAAGACAACTATTTTTCGGCATAGTTGGTAAAGAAACCTGTAAATAAGTGCCTTTGCACGGTTGTGATTCATTGGCTGCCAAAACAGTATTATAATTAATAAACACACAGACTATAATAACGTATAAGAATAACATTAAATAAAATTTCTTTTTCATATTTTTTTCTCTAAAGTTTTATTTATTTGATCAGCCTTATCGTATAATTCTTTAGCCTCTCTTTTAGAACGAAAATATCCATAAAGACAACTCAACGTCCACGTCGGTATGGCTCCTGTTAATGGAATTATCTCAAAAATTGAAGCAATTAATTGAACAATATATAGCCGGATTTTCAATCTCCATCTGACACCTTTACCAAAAAAGAAAAAAAACAACACTGCCCAAAGGAATAAATTTATTATCGGTATAATCCAGTCGATCCAAGAAAGCGTTTCAATGGAAATTATATCAAGGATATCTTTCGGGATGGCAAAAAAAAGCGCAAGAAAAAAAGCTGTTGTGGGTTGCTCTTTTGCTTTTTCATTCAACATATCAGCAACCATTTTCCCTTGTCTAATCGTATTAACCTGATACATTAAATCACTTAAACCGACTTCTTTTATAATTTGACTGATAATCTTTTTTTTTGCAGCTGATAATGCGACTGCACGACCAGCTCCGGCCACACCACGCCCTTTTTCTAAAGCATCAGCAGCGGTTGAAATATGCCCCAAATTTCTTGCCACTTTTGAACTTTGACCAAGCTTATTTACACTAAAAGCCAGGCTACCCAAACTAGAACCACGCTTAACTCTTCTTAATACTTTTGAAGCCTTATTTTCGTCTTCTTCTGTTAATTTATCTTTTTCAATAAATGGATTATCAATACCAGAAAAAGTAACCTGGTTAGAAACTGGGTTATTATCACTTTCTTTGGGCATATACGTTAACTCTTATTTCTAACTCTATTTATAGTCTCCACAACCCACGCTCTAAATTTAGGATTCTCAATTAAAAAAGAATTAGCAGCATTTATTAAAGAAAGAAGTCTGTTATTTCTTAATGATTCGGGCGTTGTTCTAATTACCCCTTTGCTTTGAGCAATTTCATTAGCACTTCTAGCTAAACGCAAAACTGATAATAAGTTCTTACCAACACTGCCCTGAACATCACTAATTTGATCAAGTTCTAATTGTTTAATAATTTTCATAACCTCTGGTGCTGCTTCAACACCTTTTCTTAAACCTGACAATGATTTTTCAAAAATTGTGCTAATTTTTTCCTTAACCCTATTACCAACCTCAGTAACTTGGCTATTATCCCTTGCTTCTGTCAATAAAACTTCTTGCTTCTGCTGTTTTAAAAGAAAAGTTATCAATTCTTGGATCTCTTGAGATCTCTTATCTAAAAGATTTGCTAACGACTCAGAGATTCTTTTTAATCTCGCTAAATAGACGTTTGTTTCCGAGTCAGCCTTACCAGCCTGTTGATCAATATAATGAGAATCAGATAAACCAGCATCTGGTGCCTCTTCTTTTGCCAATAGCTCACTATTTATGTCTTTTCGTTGTTCTGTAATCATATCGATGCTAATTAATTTTTAATTGATCATATATTTTTTTTATATTTTTTTCATCATCTTCTTTAATATTTTTAGAAACTAATTTCATTGTTTTCTTGTTTTCCATTAAAATTAGATTTTCCCATTCTTGGATATGTCTATTTTTAATTTTTTTCAATTTTTCAATATTTTTTTCAATAACAGTTCTAAGATTCTTCTGACCAGACAAAATGGCTTCATAAATATCCTCTTGGGTTTTGGTGTCCAAAACTGGAATTAAGTGCTTCCAAAAACTTTTTTCATACTGTGAAAAAAATTCACAACTCTCAACTAATTTTAATAATTGGTCTGCAATTTTTTCCATAATTTTAAAAAAATTATTTATTATTGCCAATAAGCGCCGGCAACCTTCCAGACGCCTCCCTCTTTAACCAGCTCTAATTTTATGTCCTGATAAAATGTCCGACTATTAACGCGTGATCCTGTTTGTTCCTCACGCTGTGTACTTAACATAATTGTCGCACTACTATCTTTATCAAATGAGATAAAATCTGTCTTCAAAACACGAGTGTTAAACCCGTGAAAGACCAAGGAACTACCAGTTTCTTGCTTTAATTTATTAATATAGTCATCAGCCCAACGGCTCATCTTGGAGGTCATGAAAGGCTTGAGTTCGATAATGTTACTAAAATTTGACTGGTTGGAATATGAACCAAACCGTTCAACAAAAGAAATAGCTAAAGGTACTAAACTGTTTTTCGCTTGTGTGATGGGATCAACAATAACCGGTGCCGGCCGGTTAGTGTTCTGATTATTATTATCATTAGACTGCGGCAACTGTCCGCCGTTGACATTCACATTACCATTAACTGGCTGGTTAGCATTGAAAGCTGGTTCCCGTTTACTAATAAAAAAATAGTAGTAAGCAAAAGCGCCGCCAATTAGAAGTGCTAGGACGATTAGAAAAACTAAAATTCTTTTTAATAATGGGTTCATAATTGCAAATTAATTCAAATGTCAAAATCCAAAGGTTAAATTAATGACTTAATGAATAATATAATATTAACTTTAGTAATTTAAACTTGACTTGATTAGACATTAGAAATTAAAAATTGATCATTTTTTATTTTTCTTGCTCTTCCTCGTTCATGGCGAAATCTTTCTTCGCTTGTTCTAATTCCAACAGTTGTCTTGGATCAGAAGTAATCAATTGATCTTCAGTATAAGAAGCGACAATCTTAATCGCTACGTGCTTGCTACCAGCGAAAAATATCCCCTCACCGACTGCCGATTCCAGTAATAAATAGCGCTCTCCTTCTGTTAATAAAAAAGTCTTAACCACGTTGGCAATTGAAGCTTGTGACTGCCTTAACAGCAACTGAATTGAAGAGTTAGTCACGATTGCCTGTCCATAAGGCGAACCTAAAAAGTCATTGATATCCTGAGTGATGGTTGTCAAACCAAGATAATATTTACGGCAACGTTTTGCCAGCGCAAAAATAAATTTAGCCGAGTCGTCATGCTGCATCAGCCACCACGCCTCGTCAATAACCAAAATTCTACGTTTCATTTCCGACCGAACAATATTCCAAATAAAATTAATAACTGTATAAATGGCGATTGGTCTTAGTTCATCTTCTAAATCCCTGACCGAAAATATAACCAGTTGATTATTAATGTCAATATTTGTTAAGTTATTTAAAAGTCCAGAAAAAGTACCGACTGTATATTTACTTAAACGTTCTGATAAACTTTCACCTCCCACTAACCCCGCCAGAACTTCTTGTAAATCTTGCATCACTGGTGGTTCTATTTTAGTTAAATCTGATTCTGGGGTAATATCTTTTTTAGCATAAGCTTCCAAGAGTGCCCGATCCAAAAGTGCATCTTCCTCATGTGAAAGAGTGCCAAGCATAATACGCAACAAACCTTTTAAAGTAATGACTGCTGATCTAATAATGTCGCCGGCTTTAGATCCCTCGCCAACTGGTCGTGGTAAATCAAAAGGATTGATTTTGCTTTCAGAATTCAGTGAAATATTAATATACGTCCCACCAACCGCTTCAGAAAGATGTTGATATTCCCTTTCCGGATCAATAATAATCACATCTGTTCCCATCATCAAGCTTCTCAAAACCTCCAGTTTAATAGCGTAACTCTTACCGGCGCCAGAAGTGGCAAAAACAACCATGTTGGCATTCTGAAGAGAAAAACGATCAAACAAAATTAAAGAATTGTTGTGCCGATTAATACCATAAAGCACACCATTATCAGATGTTAACTCTGATGACATAAAAGGAAAAGCAGAAGCAATCGGCGAGGTCTGCATATTAAAAGTCACATTTATTTCATCTTGGGCTAAAGGTAGGGTTGAAGTAAAACCTTGTTCAGACTGCCAAAAGGCCCTTCTTGTATAAACCAACTTTGATCCGATAATTGTTTCAATGCTTTCAGTTAATTTATTTAACTCATCTAAACTCGCACTATAAAGAGTAATATATAAACCGAATTGAAAAAAATGTTCAATGTTCTGAGTCAAATCATCGCGCAGTTTCTCAATGTCTTTTAAAGCCGTCTCTCGCATTGGATCTCTCGCTGCTCCTTTTTCCTGATCAGCAATTAACTGCGCTTCTAATGCACCAACTTTATTTCTAAGTTGCTTTAAAATAATACTTGACTCGACAGGATAGAAAAACATGGCAATATCTAGGGTAACATTATAATTAATGATCGGCTCAAACCAACCGACATTGATATAACGCGGATAAGTCATAACAAAAAGCGTCCGGACGTATTTATTCCCCAGTTCCAAGTGATCAGGCGTTATTCTTAAAGCCGAAGGTGCAATTAAATCTCGAATAGAGATTTCACCCTCACGAAACACTCTTTCTGATTCAATGCTCTCCACTTCCTCTTCAATTCCCCTAACTTCCATCGCCGGTACCAGTTCTTTTTTCTCCTCTTTTTTCTGATATGCATTCTTCTTTTGTCTTTTCAATAAATTGAACATAGATAATTAAAAGCTCTAATGTTAAAATCTAAATATCAAATAAATAAAATATATTTTAATTTGTTTGACATTTGATATTTGAATTTTGAATTTATAGTTATTATTCCACTGTTACCTGTAGTTTCTCAATTTCCACCAATTTTTGCTGGTCATAAATATCTGGATTATAGCTATTATAGTAAAGCTCAATTAAACTCTGGGTATCAAGACGGACTGACTGTACACT
>CAYSSY010000033.1:0-11790 GCA_964434055.1 uncultured Gammaproteobacteria bacterium | reverse complement strand
AAATAACTGATATTCAATCACAGCCTGCAAATGCAAGCAGGGATTTTGAGATTGATGATCCAAAACAACAAAAAATATTTAGACAACTAAGCGAAATAGATAGTGGTTTCGCCAGTATTTATAAAGCTAACTTGTGGATATTAAAAAATATGCCTTTTAAGCCTTACAAGTTTCAATTAATGGCTCATGGACTAAGATGTTTAAATTGGTTGTTTACTGATGATTTAGGAAAAGATAGTAATCAACAACTTAGTGATCAAATAAATAATTGGCTTGAACAATTTACAGAAGAAAATTTGCCGAATTGGAACGATTTGGATGATGTTAGGGGTTATTTAGAAAGAGAGACGCATAAAGATAAATTAATAAAAAGAATCACTGCTCTTGATCCACGAGGTGGTCTGCCCAAAAAGGTAATAGAACCAATTATATCGAGGTGGGTAAAATTGCACATATGGTTTAATGGGGTTGCAAAAAAGGCCAACTTTGAAGAGTCAGAATTTATGAATAATTTATATGGTTTAGAAGAAATTTTGTTAATAGTAACCAGTAGTTATTTTGATTTAGAGAAAGAAATAGATGAGATACTTAAACAACAACCAAAGCCAGAAAATTTACAAAGATTAAAAGACATTTTTGTGTATAGGAGGAATTACGAATATTTTTTTGAGAGAGTGTCGTCCTCTTGGGCTAATGTTTTACTTGAGAATGGTTTTTTTGAAGATATTGACGAGAATGATATGATGCCTTGGCCTCCAACAATGTACTTAATCAGAATTGCTTCAGAAAAACCAAAGGAAGTTGTTGATGTGTTAGAGAAAATTTCAAAAAATACAAATTTAAATTCAAGAATAAGGGATGATTTTATAACCGTGGCCTTAAATATAGATATTAAAAATGCTTGCAGAATTTCTGATATCATTGTTAAAAATAAATGGATTCAGAAAGGTGATTTTGATCGTTGGGCTGGGAGCGAGATAATTAAATTGTTTGAAAAAATTTATAACAGCGGAATGAAAAGAAATGTAATAAATTTATTGAGAAGTTTACTTTCCTTAAAAAATAATAACAATTCTCAAAATACATATAAGGGCAATGTTGTATCATGTATAAATGAATATCAATACAATGAGTTACTTGAAAAGAATGTCGAAAAACTATTTAATGATTATCCGGTTGGGGTAGTGAATTTAATTGCTCAAAGATTATATTGGTTTTATAGATTGGATAAACAAAGGGACTATGACAAAAATCAGGATTGGTCTAGTAGGGATTATGATTATATTGATGATAAGATGGGTATACATGACGACATAAAACATATTTTAATTTTCCATTTATATAACAAACTTAAGCTTATAGGCCAAACAAAACCACAAAAATTACAGGAAGCTGTAAAAGTGTTAGAGAAGTACCCAGAAAAAATTTTTAGGATGATTCAAGAGCGGATATATCGCGAATTTGATAATTTGTTTTTTGATGAGGTCCAGACTATATTGGTTGATTCTACTAAATATAATGTCGACACGCTTAGTGATGATTTTGCTGAGCTATTAAAAAATAATTTTCAAAAATTAGTTGAAAGTCAAAAACAAGTTATTTTTTCCTATATTAGAAACAAACCACCAATTATTAAGGCGCTAGAAAAAGGAAACAAAGAGCGATCAGATAGAATATATGAGAGGTGGAAGTTTGAACTTTTATATTTGCTGCCATTAGATGAATTACCAAAAGATTTACTGCAATGGTTTAATGAAAATAAAGATGAGTATGATGAACCAGATTTTAATAGATATAAAATGAAATCTTATGTTGGCCCAACTAGCCCTTATTCTAAAGAACAGCTTGATGAAATGACTTCCGAACAGATTGTTGATCAGTTAAAGAATTGGCAACCACCTGCTGATAATTTTATGGCTCCAAGTCCGGAGGGTTTGGGCAGGTTATTAAGTGATTCAATAAAATCGACACCGGAAAAATATTTTACTATTGCTGAACAATTTATTACCAATAAGTTAAGGTTTGATTATATTTTTCATTTATTTTGGGGGTTTGAACAAGCACTGAAAGAGCACAAAGAGTTAGATTGGGAGAGTATAATTAACGCTGGGGTAATTATGACTAGACTATCTGATGAGGAAATTGCTCAATTCCCTAAAAAAATAGAAAAGTTTGATTACGGTTTTGATGGTTCTCTTAAAGCTTTGGTTAGTTTATTAGATCAAGGTTTGGGAATGGAGGAAACAATAGTACCCTATGAAAGAAGAAAAGATGTGTGGAGTATTATACTTCGTGGCACGCAAAGTCCAGACCCCACAGTTCAACACGAAAAAGAATATGGTGGCGACAATATGGATCCGTTTACAATGTCTATTAATACAACAAGGGGTGAATCGTTTCACGCATTGATAAGATATTCTTACTGGGTCAATAAAAATGAAGATAGTAAAAGTTTACCAACAGAAGTTACCCAAGTTTTAGACGATCACCTGGATAATGACCCATCACAAACAATTTATTCTGTTTACGGCAGATACTTTGGATTTTTATATGGCAATAATTCAAAATGGGTGAAAGAGAATTTAGATAGGATTTTCCCTGATGATTTTAATAATCCATTATGGAAAGCTTCATTTGGTACCTATCTAATGAGTACCATGTATGCAGACCTGTTTCTAATACTTAAGAAACAATATCTTAAAGCTTTAAGTTTTGCAGAAGCTCACACTGAAGAAAAAAATGACGGATTTAACTTTACAGATAAGTTAAGCAATCATGTCGCTTGGGCTGTTGCCTATGGTACAGACGGACACAGTGAAATTGCAAAAGAATTATTCAAAAACAAGAATGAATCGTTAAAAAATCACATGATTTGGTATATTGGTGCTAATATTCTTAAGCCAGAATTGGCAAAAATAAAAGAAGATGAATATCCTAATCCTAATAATTTAAAGTGGATATGGGAAGGTGAGTTAGATAATCTTGCTCCTGACATAGCTAAAAATTTTGGTTGGTGGTTTGTTAATAGTCCCTATTCAAGAGGATTTAATATAAAACAATTAGTTAAAACATTAAAGGTTAGTGGTGGACTAGTTGAGCCAGATCATAAAATACTGGAGGGAATTTCCACATATGCTGAAGAGTTTCCTGAAGAGGTTATGATATGTTTAGATTTATTAGTTAAAAATAAAGATAAGCATTGGCCCATGAAATTCAGAGTGGGTTCATATGAGAGTATAATGGATAAAATTAAGCCTATAGCTAATGATTCTACAAAACAGAAAATAGTTGCTGTTGCTGATTACTTGGGTAAAATGGGTTTTTCTGAATTTAAAAAATTTGTTCAGTAAAAATACAAAAAACACTTTTTGTAAGTGTTTTTTTAAATTAATCAGATAAACCACCAGCGTTAGAGCTGATGGTTTTCATTTACGTTTTATAGATTATATAATTTGCTGTTGGTGTCCATCCCTCAGTCTGTTTAAAGTAATTTTACAGTATTCTTTATTATTATCAATTGTTATAAATTTTCTTTCAAGATTTTTTGCTACTAAAGCAGTTGTTCCACTACCGGCAAACGGATCAATAATTATGTCACCTTTTTTTGTTCCGCCAATTACCAACCTTTCTAATATTTCAACTGGTTTTTGAGATGGGTGCTTACCGTGCCTTTTTTCTCCGCTAGGTGTAGATGGAATATCCCATAAGATTGTGATTTTATTGATTTGACAACTTAGTTGCTAAATGGGTAAATTATAGACAAATGGCGAATCATTAAATATATGCTTAAATCAACAAAAATTATCATAATTTTAGCCTTAGTTGTTGGTATAGTTGGAGTTGTGGTTTTTATGGTGTTTACAAAGAAAATTGGTGATGGTAGGGATAATGTCAATATCAATATATTCGTAAACAGTGGGACAGGAGAAAATGTCCCCCGTAACAACGCGCCTTTTGTGACTGACACCGCCGATTGGCAGATATATAGAAATACGGAGTTCGGCTTTGAATTTCAGTATCCAAAAGAGATGTATGCCAACGAACTGGGCGAGTATAATTATGTTCGGCTGGACAAGCAGCCCCTTGGAGATAATCCGCAGTCTCCGCCGCCTGTTTTTTCCGTAGGTGTTATTAATAAAGACGAATCACAAACATCGGATATTGTTTACAAAAGTGTCTTTAATACAATTATAGATAATTATCCGGCTAAGGAAAAAAGTTATTATAGTAATATGCTGGGCCAGGACGTTTATGTCATTACGACTGAACGTAACGGCAAAATATATCGCATTAATCTATTGTCCCGTTATGATCCTGTTTTTGAAAAGATTCTTGATACTTTAGAAATAACGGAAGAAAAATTTATTCCCTTGGTTAATAACAATAACTCTAAAAATATTGACACCATTAACAAATTTTACGAGTTAATCGCCAATAATAATTTTAGCGAAGCATATTCAATGTTGGATGCGCCCATAATGACATTTCAAGATTTTGACAATAATTATAAAAATGTCCGGGCGGTTGAATTAAAAGAACTAATCCGGGCTAAAGGGAACGAATATGAAATCATTGTCGGCCTTCGTCTGGAAGCAAAAGACATGGTTTACTATCGGGTAAAAATTAGCGTCACAGAAAATATGCTCAAAATTTTATCAACTGAAGAAATTATTGGCGATTATTATTTTAAGGATAATGTTTTTATCGTCGGATTAAGACAAGATAATCATTTTTATTTATTGATAAAGAAAAATGGGCAAGAAAGAATCTTACAAGAATCATCTTATAAAAAAGATCCTAAAAATGACACAGTTGAATATTTTGTACCACGGTATTCAAACCCAAGATTTGAGTATGATAATAATTTGTTGTTTTATGACACATCTGGCTGGGAATTTTCAGCTTTAAACGTGTTTGATTTAAAGAATAACAAAGTGATTTTTCAGCGGGAGTTTCCGCAAGTCTCTGGCTTTAGTAAGGATAAGCAATTTTTCTTTGATTGTAGTGACTACGGCATGATTAGTACGCGTGAAATTAAAGTTTGGCAGATGCCGGATTTTAAAGAGGTTGCTTCGACTGGCGGAGGGTGGATTGCGTTAAAATATGGAAAATATCAATGTCGCCATGAAAGTGACATCAATGAATTGATAGTTTCCGTTGAATCGCCATATAAGCCTGAAGATAAATTATCTCAAGAACTAGAGCTTGAATACAGGTTAAATTCTCTTGCTGACTTCATGAGCGATGTTAAAAGAGATATTTATTCCAAAAACTCACAGTAAAAATTAATTGTATGTCAAAATCAATCAAAAATATTTTAATTTTAGCCGGTTTAGTTGTGATTGGCGGTGGTTTGATAACTTTTAAGATTATAAGGGATAATAATTCTCAAGGTAAAAAAGAAATTTTATTTAAGGCAATTTATGATCCATTTATAGATTGGCCTGATCAATTTTGTCCGGAAACTATCTATCAAGGCGGTCCTTATAAAAAATATAATATTAATGGCTGTATATATAGGGAATATGGGCAGTTTGAAGAAATTGGTAAAGGATTGGAAAAAAGAGATTGTTCTTTAAAAATGGATAGAGAACTTAAAAAGAACGAATATAATGTTGTAAATGGTTGTCTTTATAAAAATTCTGAAAAAGTTTTTGATAAAAACCTTTATAGTCTCATTAAGGCTGGAGAGTTTGGTGAACGTTTTATAAGTAATAAACTCGGAAAGGGTATCGGTGAAAACGCTAACGAATGGTTTCGGTTTGAGGATAATGGAAAGTTATATATTTTTATTTATGGTACGGCTGGATGTGGCGGTTGCTTTTTTAGTGGTCCTTATTTGGAAATTGATTTAGCCTCCGGTTTAATAGAGAAAGCCAGCACAACCGCTATCCCCGTCAAGTATAATATGGTAATAAGTCCTAATAAAAAAAAGGCGGTGGAGGTAAGTTTTGTAACGGATTATGATAAAGAAAAAGGAGAGATTATTAAAGATACCACTTTTTATATATTTGATTTTTTAACTTTTAAAAGAACTAATTTTATTTACAAATTGTCAGCTGATAAAAGTATAATAGAATGCGGTGACGGCTGTCGAGTCGCGCCAAATTCAATAGAGTGGGTCACTAATGATATGATTAAAGTTCAGCCTTTTAAACACGATAACTGGGGTAATGTTTTTATTCCGATTGAAGATGGAGAGCAAATTTGGGATAGCTATATGCCAGACGGGGAACCAATAATAATTAATATCTATTGATAAAATATGTTTAAATCCACCAAAGTCATTTTAATCGTTATATCAGTGGTTGTGGTAATTATCATCGGAACAACTTATTTTTTACGACAAGAAACAAAAGAAGTTCCAAATAATAATATTCAGAATACTGTAGAAACCAAGAGTGAAGCTGTTGCTGATGATGCTGAATTGTCGTTGGCTTTCTTTAATTCAGACTTCAACTGTCTAACTGGAAGTGATTTTGAAAAAATAAAACAAAATTATCTCAAAAACAAGAATAAAAAAAATACTTATTTGCTTGCAGATTTTTTGGAGAATAAAGAAATAAGCGATATATTGGCTAACAGCGAATATTTTGAAATTTGCTCTGATTACAATATCTTAGCGTTTGTAAGTTATGGCCAGTATGATAAAGAGGAGGGAAATAAATTTGCCAATAACAACTTAATTGGTACTTTTTCCCAGTATGGAGAATTGAAAACCATACAGACTTATTGTCCGCCGTTTGGCGATATAGGTTTTGTCCATATTAATGGATTTATAGAAGCAAACCTGGTTTATTCTTGCGGGGGCGGTGATGGCGGTTCTGTGTTTAACAGGGTATATATTTTGGATAAGGTTACTGGCAAGAGTAAGAATATTAAAGATTGTTCTTGTTGTTATGAAAGCAAAATTGAGAAATATGAGTGCAAGTGTCCGGTTAATATTTTAAATCTTCAAGAAATTCCATTTTAATTTCTATGTCTAAATCAACTAAAATAATCAGAATTATTGTCTTAATCGTTATTATTAATGTTGGTATTTTAGGATTTTTACTTAAGGCCAATGCTGTTAATGAGACGACAAAAGTATATGGTGAAATACATGATTTATATGGCAATAATTTAAAAGAAGAGCTTTCTGTTAATTTTATTCCCGTTGACGGCGAGGGTATAAGATTAGAAGGTCAAAAGAATTTAGTTTATCAAGCAAACAAAGATGGGACTTTCATATTTGAGGTTCCTAATGGTTATTATGTGATGGGTTTTACTGAGCTGTGGCGCGCAGTTACCCCTTTAAAATATGGCTTAGTTCACCTGGCAGGAGAACCGAGAGAGTTTATTTATCAAGTCGCAACATTTGAACAGTTGGAAAAGGAGGCAATGAATAAGCAACAGCAGGCAGAAGAAACAAAAACTCATACTGTGGCCAAAGGAGAGACTCTTTGGAAAATTGCTAAAAAGTATTATGGCGATGAATATTTGTGGAATAAAATTTTTGCAGCAAATAAAATAAAGTTATCAAAAGCGAATAGCCCAATTATATATGAAGGCAGTAAAATATTGATTCCCTCTTTGATTGAGAAAAGCGATTTAAAATTAATATCAAGATCAATCGTTGATAGGCAGACGTCGCAAGAGATAAAATCATTTTCGGCGCTTGGTCCGAAACAAAGACCGGATAATTGGGGCGGCAGTGCCAAATACATTGTTGGGTCTGATGCTTACGAATTGATTTCCGATTTAACAGGTAAAGAGGTGCCATATAAAGGAGGGTGTGTAGCGGGCTGTAGTTCTAGAAATTTTACTACCCCCATGCAAGCTTATGCCGATAAAACCGGACAGGGATATTATAGAGAAAATGGTTGTAGATATTATGAAGATGATTCAAAATATAGTCGTTCAAGTAGTAATTTTTATATAGATCGCTGTGCGGAAAGTCCAAACGAATTGAGAAGCGGTTATCGTGTCTTAGAGGATCAAATATATTTTTTTATGGTTGTCGATAATGAACCAAGGAAGAAGTACCAATATGTAGATCAACCCGTATTCAGTCCTGATTCGAACACCTTTGCCTATCGCGCCATGGATGAAAGAGGGTGGTTTGTTGTTAAAGATGAAAAGGAAATAGGGCCGTTTGATTATGTACAGACTCTATTATTTACAAAAAACAGCGATTTTTTCTACCTCACCCAAGAAAAAAATAAGTGGATTTTATATAAAAATGAGACAATCATTGATCAGCAAGATTTTATTGATAATTTAATTTATACCAAAAATGCCAACACGCTGGCTTATCGCACCAAAGAACTAAATTCAAACAACCAAGAAGTGTGGCGCGTCTCAGTTGTTGGTTTAGGTAAATCGCAGCCATGGGATTATGTGGATCAATTATTTAATAAAAGCGGAGATCAGGTTTTCTTTCGAGCCCGAGACAAATCAGGACACTGGTTTCTGGTGTTGATTGATAATAGTCAAGAGACCATTGTGTTTAAACCGCAGGGCGATGATGAAATATACACTTATTATTATTCGCCAACATCGAATCAAAACGAGCCGGAGATAATCATAATGAAAGATAAAAACAGGGAGTTATATCTATATGGAAACAATGAGCGGCAAAGATATTCAAACATTAGCGATATTATCTTTGATTCAAAAGGCAATGATTTTGTTTTCCGTGGCAATCTAAGTAATCAACTTATGGGTTATTATGTGGTGAATGGGAAAATTTTGAAAAAAATGTATTTCTGGGGCGATCATATTATAGACAGTAGTTCTGAAAAACCAATGATTTTTCGCGCTGGTTTTGACGATGATGATAATTTTGTTCTCTATTTATATGAAGGCAGTTCTAAGGATATTGTTAAAGAAGTTTATAGCAGTTTCTAAATAAACTATTTTTAAATCGTTTGTTTTACAAACAAAACTATTTATCTTATGATTTTATTGGATTTATTAATTATTTAGCTCGTCTTAAAGAAAGGAGCCAATATGCCAAAATCAACCAAAATCATCTTAATTTTAGCGATTTTAATCGTGATGGGAGGGGCGAGTTTTGCTATGTTCACTAAGAATGGTGGGGATAATGGGCAAAATACAAATATTATACTTGTCAATAATATCAATTCAACTAATAGTTCAAATGTAGATAGCAACGAGTGGATTGTAAATGTGAATGATGAGAAGAATGGTTTAATCTCATATATTAGTAAGAATCTGGGTGTTGAATTAGATGCCCCAAAAGAATTTTATGCAACGACTTTTAGTTACGAACCATATTTATTAATTAGTAATGGTAAACTTCCTATTGAATTTCAAAATAATAATGAGATAATTTTTGAGTTATATATTCAAAAAAATGTATCCATTGTGGATGAATTAAAAAAGTTTACCGTTGGACGAAGTTATTCAAATAAACTAGGAGAGACGGAAACACTTATAAATAAGACAGTTAAAAACAACAATGAATTTAATATCGTTGAACTGACCGCTCGAAAACCAATTGAAGGTATTGCTACCATTTTCCGGTATTATTATATTCAGCACGATAAGGATGTTTATTCAATGCTTTTAAGAATCCCTTTTGATTTTAACAATCAGGAAATACTGGAGAGATTTGAACAGATAGTGTTTTCAATCCAATTTTAATAAAACATAATTTAACCTAGTTCTTTTAACAACTCACAACTAATTTAGGAGGTAACAATTATGAAAGCAAGAAGTTTTGTTTTGGTTGCTTTGTTTGCTTTTGCGATGCAAGCAACAGCATGGGGGCAGAGTTCAGATTACCACTTACCAGTTTTAGCCAATGAGACATGGAGGTGCGAACAAGGGAATGCGGATGACCCAAGTAATACCGCGCAAAATCCAAACCCAACTCACAGAAGTTCCAACAGCATGAAATTTGCTTGGGATTTTAATTGGGGTGCCGGTTCTGATGATGATTTGTATAAACCTTTTTTGGCGCCTCGTTCTGGGATTGTTTCTGCAGTAGGGTATAATACTGGCCGAAATTTTGATGGTTGGGGTTGGTATGTAATTATCCAATTCAGTGACGGCAAGTTTGGCAAAGCTGCTCATATGGCTATGCATCCATTTGTCAAAAGAGGCGAAGAGGTACAACAAGGTCAAGTACTTGGTCTGGTAGGTGGAACGCCAAATTGGCCAATCCACATTCATTGGCAAGAGCAGGAGGATGGCACTTTAAGCGGACAATCTACCGCATCAGGATTTTCAGAAGTGAGTCGTACTGCGCCAGTTTCAAGTATCAGAAGTGTAGCCACTACTGGCGTGCCTGCCGAGGATCAGAATTATATATCGGAGAACATTTATCTTTTCGACCTCGTCTACACTGCCGTCGGTGGTTCTTCCGCTTTCGGTCAAACCATTGAGATTAATGAATATGGTTGGCACGATTCCTGGACATCAAACAACTTTGCCAATGTCTACATGACGCATCCGAACACTTCTATCAACGGTGGTACCTTAGCTAATCCACATATCATTTATGATGCGATGCGCGGCGCTAAGAATGCCGTGTTAATCTATGGCGACATGTTTGAAGAATGGGAAGATTTGGGCGGTCCGAATTCGTATTTAGCCGCTCCAATTGATACCAGCTACACTTGGTCAAGTTACACTGTTCAAGATTGCCAAGGCGGTTATTTAAGATGGAACGGGTCAATCACTGAAGACTTTCCGTATCCTGACTACTTTGGCCCTGGTGCATTTGATCCGAGCGGTGGTTTTGCCACAGCTAACCCTGATCTATTACTCCAAAACCTCCCGCAAGGTAGCGGTCCGACAATTAGCTGGTCGCCAATTGTTAGCTATCCGTTTGTTGAATGCTTTAAGCGAAACGGTATGTCGGTCAATCTCGGTTGGCCTTTTGCCGATGCCTATCACCCAGCTGCTGTTCACAAATGGACTTATTCTGGTTCAAAATTCTTCTGGGTGCAGAATTTTAATGACGGTGCTTATGGTGATTGTATTATCATGTATGATCCCAATAACACAGGCGAAGCTGATCAGTGCACATTAGCAGGTGGAAATTTAGCGCATTTATTGAGAGGCGACATTTGGGCAGCATACCGGGATAATAACTGGATTAGTATTCTCGGCTGTCCGGTTGATGAACAGTATGATAATGGAGGCAATACTTACCAAACTTTTCAATTAGGTTACGTCACTGATAACGGTTCAACGGTTAGTTATACCTTACATAATTCTGGCTTTGCTCAACTGCACATCAATTCCCGTCCATCAGGCGGCACAATCTACGTTGATAATCAAACCCCTTGCACAAATGCGACAACCCCGTCAGGCTTAATCAGCGCTAGCAGTGGTTCGCACACTGTCAAAATAGCTTTAGAAGGTGAAGAAGAGACTGTAACCATCAATGCCGCGGCTAATGAAATTACGGAAGTGATGGTGACGTTGATTTCTGGAGGTATAGTACCTGGTCAGATAATGATGCTCTCTGCCGACAACCTGGATTTCGGGCTGACTCAAGATGAACTAACTTTCGCTATTGAGGATGAAACTTCACCGAATAATATCAACTGGAGCACATCCCCGTCAGATAACTGGATAACCTGTTCTCCTTCATCCGGACCAAATGATGAGGAAGTTACGGTGACGGTTAATAGATCAGGACTATCCGCGGGTATTCACGAAGGTTCCATCACTGTTAGTTCCAATGCTGGATCAAAGGTAATTCACGTGACTTGTGAGGTATACAGCCCTTGGTCAGGCACTCAGAGTTACTACTTTACCAGCGATTACGACGGC